>DASYBJ010000443.1:0-38317 GCA_036500845.1 Acidobacteriaceae bacterium
TACGTTTTCTGACCTCTTGACCTGATTTCATGATTTGCAAAATGGCTTGTGTACGGGCCAGCCGGACCTCTGAAAGCGAGCAATCAAGAAGCACTGCACACTCACAATCGGAGTATCGCTCCAGAACAGAGATCACGAAGACGAATCGCTCGAGATCTTCAAGTGCTAATACAGCCTCGGTCTTGAAGTGGCCGCCTCGAAAGTTCGGCAGTTCTCTACTGTAGCGGAAGATAGGCTCGGCCGAGGACGACCTATTACGATGTGGACGAGGCCGCATTTCACAGATTACAATTTGAATTATCCTGCGCTTCGCCCAGGAAAGAGCCCAGTCCCTGAACACGGCGTTCGCCCGGGAACAGTCTTCGAGACCGACAAGAAAGCATCTCTCCGCTTTCTCGTGATCTCCGGTCAGAAAGAAAGAAAGCTGGTAAAGGCTATCAAGCTCATCACTGAAGACTCTGCAAAAGTCCTCACTCGTCGCATATCGATTTGCGTTGTCTTCCCGCTTGTAATTTTTTTGCAAGCAAGGCATTGTTCATCTCCTGATACCCTTCAAACTTGCGGGCGAGTCGTGTCCGAAATGCGACTAAGAAATTCTGTCTCTTGCCAGTCTCGTAGCGGTTTCGGATACTCCGGCCAGAAGCGGCTGCATTTGCTTAGGGCTGCCGCCGATGCGACGGCCACAGCGGTGAAAGGAAGCACTACCAGCAGAGGAAACCAGTGACCTGGGTGAAGCAGCACTGGGATCGCTGCCAGGGCGACCCCTGGAGGAACGCCCTCTGCCTCAATATGGGCAGGCCGCGCTCGCCCTTGGCGCCGCGCGAACTTCCCGTCACCATCCATACTTTCCGATCCGTCATGGTGCTTCTCCTCTGATATTAAGAATCAGGCTTGCAGTATCCAAAGGCAATCAGGTACCTTGAGGTAACAAAGCCGCGCAGAGGAGACAACGATGTCAACCAAATCTAAGATTTTCAAGGAGAACGGCGCCGTTCAAGCAACGAACGTGCCGTCAAATAAAAGTTTCGCTTTGCAGCACGCTCAGCGACGCGCAGGAGTCCGTCATTCGCGAGATCATCTCTCGCGGCACGGACAAGTGGTCGCTCTGGGCGCTTAGCGAGCTTGCGATGGACGGTCCTTTGCGTTTCTCGCGGCAGATGGATCGTGTCGAAGGTGTGAGCCAGAAACGAACTGTGACCGTTCAGGTCCCAATCCGTGTCGACTACGAGGCTACGCCCCTGGGCAAAGCCTTCGTTCAACAGACCCATCCACTCTGGATGTGGTGCGCGCTCAACCTTAGCGGTTTTGATCGGGCACGTGCTGCATTTGACCGCGGAGCTCAATCCGCCCGAGCCAAATCCGAGGTTAGTGGTCGCATCGACCGAACGATAAACTCCCGAGTCCTCACCGGCCAGGGATCGAACCGTGTTGCATCAATCAGAGCGACATCTTCATAAACCATGGGCCCGCACTGAGTTTTCAGCGGGTCTGATTCCAGGGCGATTGTCGCATTGGTGAACGTCTCCGCTGCATTCAATTGAGGAAGATCACTTGGACCGTGGTCGGGTCACGAAGATCGTAGCAAAGGTCCAGGAGTGGATGCAGGCCGTCGTCTGTGCGACGGCCCGGAGCCACTAAATTAGCTCGGATTCCACCACCTGGGAAACGTGGCCGCCGCTTGGTGCGAAGGAGTGCTGCTGGGCACAGTTATGGACGCGCTAGTGCTAGCTTTTTCTTTGGAGGAAAATCCTTGAGCAGCTTTCTCATTGTCTTATCGAGATTCTTTTGGCTCTTCTCCTGATTGCTGTTGGTATCCACAGCTTTTGCGGCGTGCCCTTGCCAGACCAATTCCTTGGCAGCAGGATCGTAGAAATCCAAGACGATGGTTCCTACGGTGATCACAGAACTGGTTGCCGTACCCATGCCGCCCCAACGCAAGCCGCCCCCGCCGAAGGAATTCCATTGCTTCTCTTTATCGACAGCGGTCTGGTACGTAACTACCAGATCGGATTTCTCGCTGTCAGTCCTGCTCAAGCCTTTTGTGGCGAGTTGGCTGTCCACTGCGGACCTTATCTCTGCATCAAGTATCTGATTCGGGTGAGCGCCACCTTCGATGGCACCCCAGCGGTAACTCTTGTATTTGCTGAAGTCGGTCCCAGGCATATAGTTCGTGCGCACGTCTTGGGCGTTTGAAAGTATGGTAGCGATGACGCAGAAGCTCGCGACCAGAGCGAGCAAAGCTAGAGCACGCATTCTTTGTTTTGACATATTCGCCTCGTTTGTGTCGTATTGCGTCGTATTGATTGGAAAGAGTGAGTGAGAACCATAAGGGAGAGTAGGCATCCTTGCTCCTTGGGCGGCTACTTGGCGCGAGTAGCTGTCCAATCGCCCGATTTGCCGCGCCCGGACATGGTTCCCTTCATGGCGTCGCCATCGACAGTGCCGGTATAGTCCAAAGGAACGTGCGTCTTCACATGGAACTTGATATTGTTCCCATCCACCGTGCCTTCGAGCGGGCCGGACTGGCGGGGCCCTTTGAAAGTGCCGGTAATTTTATCCCCGTCCTGTTTCAATACGACCGTTTGGTTTGCACTCCCGGCCTCGCCGCTTACGCTGATATTCCATGTGCCGGTAACATTGGGCGAAGTATCGCCGGACGCCACGACGCATGTGAACAGCAGGAACAACGACAAGGCTGCGAGCGCTTTCAATGCGAACGCTTTGGTTTGCATAAAGATTCCCCAGCGCGATCATGGTTTTTGAAAACATCTATCGATGGGATAAAAGGCCGTTTGACCTGCAAAAGCGAGGGAACGTGGGCGGTGGTTGCTTTCCCGTATCGCTACGCAGCGTGCAGAAGTATACACACGGCAAATCGCGCTCACAATGGATTTTTTCCCTTGTGAAGGCCATGTTGGACCTATGTAAAGCGGAGCGACAGCATACAGATGAGATCGACGAGGATTGGGACAGACAGAGAAGTTGTTCTTTCTGTTCATCTACTTTGACTGGCGTCAGGACGCCAATGGAAGACCATGTCGCGGCCAATCTGGTTTCGGAAACGAAAGTCTCCGTTGCTAGGTCCGGCAATCCTTACACTGATCGATGGCAGGGCGCTTCGCTGATTGATAACGGCAACCGGAGAATGCGCTGGTTCAGCAGCGGCATGCTTGTATCTGGCCCGTCAGGCGACATCCAGGTGGGGCTCATCTGTGCGAACCGCGCCGGTTATCCATCATCTTGCTTACAGGGTCGTTCGGCTCGACAATCGAATCAGCAATGAACTACTTCCGTCCCGCCCTACCGAGCTGTTTGCGCCTGCTTTCGATGTTGATGACTGTTTTTGTTTACGTGCCTTCTACAACTGGACAGGCGCTCTCGCCGAAGCTGTTCAGCGGCCTGCAATGGCGGCTGGTCGGTCCCTTCCGCGCGGGACGGGTGGTCGCCGTAAGTGGAGTGCCTGGAAGTGACGGGACCTTCTTTTTCGGCGCGGTAGATGGCGGTGTTTGGAAGACGACGGACGCGGGCACAGTGTGGCAGCCGATCTTCGATAACGAGCCCGTCGCTTCGATTGGCGCCCTGGTCGTGGCTCCTTCCGATCCGAAGATTATTTACGCCGGCACAGGCGAGTCCGACATTCGTTCGGACCTTGCTTCGGGCGACGGCATGTATCGCAGCGATGATGGAGGGGCAACATGGAAGCACATCGGCCTCAATGACTCGCGGCAGATCAGTCGCATTCTGGTTGATCCGTCCGATGCGAACACGGTGTACGTGGGCGTGCTGGGACACGCGTACGGGCCAAACGATGAACGGGGAGTCTACAAGTCCACGGACGCTGGGGACCATTGGCAGCGCGTGCTCGACAAGGGCCCGTCTGTCGGAATCGCAGACCTTGCTATGGCTACGTCGCAGCCACAGTTGCTCTTCGCCGCGACATGGAATGCGCACCGCACAACCTGGAGCACGTATGCGCCTCTCGAAGGTCCAGGGAATGGACTCTACCGCTCAAGCGACGGAGGTGCACACTGGACTGAAATCTCCGGACACGGACTCCCTGAAGGGGCGTGGGGACGAGCCGGCATTGCAGTAAGCACCGACGGCCGCCGTGTATACGCGACAGTCGACTGCCCAGGCCACTCCGGACTCTACCGCTCCGACGATGGAGGGGCTACCTGGATGTTGGTCAACGCGGACCCGCGCCTTACCAGCCGCGCGTGGTACTTCAATTCGTTGGCCATCGATCCAACCAATCCCGACGTCCTTTATATACCCAACGTCGCGCTTTACCGGACAGAAGACGGTGGCAAGACTATCCAGATTGTGCGCGGAGCGCCAGGCGGTGATGACTACCACCAGGTTTGGGTAGACCCTAAGAACCCAAATCATCTCGTGCTGGGCGTGGATCAGGGCGCAACAATTAGTCTCGATCGCGGCAAGACATGGACAACCTGGTATAACCAGCCGACGGCTCAGCTTTATCACGTCACCACTGACCATAGATTTCCCTACATCATTTATGGAGCACAGCAGGACAGCGGATCGATCGGTGTGTACAGCCGGTCCGACCACGGGCATCTGGATACGCGCGACTGGTTTCTGCCCGGTGGGAGTGAGAGCGGCTATATCGCGGTCGATCCGAAGGACGAGAACCTGATCTACCTTTCAGGCACCTATGGCACCGTACAACGCTTCGATCGTCGCACCGCCTTTAGCCAGAACATCACGCCGTGGCCTCTCGGCGGCTTTGGCCTGCCGATCAATAAGCGCCGCTACCGTGACCCGTGGACGCCTGTGCTCGTGTTCTCGCCTGCCGACAAACGTTCGCTCTACCTCGGTACGCAGTATGTAATGAAGACAGTAGATGGCGGCCTGCACTGGGAGCGGATCAGCCCGGACTTGACCGGCACCGTCTCCGGAACCGATGAGAATGGGCCGGCGACCAATGAAAATGCCGAACAACGAGGCTACGGCGTGGTGTACACCATTGCGCCCTCGCCTCTCAATGCTGATCTGCTCTGGGCGGGCACAGATACCGGGCGTATCCATCTAACGACCGATGGTGGAAAGAACTGGCGCGATGTTACGCCGCCGGGGCTATCCCCCTGGAGCAAGATTTCCCTAATTGAGGCTTCGCACTTCAATCCTGCGACTGTGTATGCAGCGATCGACCGGCACCGTCTGGATGACCAAAAGCCCTACTTATACATCACTCACGACTTTGGCAAGAGCTGGAAGCTTGCGGTCAATGGCATTGCATCGACCCACTTTCTGCAAGCCGTGCGCGAGGACACAGAACAACGCAACCTGCTCTTCGCCGGTACAGAGTTCGGCATCTATGTCTCGTTCGACGCTGGTGACAACTGGCAACCGTTGCAGCTCAACCTGCCGGTGAGTTCTGTTCGCGACATGAACGTGAACGGCAGCGACCTGATTTTGGCCACGCACGGCCGCTCGTTCTGGGTGCTCGACGATATTGCTCCACTTCGCCAAGCCGCTGCGGCACAAAGAGAGCAAGCGTATCTCTATGCTCCTCCAGCGGCGGTGCGCGTGGATAACGACGGGTTCCTCGGTACACCGTTGCCGCCGGAAGAACCACAGGCGAGCAATCCGCCAAATGGCGCCATCGTCGACTACTACCTTCGCAGTGACGCCACGAACGTTTCACTGCAGATACTGGATGCGCAAGGCCGTGTGATCCGCCACTTCTCGAGCCAGGACAAACCAAGCATCGAGCGTCCCCTTCTACCCATCGCCGAACGATGGTTTCCAAAGCCGCAGGTTCTCGAAACAGGTTCCGGAGAACACCGCTTCGTGTGGGATCTAGCGGCGGGCGGTTCCGGCACGGGTGTGGGAGACGACGATGAAAACTCGGCCGGCATGCCGCCAGGCCCTCGCGTAGCGCCTGGGATATACAAGCTGCGCCTGTCGGTGGATGGCATGACCATGGACCGGCGGTTGCACGTCATCATGGACCCGCGCGCGACCCCTACGTTTCAGGTCCTCGAGCAGCAGTTCACGCTGGCCGATTCTATCTACGTGCAAACACGATCCAGCCGCAAGGCTATGGCCGAACTTGAGGGCGTGGAAAGCCAACTGAAGAAGCTGGCTGGGAATAGCGAAAACAATACCGCCTCCCTGACCCAGGCCATCCACGACGCGCTCACAAGGCTGCAGGAGATCAAAGGCAGCGAAGATCAGGCTGATAAAAAGGAGGGAGAGGAAGCAGGGCTTGCCCAGGCGAACACGGGACTCGGCGTGGCTTTGCGGATGGTTGAGAGCGGCGATCGTACCGCCCCCTCGCAGGCCCTTGTCATCTTCCATGAAATGAGCAAGGCCGCTCACGAGAAGATCCAAAGTTGGGAGCAGTACAAAACCACGGAGCTAAGCAGGGTCAACGCGGCACTTGTGCGCGCTCACCGCGAGCCTTTGCAGGTTGCGGCGATCGAGGAGCAGGTCCACTATGCGATGACCCGCTAGCCCGCATTTCTCACAGGAGTAACTCGACGGGAGGGGGAAGGAGAAAAATAGCTGGCAAAAGGCCGTTCTTTTCAGGCATAACTGCGTTGTCTGGACGTAGTTGATTACCTGCAAAAGGAGCGGCCTTTGCTGACAGAGTGTATCCAAGAAACTTTCGAATTTACAGCCCATTTTTCGCGCCGCGTGGAGGCCGGGTTCACCGCCGGCCAAGTCTCTACCGACGGCGGGGTGTTGCTGCTGCGCGAGGCGGATCGGCGGATCAATCTGCTGGGCCGTGTGGCGGGCTGCTTTGGCGATGGCCGCGTGCCATTGCTGGTCAGGCTATGAAGATCTCAACGACCACGAGCAGTTGCGCTGCGATCCACTGCTGGCCTTGTTGGCCGGCAAGGGCACGTTGAACCGGCTGGAGCTGGCTGGCCGTACCGCCCGCTATCACAAGATCGGCTACTCACCCCGTGCCCTGGACCGGCTGCTGACGGATCTTTTCCTCGAGTCGCACGCCGCGCCGCCGGCCCAGAGGATGCTTGATCTGGATGCGACCGACATCCCGCTTTACGCCATCAGCCGGAGCGGTTCTTCCACGGCTACTACGATAGCTACTGTCATCTGCCGCTGTACATCTTCGCCGGCGATCAGTTGCTGTGCGCGCGGCTGCGGCCCGCACCTCTTCCCAGAACGATGAGGTAACATCTCGTAGCGCGTCCAACCAGCAGTTACGCGCTACGTTTCCCAAATGCGCACGTGGCGCAATGGCGAAGAGCCAAGGTTTAAAACGGGACATGTCCAAACCTGGGAGTACTCGTCGCTCGTCCTTTTATCCTTGTACTGTAGATATTCGCAGGATAGGATCCGTTCCATTGTATTTCTAGGACTCACAGATTCATTAGTGAGTACCTTTTAGCCTTGGAGTTTTATGATGCTTACGCTACGGCCCCTTGTTCTGTATAGTCTTCTTTTCGCGGCGCCGTTCTACTCTTGCGAGCTTTTTGGCCAGCAGACCTCGACGACTACGCTCTCCGCCTCCCCGACCACAATATCTGTAGGTCAGGGCGTCACCATAAGCGCGACGGTGTCGGGGCCGAACAATACGATCCCGATACCCAGCGGAGGTGTCTCTTTCCTCGATGGATCTACCGGCCTGGGAAGTTCCAACCTGTCGAGCGTTGCTGTAACCGCACCGAAGTCGATTATCTATGCCCAGTACTTTGGCTCGTCAAACCTTGGCCTAATCAACACAGGCAACATGTGGGCAGACCTCAACGGAGATGGCAAGCCTGATTTGCTCAGCTACACCCCCTTCGGGGGCGCAGAAGCCTTTCTGAATAACGGCGATGGCACCTTCCTCGCCAAGTCGTCTCCGACTTGTAGCACGGGAGCCAGCGTCGCACTCATCGATTTCAACGGTGATGGCAAGATTGACATTCTCACTTTGAACTTCAACAGCAACAACGTCGGTACTGTAAAGGTGTGCTACGGCAACGGCGACGGAACGTTTCAAGCCAGCGTCGCGGCTCCGGGAATACAGGCACCGACTTCGACGACTGGCATCACCATCGAGCCGTTCACTGTGGCAGTCGCTGATCTCAGAGGCACCGGAACCCCAGATATCATTTTGGGGGATCAGACTCAAGATACCCTGGGAAACTCCGCACCCAATGCGTCGATCACGATCTTCCAGAACGGCGGTCATGGAAATTTTACATCGCTCGGTAGCTTCCCGGTCAGTACTGCAAGTCTGTCCGAGCAATCCATCGAACAGATTCTTCCGGTAGATCTGAATGGAGATGGCGTTTTGGATGTCGCTGTGACCGTTGAAAACATCATTCGAAACGGCAATAGTATTTCGTTCAGTGAAGCAGTAGTGGTGCTTCTCAACCAAGGAAACGGGGCATTTACGCTACCTTCTGCAACTCTTTCCGCAACATGTCCTGACTACGGATGCACCATGCCATGGGTGACGACAGCGGACTTTGCAAACCGTGGAAAAACCGATATTGCTTTTCTTAACGATGGTGGGATTGATGTCTATCCTGGAAACGGAGACGGAACGTTTGCTGCTCCGGCGCACACTCAAGATAAGGGCGCCGCTCAGATCCTGACAGAAGATATTGACGGTAACGGAAAGATGGATATCATCGAGGCCGGAGGTTACGCGTACTTGGGCGGCGGTGATTTCACCTTCACGCCCACAACCAACTTGCTGAGTCTTGGCGACCCCGGGAACTCACATGGCCGTCCTGTCAGTGAACTTATCGCTGATTTTAATGGCGACGGAATTCCCGACCTTCTTTTTACCTACTCCGGTGAGGGGAACAGCACTTTCGGCGTCATTCAGCTTGGTTCGCGGAATGCAATCGCTGCTTTATCTCCCGTTACAACGCTCGCTTCCGGTATCCACGTCATAACCGCTCAATATGCAGGCAACAGCTATTTCGCCTCGAACACCTCCGCAGCAGTCAACATCACGGTCAACAAGTTCGCCACAACGATCAGTAACGCCGCCGCTGCACCCAACCCAGCGCTGTCGACACAAAGCGTTAAGCTTAGCGCTCAGGTTCACTCACCTGGCCCAATTCCCACGGGCACTCTTACTTTTGCTGAGGGCGGAACCGTTCTCGGGACGGCCACTCTCGACGCAAGCGGCATGGTAGCGATCAACAAGACATTCGGCACAGTAGGCAGTCAGAACATCACTTTGACCTATTCAGGCGACGCGGCAAATCTGCCGTCGAGCGCCTCAGTGACTGCGATAACTGCTGCGAATTTTCCATCAAATATCGCCTTTACAGCGTCTCCGAATCCAGTCGTGGCTGGCCAGCCCATAACTCTCAGTGCGGTGGTTTCAGCCACAAACACTGCTCCAACCCCCACTGGCAATGTCGTCTTTGTGAGCGGTTCCACGCAGCTGGGTACTACGGCCCTAGACTCGACCGGCAAAGCACTGCTTAGCACCTCTTTCCCAACCGTCGGAAACCAGACCATCACGGCGAATTATGTAGGGGACGCGTACAATCAACCAACGACCGGCTCGGTTGTCGAAGCAGTTCTCTCCGCATTTGACTTTCAACCTTCCGGCGGCAGCACCACCACCGTCACGGTGAGCAGTGGGTCCTCTACCACTCTTCCTCTTACCGTTAACGCTCTAAACGGCTTCAACGGCAAGGTTTCTTTTACCTGTACCGAACTTCCAGTCGGCGCAACGTGCAGCTTCAGTCCGCCCAGTGTCAGTGTGACTGCTGCTGCTCCAGGTACAATAACCCTCACCCTATCGACCGCCTCGAGCCTTGTTTCCACTTCCGTGGCGCCTTTCGATACTCATCCGACTGTGTTCATCGCCGCGACCCTCTTCGGTTGTTTTATTTTTCTCTTACCTCGAAATCGACGCTATCGTATCCGCGGGGTGCCCTTCCTGTGTCTGATTTTGGCGTTTGCTGGCTTCGGCATTGCAGGTTGTGGCGGCGGCTCAACCTCGCCAGTGACGCCGACGACCTATAGCTTCAATGTAGTTGCAAATTCTGGATCAGTTCAGCAGAAGACCTCTTACACTCTTATTGTTCAGTAGAGGTTAGGGTACTCAAGATGGCTAGCGTGAATTGGTCATCACCCCAAGCCCAACCACCATGCATCCTTCTCAGTGAAGGGCAAGTGAAGTCCGGCGCGATGTCCGTTGTTAACTGATAGCTAACCCGACTTAGGCAGTTAACTGCGTAAGTCAGGCTAAGCGCCAAGGCTAGAACTTACGAAGGGCGCTTTTCTCGAAAATGAGAGAAGCCTTAACCTGAGTGAAACCATCCCGCAGATAAAAACGGTGTGCGTCTCCGCGGCTGCTGCGAGAGGTCACCAGTAGAGTGTCCACCTCTTGCCGCCAACTCCAGGCTCGAAAAGCTAGTCGGCCCCATTCCTGAAGGCCTCACCATACATCGTTCCGCCCGTTCGCAGAGCTGTCGGCCAGGTGTTCAGGGACGTCTCATTTTCGTTCAACACCCATGATTGACTCGAAGAGTGAATCGGCCTTTGAAGAACAGCTCACGGTCTGGCACCTGAAATCGTGTCTTCGAGGAGATAGTCTACGGCTAGTTAGCTCTGATAGTCATTCCTCTACGGCCCGGCTCACTGGGCGATCGGATCAACATCTACTTTGCAGGCGAGGCCTAGGCCGCTCGACGCCGAGAGATAGACCCGTTGCATTCGCTTTTAGACGCCAGCGCGCGCCGTAAGAAGAGAAGCGCGCTTTCGTGACCCACTCCCTCTCTTGGTGGCAGTTGCGCGCTTCGCAGTAGTCTTGCCCTTCGAGGGATTGGCCAGCGCTGCGATCACCGCGGTCGGGTTCTTGGCGATAACGGTGAGGTATGCGCGTGCAGACGCTTCAGGCGTGCGGCGACCTCCCTCCCAATGCTTCACTGCATCGAGGCTGAAGCCGAAGGCGTCGGAAAACTTAGCCTGCGTCATGCGCAGTCGGTAGCGGATTTTCTTGACGTTCACCTCGGCGGGGACATGAACCCTGAAGTCTGCCTTGTTGCCTTCGAGAAAAGACTCGACCTCATCGAGTCCGGTCATCAGGTCATTCAAAAGGTTCGCCATGATTTACTCCTGTACTTGTCAAGCATTTCATCGGCGCGTTTCTTGAGGGCATTCCGCTCGGCCTTGCTGAGGTTCTCCTTTTCGTTCTTAGGGAAAACCGTTATCAGGAAAACCGGAAGCGGTCGCTGCGGTAGATGTAGACGACGCGAGCGCCGCCGCGCTTCCCCTTTGCACCCCTGCCAACGCGGAATTTGCGAAAGCCCCCGGTGCCCTGCATCAGCTCGCCGCATTCCGGATCTTTCGCCACGGTGTTGACGACTTCCTCCATCTCAGACCGGTCGAAAAGGCCTTGAGCCTTGCTGAGATAGGTGGGCGTTTCAACCACCCTTAGCACATCTCTTGCTATACTCCATTGGACACCTTCGGTCAACAAACAAGTGTCCGTTGGCATCCAACGGTCAAAGGACGTGTGATCCTATCCTCCATGCAGAGAGTGACGGTTTTTGTATGCCTTCCGCGTCCTTGGGAGTCCTCGCGGTTGGGACACTCATCTGCTTAGATGACTTGGCGGGTCCGAGAACCAATCAAAGGCGGAACCGGATTTTATCTGGAAATTTGGGGGGAGTCCCACAAAGCAGCTAATTCACCTTGAATACCTGCAGGCCGGCCTCTTTCGCCTGATCTCCCTTGGTGTGAACCACAAAGAAGCGTCCGATGGACGGCACATAGATGGATGTCTTCCCGCCAAACGTATCGACATGCTGAACTACATGATAGTGATCTGGTGAATCCTGTGCGACGACGTCCACACCATCCGCACTAGAGACATAGATACGATGGTGAGCGGAGTCATAGGTCATATCGTCTGAGACATTGCCGATGTCCAGTGTTTGAATCACGTGCCCATTGGCGGCGTCCAATACAACCAGCTTACCCGGATTGCGGTCGCCCACAAAGACGCGCTTGTGAATGGGGTCATAGGCCATGGCTGAGTCCACATGCAATTCCGGTGAAGACCATGTTTGCTCGACCTCTTTCTTCTCAAGGTTCACAACACCCACCTGGTTTTTATCGCGCATGGTCACATAGAGCTTCTCCGTCTTCGGATCCATCACCAACGTTTTCAGGGTCGTGGCTTCCACACGAATACGACCTATCACCTGCTGCTTGTCCACAGATACCATGCTGACATAGGAAAAGTCAGTCTTCGCGGCGCGTCCGCCGTTGCCTACATAAAATATGCGCGATTGCGGAACATAGACACCGGCGTCGGGCCCGGGGTCGAGAGCGACACTCTTGATCAGGTGGAGATCGGTTCCATCCAAGAACTCGCAGGATGCATTGCCCGCATCAGCCACCAGAAGCTGGTTTTGATCTTCAAGGAAGACGATTTTGCGCGGCGACTTCACGACGCCGCGGGCACTGAGCAGATGTTTGCCTGTCTTTAGATCAAAGACTTCGATCGAAGCATAGACTTCGGCAGCCACGTACAGCCGATTGTGGCGCAGGTCTACGGCGAAGTGATCGAAGTCGCCACCCGTAACTTCTGGCAGCGGTGTAGATCCGAGTTGTGTCAGGGGAGACATACCGGCAGCATGCAACGCACTGGGCGAAAGCATGAACAGACCGATGAGTGCAGTCGCGAATGCCAAAGTAAGTTGTTTTACCAGTTTCCTTCTCATCCAAGTTCCAATTCCTGCCATAGTCGTGTCCAAGAAAGCGATAGGAACGCTAAGTCGATTGAAGTTACTCTGAGTTATGGGAGCTATCCCGAGAATTCCAAATTCAATTGTTTAGGTGAGAAATCGGCATCAGCGGAACGACACTGCCGGCAACGGCAATTTCCAGCAGATCCATATTGGGCTCATCTTCAATACAAGCACCCGCACCTTGTACCGGCGTCCCTTCTACTTCCATCAGTATCACCGGATTGCCTTAATCTTCCCTGAAGATTGGATGCACATCAAAACTCAATTGATGAGAAATCACCATCTCGTGAGCGAAGGGGCTCCGGCTGAAGCGGGAAATCTTCGACGACGCGAGGATGCTACGAAGAACACCTAGCATTGACTGACCTCAGCTCCTGAGTCGGTAATGGGCGGGCGCAATCTGATTCCTCGGCAGCTCCAGACCTTTCCTTAAAGGGGATCATCGACGGGCTTAGATGGAGAAGGGCCACGAAGGTCAAACAGCACGCCGAAATCAAGCCAGGCGTGGCTAGGTCGTCATCTCTTGTTTTCCCAAGATCGGAAGGCGGTGCTCACGGCTTTAACAGGCCCTAGAGTGAGACCGCGCCGAGCATTCTGTCGAGACTGACAGAGTCCTCGACGTGGAGGCCCTTCTGGTTACGATCGATCTGCCGCAACAGCCCGGTGAGCACCTTCCCTGGTCCGACTTCGACAAAGGTCGTGACCCCGGCGCCGATCAGCCATTGGACGGATTCCGTCCAGCGGACCGCGCCTGTGACCTGGCGGATGAGCGCGTCACGGAGCGCGTCGCCATTCGTAACCGGGACTGCATCGACATTAACGACTACGGGGAACCGCGGATTCGCAAACGGAATGGCCTCGAGCACCGGACGCAGTGCCTCCTCTGCAGGCTGCATGAGAGCACAATGAAAGGGAGCAGAAACGTGCAGCATCACGGCGCGTTTCGCACCGCGCTCCCGAGCGAGCGCAATCGCGCGCTCGACTGCAGCGGGGGCTCCGGAGATCACCGTCTGCTCCGGAGAGTTCATGTTGGCGGCCTCCACTACTGCGCCTGCCTGCTCGGCAGCATCGCGGCAAACCTGGAGCACCGCATCGAGCGGCATGCCCAAAACAGCCGCCATTGCTCCGTGCCCGGTTGCGACTGCCTGCTGCATGAATTGGCCTCGCCGGCGCACCGCGCGCACCGCATCCGCAAACTCGATAACCCCCGCCGCAGCGTTGGCGGAGTATTCCCCTAGAGAATGCCCGGCGGCATAATCTGGCGTCACGCTGCGCTCGGCAAGAACACGGTAGGCCGCAATCGACGAAGTAAAAATCGCAGGCTGGGTATATTCGGTTAGGCGAAGCTGTTCTTCCGGTCCAGAGAAACAGAGCGTGGACAGGCTAAAGCCCAGCGCATCATCCGCTTCCTCAAAGGTCCGTTTGGCAATGGAGAAGGTCTGACTGAGGTCGCAGCCCATACCAACGGTTTGCGACCCTTGACCGGGAAAAAGAAAGGCTGTCTTACTCATTGAACTTGCCTACTGAATGGGCAGGCGTACTCCGGTCTGCGGCAGAGGGCGGGCAGGTCTTGGATAGGAGAATTCGCGCTCGAGCCGCTCATTGATACCAGCTTGCACGAACTCCGCAGTAACGCGGATGCCGTTGTAGATCGCGCGATCATTTGAGGACCCATGATTGACAATACAAACGCCGCGTACACCCAAGAGCGGCGCGCCGCCGTATTCGGAGTAGTCCAAGCGTTTCTTGAAATCGTTAAAGGCCTTGCGCGAAAGCAGAGCACCCACCTGAGCGGTGACCGTGGAATTCAGAGATTGGCGGAGCAGATCACGAACGAGACGCGCTAAACCTTCGGAGGTCTTCAGTGCAACGTTGCCCACGAAACCATCGCAGACCACCACATCGGCATTTCCATTGTAGATATCGCGCCCTTCGACGTTGCCGATGAAGTTGAGCGGAAGCTGCTTGAGCAGAACCGCGGCTTCGCGGGTGAGGTCGTTGCCTTTGCTTTCCTCCTCGCCGATCGAGAGCAGGCCGACCCGGGGACGCGCGATTTTAAGCACACTTCGCGCGTACATCTCACCCATCACGGCAAACTGTTGGAGGTTGTGCGGTTTGCAGTCGACATTCGCGCCGACGTCGAGCAACACGCAGGGCGAACCGGTTGAGGTAGGCAACGTCGCACCCAGCGCGGGACGGTCCACTCCGGGCAAAGCCCCAAGCACCATTTTGGCCAAAGCCATCGCGGCTCCAGTATTGCCCGCGGTGATAAACCCGGCAGCGTGCTTTTCCTTTACCAGACGAAGGCCAACCCGCATGCTGCTCTCCGGCTTCTTGCGGATCGCGGCGGCAGCCTTCTCGTCCATACTGATCCATTCCTTCGCGGGAACGATCGTGATGGGCAAATTCGCGCCATCCGCGGCCTCACGCAGAGCCGCCCTCAGGCGGGCCTCAGGACCGACCAGGTGAATGCGAACAGGCAGGTTCCGGCAGGCATGAATGGCGCCTTTGATCTCCGGTTCGGGAGAACGATCCGAACCCATCGCGTCGAGCGCTATGTCCGTCAGCATGGGCACGGAAGGAATTAAGCTTCCTTGCCTTCGAAAACGTCGCGACCTTTGTATGTGCCGCATTTGGGGCAGGCCCTATGAGGCAATTTCCGTTCGTGGCAGTTGGGACACTCTGAGGTAACAATGCGTGTCAGCGCATCATGGGCGCGACGCTTGGAGGTGCGGGCCTTGGAATGGCGCCGCTTTGGATTGGGCATAGCAAGATCCTTTCACGCGCTTGCTCGATAGCTCCAGCTCGCCTTGGTCATTCGCCGTAAGGCGGCGGCAGACGAGAAACGCTCTACAAACTTTATGTTTTCATCCTGCCGCGAAAATCCGAGAGGGATGACCACCGCGGATCGACAGGGACGCCTTCACAAATGCAAGCTTCTGCATTGAGATTTCGTCCGCAGCCAGGGCAAAGTCCTTTGCAATCTTGACGGCAAAGCGTTCTCGCAGGAAGGGAAAGCAACACTTGTTCCCGAAGCACATCTTCCAACGCAAGACCGCTGCCTTGATAGTACCCGATTTCCGTGTCGGAGGTCGAGATAGCATGGTCCGGGGTGCCTGCATCGGCACCCAGTGGGCGATAGATTAAGTCCACGTGGTCTTCGATAGCGTGCTCTACCGGTTCCAGGCAGCGCGCGCATGAGACCTCGAATTTCCCGTTGAAGTCAGCGCGGAGACGGATGTCCTGGATCACCTGGCGCGGCCCGCGGTGTTCCTCGATCAGTTCGGCCCGTCCATCGACGGCCATTCCCCCGAGCTGGCGAATTCCACTCCCATAGTCAATTGCGCCACTCTGCACCGTCAGATCGAAATCAAGCGGCTCTCTTTCGAGTTCGAGCAAGCTAACGAACATGGTAGAACCTCACTTCGAGAGATCGAGCGGATTTCCTAAATGTGCACACCGGAGCTGCCTTGTTGCACAGAGCTCTTTCGTCAGAAAAGCAGCCGATCTTCTCGAGGCCCGGTGAAGCATAAGAATCAAAAAAAAACCGCCTAAAAGCGATAATAGATGCCGATACTCGGTTCCATGGTGGTCCGCAGGGTATGGGCATCGAGTAGAACATTATTGAAACTCGGCGTCTTGTATCTCAACGAACGGTATTGCAAACGAATTCCAAGCCGATCGGACAACAAAGGACGATTGAGGCCTAGAGAATAGACGAAAACCGGGAGCACTTGTGATGATCTCCCGCCTCCCCCAGTCGACGTAGGAGCAAAGATCACCATGCCGGTACCAATCGTGACGAAGGGGGCGACCCCGTGGAACAATGGCGCCTGAAGCAAATAGGCAGCAGTGAACTCGTGAACGTTGTCCTGCACCCGAGCAACACCTTTGTTGTACGACTCGGAATAGCGAGTAAAGCCATAGCTCAACTCGTAGCCAAACCAAGGCCTGTAAGGCCGGCGGAAGCTCCCCAGTCCGCCGATGGATTCGGTCGTATCCTCACGGATGAAGTTCCCATTGGAGGCGCCGGTGACTTGATAAAAAGCACTGAGTGCTCCGTCGTACTTCCACGGAGGCTGGGGTCCCGGCTCATTTGAAGGGGAACTCTGGTCCTGCGCAACGGCGAGTGCGGGTGCTAAGAGGGCGGGGAGGAGGAAGAGCGAACCAAAAAGAATGAAAGAAAACCGGATTTGGGCTGATCTTAGAAACCTCATCGACTTTTTCAATACACACACCTGACACAGGGACTTTTTTAACTATATATTGCTCCCGGTCCGCGCGAGACGACGCCAAGTGCCTTCGGCGAAAAGCCGGATGCCGGACACGCCAGTGGCGCCGGCTGCGAGACACGCTGACGCATTCTCGGTGGTGACGCCGCCAAGCGCGAAGACCGGCATCTCGCCAGCAGCACGGCAAGCCGCTCGCAAGGCGTCGAGACCCTGACCTTTCAAGTCGCCCACCCCAGCCGAGCCGTTGACGAGACTTCCTGGAGGGGCGCTCCGCCATGACTTTTTCAGGGTGGCTGTTCCCGCAGCCGAATTTTGCCCCAGTACCTCCTCTCTTAAGATTTTTCCAAAGACCGGGGCGAAGAGTACGAAATCCACCTGCTCAGTCTTGGCTGAGAGGACGTCTTCAAGGCTGTGGCATGAGGCGCTTAGGATGGCGGCGCGGCCCGCTCTCCGGAAGATCTCCCGCGCCAGTGCCACAGATCCCGATTTCAACCTACCTGGAATGTGGATGCCATCGGCAATCGGAGCCAGCGCTCGGATCCACTCCGCACGAGGAGGCAGGTTCACCAAGACCTTGGATCGATGCCGATCGAGTCCGGAGAGAATCTGGTTCGTCAGCGAGCAGAGCGCGGCGAGGCCAAGATCTTTTTCGCGAATCTGGATGAAATCTACGCCGCCCTGGATCCAACCGGAGATTAAGCCTCGAAGCTCGCGCTGCAGTACCGCTTCTGCCCCGGTTGCCGCAGTGAGGTGTTTCCGGTCCGTGATCGCACAGAGCTGCATTTCACAAGGAAGTCTAGAACATCTGGATCTAGAACATCCTGGAGTCGAGATTTCCGCGGCCTCCGGGGGAACTGTAAGATTGGATAAGACCGGAAATTCACGTCTCACGCAACTGCTTCCGGTACGGTTTCCATCACGCATGAAGACATACGATCTGATCATCATCGGTTCGGGCCCGGCGGGACATCGCGCCGCCATCTATGCCACTAAGCTGGGCAAGCGTGTTGCTGTCGTCGAAAGGATGCATTCGGTGGGCGGCGCTTGCATCAACACTGGAACGATTCCCTCGAAGACGATGCGCGAAGCTGTCCTGCACCTCTCGGGATACAACTACCGCTCGATCTATGGGATGAACTACCGCGTGAAGGAAAAGATCACCATGGCCGATCTTGCCTTCCGCGTGCAACACGTGATCAAGACTGAAATTGACGTGACAGAGGCGCAACTGTCGCGCAATGGCATTGACGTCCTCTCGGGTATCGCGAGCTTTGAAGACCCCACACATGTCAGGGTCACCAATGAGGCAACCGCGACAACCTTCGAAGCGAAGTCCATCATCATCGCCACGGGGACCAAGCCGGCCAACTCCCCCAAAGTGCCCATCAATGGCCGGAATATCGTGAACAGCGACCAGATCCTCGATCTGCCGAACTTGCCGAAGACACTGCTGGTTGTCGGCGGGGGCGTAATCGGCGTCGAATATACGTGCATGTTCGCTACGCTGGGTGTCCGGGTGATTCTCGTCGAGAAACGGCCGAAGTTACTCGAATTTGCAGACCAGGAAATCGTGGAGGCGCTTAGCTATCATCTTCGTGACAGCCGCGTGACCATGCGGCTCGCCGAGGAAGTGGAGAGTGTGGAAGAGCTTCCGGAAGGCGGCGTCGTCGCGAATTTGGAAAGCAAGAAGCGCATCTCCGGCGACGCACTCCTGTACGCCGTGGGCCGCACCGGCAATGTGGATGAGCTCAACTTAGCCGCCGCTGGCATCGAGGCCGATTCCCGCGGCCGCATTCCGGTCGACAAAGATTTCCGGACCAAAACTCCGAACATCTTTGCCGTGGGTGACGTGATCGGTTTCCCCAGTCTGGCTTCTGTGTCAATGGAGCAAGGCCGCATTGCAGTGGCGCGCGCCTTCGACAACCCGAACCTGATCTCGAATCCGAGCTACTATCCGTACGGGATCTATACGATTCCCGAGATATCGTTCATTGGCAAGACGGAGGAGCAGCTTACCGATGAGGACGTGCCGTATGAGGTCGGAGTTGCGTTTTATCGGGAGATCGCTCGCGGACAGATTCGCGGCGACACCACGGGCCGCCTGAAGATCGTCTTTCATCGGGAAACCAAGCATATCCTCGGAGTGCATATCATCGGTGAGGGTGCGAGCGAGCTCTTGCATATCGGGCAGGCGGTCATGTCGCTTGGCGGCACTGTAGACTACTTCATCGATACGGTTTTCAATTACCCTACGCTGGCTGAGTGTTACAAAGCCGCTGCCTTTAACGGCATGAACCGGCTTTCCCGGCTCACGGAGTGAAAGAAGGGCTTATGGGCAAGACCATTGGCGTTGTGATGACCTCACGGATCGTTGCCGGATTGGTGGAGGATCACGCGCTTCCAGGATCTCTCAACTTCTTCCCTGAGGATCCAGACGAGCATGAGGCGTTGTTGGATCTTCCTGTCGATAGCCTTTGCGAACGGATCGGCAAGCAGGTGGCGGCTCTCAAGCCGGAAACGAAAGTCGAAGCCATAGGCGTTGCGATGCCGGGTATCATCCGCGGCGGGGCGGTGGCGGATTCACCGAACCTGCCCCAGCTGAAAGGCGCGAATATGGCAGCCTCGCTCAAGGCGGCGTTTGCAGCTCATGGAATCGATGCGCCGGTAAAGGTTCTCAACGACGCGGACGCAGTGGCCGCCGGGCTCGCAGCAACAGAGGGTCACCTGGACCGGGTGGTTCGCGTATGGACGATAGGCAACGGCATCGGGTTCGGCCGCTATCCTTACCGTGAAGGAGTGTGGGAGGGCGGTCATACGGTGGTCAGCCTCGACCCCAAAGAAGGCTTTTGCGGATGCGGCGGGAAGGGGCACCTCGAGGGCATCATGGGGCACCGGGCGATGCGCTTGCGCTTCCTCGATATGGAACCGGAAGAAGTTTTCGCCATGGCCAAGAAGGGCGAATCCCGCTGCTTGGATTTTGTTGAGCTTTGGCATCGCGCCCTCAGCGCGGCCACAGCCACCTCTATTCATTTGGATGGGCCGGGCCGCTTTTACTTTACGGGCAACAATGTTCGGTTTCTGGATCTGAATCTTCTAAAGGAATATCTGTGGCAAATGGTTAAGATGAGCCCGCTGCAGAGTTATACGCTTCAGGTCGTTCCGCTCAGTGACGACCTTGGCGTGATAGGATCTGCAGCAACGGCCCTGTTTGAACCCAGTTAATCCGCCGTTTTCGGCCCGCAGGCCTGCAGACGCACCGTCTGGCAATGATTGCCGAGAACTGTTCACAGCAACTGAGGACCGTTCTTCTCACGGTTCTTCTCAACGATAGCTGCGTTGATACATCCGTGTGATGCGATCGTGCCAGCCCAGCCGGTCGGCATCAAACCACGCCCAAGCAAATCCGAGCCCGAGGGGCGCAGCGGAAAGCAGAAGAAATGGAATCCGGCGCCGCATCGCCTTGCGTGTCGGGTTCTCATCTTCAAACGTGCATAACGCGATCTTTGCGTAGCGCATCCCCGGAGTGCCTTCGGTGAAGCGGAAGAAGAGATATTGATAGGCCAGGAATAGACCGCCCAGCACTAGGCCAGCGGAGAGCAGTGCGGCTTTGCCCATGGGTGGATGGGCAGTGCATGACACGAAGACAAGAACAAAAAGAACGAACGCAAGAAAAACAAGAGCAGCGTCGACAATCCCTGCCATCAGGCGGTCTTCCAGCGGTGCGGTTTTCAGCGGAAACTGCAGCGATGATGAATCTTTGTCGTCCACCAGCATCGATGGAGACTTCGCTTCCAAGCGGATAGAGGTCCATTCCGGCACTGCAGTCTTTACGGCGATGGTCGTCGCGATGTTGGCAGTCTCCGCTTCGAAGATTCGTAGCTGATCGCTTCCATTCTCATCCAACGACTCCCGCAGCGGACCTTCTTCGAGACGGGGACGTGCCTTACGCGGCGCGACGAGCTGGCGTGGAAACTCGATGAGGTTGACAGGTAATGGCTGCGCTGGTGAAACGATTGCCTCTTGAACCGGGTCGAAAGCGATGCACGCTGGCGAAGACGGGACGCCTT
Source organism: Acidobacteriaceae bacterium (assembly GCA_036500845.1). Classification (GTDB taxonomy): domain Bacteria; phylum Acidobacteriota; class Terriglobia; order Terriglobales; family Acidobacteriaceae; genus PALSA-350. Next base: position 21,010 of record DASYBJ010000443.1, read on the forward strand.
CCCACGCTGCGGCCGATGTGGGATGCTGCGGCTCATGAGCTGCGCTCTCGCAGGTGCGACCAGGGCTGAGGCTGGGAGTGCGTTCCGACTCGCTGCTTGACTGTGGAGTACTGGCAATTTCCGGCCGGCTCACTGCTTGCGTTTGTGCAGAGGCAGCGGCGGCGTCGCGCCGCATCTGCCCGGGAGCTTCAAGTCCCGCGAGCAGCGCTTGCGCGGCATCGGATGCTTGGCGTGCCGCCGCCGCAGCAGCTTCTGCGACCTCAGCCGCGGCGCGCGCCTCAGCCGCGAGGATCTCGCTATAGGACGGCGCGTTGGCATATCGTTCAGCCACTTTGGCCGCGAGACGGGAGGCACGCGACTCGTTCTTATCGAAATGTTCGAGCATCGGTAGCGAGTCTTGCTCCGGTACTCTCCGCGTGCGGCGTGCGCGCGTAGCCTGAAGGCGCTCGTTCAACTCGTGTTTCCATGCTGGAACATTCTCCAGGTCGGGGCGCGGCGCAAGGTTGATATCTAATTTGGATGACGAAGGGCTCAATGCTTTTTCCTCACTGTGGCTATGTAGCGACTCTTTCGCCGGAAAGAGAAGAGGCCGGGACGAAAGTTATGTGCGTCTGTACAGGTGAATCTTTTCGGCGACATAGTTTTGCAGGAGGCGAATACACGTCTCGTGGCTCGATTGGATCTCTCCATTCGAGTGGCGGGGGAACGGGTTTTCGGTGGCCAGAGCGACGACGTGGACTAGAGCTTCACACGTGGGCGATTTGTTATTCTAACTTCGCCCCCGGTAATGAGAGTCCACACCTTTTTGTTTATCACGGTGTTACTGCTCTGTCATCTGAACCTTTGGCCGCAGGCATTGACCAAGCAGTTTCCTCTTGCACCTGAAGGGGAGCCGGTCTCTTCCGAAGCCAAGGCCGCAGTCCATGCAGAAGCAGGCGCGACGTCATCTTCCGATGACTCACTTCCGGACGCTCCCGGGTATCCAATCGCTGAGGTCATCGCTGCGCCGCCGACGGGGGTTCCTGTGCACTTGGAATACGACCAGATGGAGAAGCATGGCAATGTCTACACGTTGAGTGGGGAAGTCCGCATCGACTACAAGGACTACATCCTGCGTGCTGACAAAATTGTGTTCGATCGGGACTCCAGCAACGCCGACGCATCGGGTCACGTTGAGCTCGAGGGCGGTCCCGACGATGAACTTATCACCGCCGACCACGGTATCGTGAATCTCGATCTGAATACGGGCCAGTTCTACAGTGTGATCGGCAGCGTGGGCACTCGAAGGTCTCGGAACAAGCGAAGCCTCGTCTATACGACCGCGAACCCGTTCATCTTCACTGGGCGGGTCGTGATCAAGGATGGGCCGCTGCAATACCGCGTGATTGGTGGCACGATGACCTCCTGTAGATTGCCCCGGCCCGATTGGCGCATCTTTGCCTCGAACATCGACGTTCGGGACGGGGAAGCACGCGCGAAGAACTCGGTCTTCAAGCTGCTCGGCTTCCCGATTCTCTACTTGCCCTACGCGACGCACCCCGTGGATACGGAATCGCGGCAGACCGGTATTCTGATCCCAATCATCAGCAACTCAAATACCGCCGGGGTCATTGTCGGCGACTTGATGTATTGGAAGATCAATCGCAGTGCGGACGCCACCTTTGGCACTGAATACTTCTCCAAACGCGGCTGGTCTCCCAGAGGTGAATTCCGCTACCACGGACAGGGCGAGGATTTTGGCAGCTTCCGTTTCACTGCGCTTTTCGATGGTGGATTGCCGCCGAATTTCCTTAACCAAGGCGGCCAGGACATCATCTTCAACGGACGCCACGATTTTGACCCGGACTCACACACCCGCGCGATTGCCACTGGGGAATATCTGAGCTCTTACGTCTACCGAGAGGCATTCGCGGAATCGTTCTCGCTTGCTGTTGCATCCGAGGTGACTTCATCCGCATTCATCACGCACAACGACAACGGATTCTCGGAAAGCGCTCGCTTTGACAGATATCAAAATTTCCAAGGCATCACTCAGGTCGGCAACACGTACTACACGCCGCAAATCCGAATTCAACATCTCCCTACTCTGGACCTCGATACGCTGGAACGGCATTTTGAGGGCGGACCGGCCGTGTGGGGTTTCGACGGTTCGCTCGCAGGCCTGAACCGAAGTCAGCCTGGCTTCTCTACTGGCAGCCTAGGCAGATTCGACTTCTCTCCTCATGTCGCGCTACCGCTTCATCTGGCAGGTTGGAACTTCCGGCCTGAGGTGGGTGCGCGCGATACCTACTACACGCAAGGCCAAGTTCAGACTCTCGCCACACTCACGAATAGCCAAGCCGGTGTGAACCGCAAGGATTTGGAGGCTAGTTTTGAGCTGCGGCCGCCTATCCTGATTCGCGACTTCAGGGTTCCCTGGATGGAACGAGCCTTCGGCAGCGAGCTACGGCATGTTATCGAGCCCTACGTGCAATACCGGTTCGTCGGAGGTATTGATAACTTCTCCTCGATTCCTCGTTTCGACGCAAACGATGTGGCCAGCGATACGAATGAGCTCGATTACGCGCTCACCCAAAGACTCTTTCTCAAGCATCTTCATCCACTGCCTTGCAAGAACCCTGACCTCCCGGCTGCTCTCAGCGGAATCGTCTATGTACCCGCAACCTATAGGGAATGCGGAGGAGAAACCAGTGAATGGGTCACCTGGACTGTGGGAGCTAAATATTTCTTCGACCGGACGTTTGGAGGTGCGGTCCTCCCGGGGCAGCGAAATGTGCTGGATACGACCTTGGATCTGACAGGAGTCGCGTTTCTTGAGAGTCCGCGAAATTACTCTCCGATTATTTCGCGGCTGAAGATCCGGTCGAGCCGGCATACGGACCTGGAGTGGGATGCCGATTACGACAGCAAGGCCGGGCGGGTCAACGCGAGCAATATTTTCGCCGACTACCGCCGGAGCGGCATCTTTTCCAGCTTTGGATACTCCACGCTTCAGACACTGAACGGCAACAATCAGGTAACAAAGTATAGTCTGCTTCGTCTATTAGCAGGGTTCGGCAACCCATCCCACCATGGCATGAGCGCTGCGGCGAATGCGGGCTACGATTTTGTCGAGAATTTGCTTCAGTACGGTGGCGTACAGGCTGCCTACAACTTGGACTGCTGCGGCCTGAGCATCGAGTATCGCCGGTTGGCCCTGGGCTCCGTGCGGAACGAAAACCAATACAGCTTCAGCTTTACCCTGGCCGGTGTGGGAGCTGCTGGGAATCTCAAGCACTCGGAACAGATTTTCTAGAGAGGACCACGGCGGCGAATCAACGAGGCGGGCACCTCAGCAGAAAATTAGACCGCCGGCAGGTCAACGCGTTTGCCGCAGGGTGGGAGAGCTGACTTGGAGTCTGTTGCCTTCAGCTCTCCACGCCGAGAACCTGAATCGCGAACCGAAAGCATACAAGCCAGAAGCTTGGAGTTGTTTCACATCCCTAGTTTTTATAGCGAAGCCCCGCTCTACCGCGCCTCCAGCACCTCTGGACACGGTACCGGGAAAACGGTCTAATGAAACTCATGAGCGAAAGGCGGCTTTCTTGTATTTGACTCGAACCTTCGCCTGCTTGCTGGTGGTGCTTCTCGCCGCGGGCTGCACGGCTCAGAACACCACCGCCCCCCTTCCTGCTCCCATGAACCCTCAGCTCAATCGGAGAATTGAGGTATTGGTGCGTTCGCAGTTCGAGGTTCCGCCCGATGTGTCTGTCGCGATCGGCACGGTGAGCAAGAGCGACTTTCCTGGATACGAGAATTTACCGATTACGTTCGCGGGTAAAGGTCAGCCGACTACCGTGAATTTCTTGCTTTCAAACGACGGCAACACGATCGCACGCATGGAGAAGTTTGACATCAGTCATAGTCCGGCCGAGATGATCACCACCGAAGGGCGTCCTGTTCGGGGGCCCGCGAACGCCAAGGTCACCATAGTGAACTTCGATGATCTGGAGTGTCCATATTGCGCCCAGATGCACGCCCAACTGTTTCCTGAGACCGCAGATCGGTATAAGAACCTTGTCAAGTTCGTTTACAAAGATTACCCTCTCGTGGAAATTCATCCGTGGGCGATGCATTCGGCGATCACGGCGACCTGTCTGGCTGATCAAAGCGGACCCGCCTATTGGAACTACGTGGATTACGTGCACTCGCATGCAAGCGAAATCTCAGGAACCTCGCACGATCCGAAACAGTCCTTCGATACTCTCGACAAGGTCGCGCGGGAAGAAGGACAGCGATCCAATCTTGATCTAACGAAGTTGAACGGCTGCATGGCAAAGCAGGACAAATCCGCGGTGCTCGCATCGATGAAACAAGGAGATGCTTTGGGTGTGAACGGCACGCCCACAATCTTCATCAATGGAGAGCGGATCTCGGGTGTGCTGCCTGCGAAGTTGCTTTGGATCGCAATCGACCGGGCGCTCAAGTCGGCGGGGATACAACCGCCGGCTGTGGAGACAAATACCGGTGCGAACAAAGTGGAATCCACACAACCGGCACAGCCGCAAGGCAAATAGGGTATGGTTTGGGTTCGAGCGAGCCTTTGAGGAGAACGACTGTTGCAAGCATCCTTACGTGACGGCTTACTTTCCCCACCAGCGATGTTAAGAAAACCCCAGACACTTCAAGGAATCGCAGCTTGGACGAGTCTGTGCCTGATCGGCGGCATATTTGTAGCTGGTTGCAATAAAACCTATGGCCCTAACGTAGCGGCTACGGTGAATGGCCAACCGATACTACGCACCGAGGTAAATCGCTACTATCGCGACAACCTGGGTAACCCGCAGCAACAACCGACGCAAGGACAGGCCGATGCCACGCGCCTGAATATCTTGCGCCAGTTGATCGACGACGAGATCCTGCAACAGCGAGCGGCCAAGCTGCACCTGGTGGCCACAGATGAAGAGGTCGACGCCAAGCTGTCTGAATGGAAAGCTCCTTACACCCAGGAGGAATTCGATCAGAAGCTCAAAGCCTCCAACATGTCGCTTGATGATCTGCGCAAACGGATCCGCGTCCAGTTGACTCAGGAGAAGCTGCTCAACAAAGAGATATTCTCCAGGATCGACATCACAGATGCCGATATCAATAAGTTCTATAACACGAATAAAGCGGCGTTCAACTTCATTGAACCCAAGTACCACATCGCCGAAATTGTCGTGACCACTCAGCCCACAAAAATGCAAGAGGGCGCGAATCTGCAAAATAGCAAGGCGAGCAACGATACGGAGGCCCGCAAGAAGATCGAAATGCTTCACGGCCGGCTGCAGAGTGGAGACGACTTCGCGAGCGTTGCCGCCAACTACTCCGAGAGCCCGAACGACGCCAGCAATGGCGGCGATATGGGTTTTATCCCGGAATCGGCGTTGCACAGCGATCCCAACGTATTCGCCGCGATCTCCAAACTCAAGCCGGGTCAGATGAGCGACGTGGTCGCACTGACTCCACCAGGCTCCAAGACCCCGTCGGAATATGCAATCTACAAGCTGCTCGAAAGAGAACCCGCGGGACAGCGGCAGCTCAACGATCCCCGCGTGCAACAGGATATTCGACAACAACTGCGGGATGGCCGTGCGCAGCTACTGAAGGCCGCTTATTACGAGATGCTGCGGGATCAGTCGCACATTGTGAACTATCTGGCTGAAGAGATCTTCAAGAACGGCTCGCGCTGAAGCACGTGCAGAATCGATTCCGCGGCTGTGACGTCCTAGTCAGGGGCTGTTAACACTATCAGGGCGAAGAGGCCCCTAGGCAATTCGTTATCCTACACCGTCTTCATTCGATCACTGCCAGGACTTCGCCCGCGTTCACCGTGGCCCCTACGACGGCGCGCAATTTGGCAACTCTTCCAGCCCTTGGAGCCTTAAGCTCGTTCTGCATCTTCATTGCCTCAATCACCAGAATGCCTTGGCGGGCTTCAACCTCGGCTCCTTCTTCGGCCAAGATGCGCACCACGCGGCCAGGCATCGGAGCCTTGACCGGTCGCGGGCCGCTTCCGCCAGCAGCATGGATTAGCCTGGCTTTCAGCGATCTTGGATCTTCGACTTGGAAACTGTAGCGGCGGCCGTCGATATAAATAGCCGGCTCTTCACCAGCGTCGAGTACGCACCGGTAGGACTCTGCGCCGACAAGCAGAGAGAGAATCCCTGGCTCGAGCAGGCGCACGGAGCCTGCCAGACGCTTGCCATCGATCTCGCAAACGAAACTCCCGTCGTCGCGCCCGCGTTCGAAGCTCACCTTTCGCAAGTGGCCGCCGACGGCGATATGGAGGATCATGAGAGCCCCTCGGAGCGGGCGCGCATTTTCCACCGGTTTGGCGGCGCCGGGTCGGTATACGGGCTACGGCCATTGGTTTCAGGGCTTCGATCTGATCGCGCAAAGTGCGGAACCCCTTGCGCGCGGAGAAGCTCAAAGTACGCGATTGCGGCAATCGCGGCTGCTTCGCCCGGTGCGGCAGACCGAAGTTCGGCGGCTCCGCTGCCGTTCTTCCCAGGCACTTGATCAATGACCGGGGTTTGCTTCTCCCGAGCCTGCGCCTCGCCGGCCAGTAAGCGATCGAGATAACCAGTATCGATCTCCGCACGAACGAAAGCCGGATCGCGCAGAATACGCTCGAAGAGCTGTAGGTTCGTTCGGATGCCCCCAATGCAATACTCGTTTAGCGCGCATCGCATACGGGCGATCGCCAGCTCACGCGATGGAGCGTAGGCGATCAATTTGGAAAGCATGGGATCGTAGTCCATGGGGACAACCCAGCCTTCGTAGATACCGGAATCCTCGCGAATGCCAGGTCCCGCAGGCTGTACGAGTCGCGTGATCCGGCCTGGAGAGGGGAAGAAATTATTTTCGGGGTCCTCGGCGTAGATGCGGCACTCGATGGCGTGTCCTCGCAACGTCACATCCTCTTGACTCAGGGGCAAAGGGAGACCCTGCGCGACGAGGATTTGAAGATGGACGAGATCCAGGCCGGTGACCAATTCCGTGACCGGATGCTCCACCTGGAGACGTGTGTTCATTTCGAGGAAGTAGAAATTTCGTTCTTCATCGACCAGAAACTCGACCGTGCCCGCATTCGTATATCCGGCACTCAGAGCTAAGCAGACGGCGGCTTCTCCCATCCGGCGCCTCATTGCGTCGTCCACAATCGCAGAGGGGGCTTCCTCAATCACCTTCTGGTGGCGTCGTTGGACCGAGCATTCGCGCTCGCCCAGATAAAGACAGTGGCCATGTTCATCGGCGAGCACCTGAATTTCGATGTGACGCGGTCTCGAGATCAGCTTCTCGAGATACACTTCACCGGAACCGAAGGCGCGCTCCGCTTCACTTTGCGCGTTGTAGTAGGCCGCGGAGAGCTCTCCTGAAGTGGCCACGCTCCGCATACCCTTACCGCCACCTCCGGCCGCCGCCTTCAACATTACGGGGTAGCCGATGGCTGTCGCCACGGCGAAGGCCTCATCAAGAGAAGTCAGGCCCTTGGTAGAGCCCGGAGTTCGTGGGATGCCGGCCCGGTCTGCTGCCTCGCGCGCACGGGTCTTCGATCCCAGGGCGCGCATCGCCGATGCAGGCGGCCCGATAAAACGCAGACCAGCAGCCTCACAGGCTTCGGCGAAATCTGCATTCTCTGAGAGGAAGCCGTAACCGGGATGGATCGCGTCGGCGCCGCTCTCTTTGGCTACTTTGAGGATGAGATCCCTGTTCAGGTAGGAACCGGGACCTGCAGCCAACAGGTACGATTGATCCGCATGCAGAACATGGAGTGCCGCGCGGTCAACGTCGCTGTAAACAGCCACCGTTTCGATGCCCAGTTCCTTCGCGGCTCGGATTACGCGCAGAGCAATCTCCCCGCGGTTCGCGATGAGAATTTTCCGGATGTTCGTGCCTGTCATTGAGGTATCGCGGCGGATCGGGGAAGTATCGTGGCAGGTCGGGCAAGCATCGCGATATAAGCAGTGGATGGATCTCAAAACGAAGCCCCCGGCATGACCCGAGGGCTTCGCGGATGCAGGATGGTCTTCAGTTATTTGTTGTCCATTATGACACCACCCGGCGTCTGCTGGTTCTTCTTCTCTTCGTTCGCTTTGCGAGTCGCCATGGTCTTGCTTGCCCATTGATCGAATAAAGCCATATCAGCCTTGCGTGCATTATCGTCACCGCAATCCAGGTCGGCTTTGCGACGATACATAAGGCTGAGGTACGACATGGCGTCATCATAGGCGGGACGCAAATCGATCGCTTTCTGAAGGGCACCAATGCCTTCTGAAACTAGCGGCTGGTTCTGCTGCTGTAACTTAGCGCAAGCCGCCTTGTCCTTGATCGCGTCGCCATTGTCCTGCATGTTCAGGCTGTTGCGGGTTTGGATCGCATTTCGGTATGCGAGACGCCAATCAATGACCCCAATCGTATAGTTCGCTGTCGGATCTTTCGGATCGATCGCAAGGACCTTGTTCTGCCATTGCTTGGCCTCATCCATTTTGCCGATATTGAGGTACACAGCGGCGATGCCTCTGGTTGCTTGCAGATCTTGAGGATGCTTGGCGAGAACCTGTTGGTAGGCATTGATTGCCATCTCGCCATTTTTTAGGTTCTCAGGAGTGTTGGTGTCAGGAACAACCTGTTGGGCGTATGCGGTGGCCAAGTATAAAGGCGCCATAGCGAGCGTAGGATCGAGCCGCTCAGCATTTTGAAAGTGATTGATCGCTTCCTCAAACTTGGCGCTTTTGTAGGCCTCAACGCCTTTGATAAGTTGGTCGCGGGCCTGCAGCTTACTGCAACCCAAGAGGGTAAGCAACGACAGGCTGGCAGCTGCCAACACAGATAAACGCCCGCTTCGCTTCATTCGGCTTCTGATCTCCTTCAATCGCCAGGATGCGCCTGACATCATACCCGTTTTGTGCGGGTCCAGGAATTTTGTGGAAAAACTCCGCGCTGTGATTGTAATTGGTTTCTCGCTGCTGGCAAACAAAGCCTGCGGCTAGCTGACGATAGCCGAGGAGAAGTATTTTTTTAGGAGGGACCTTGGGCACTTGCACCGCCAAGTTGAGCATAGAACTTGGCAGTGCCCAATTGGGTTTGTGCGCCGCTCCCTCTCTTTCCTGGAGAGTCGGCGCCCCGAGTCTTGGAAGGTGTCTGCTTTCGAGGAACTGCGGACTTACTGCCCTGCCGCTACCTTCGGAGTAATCAAACCGATGTGATCCACACCGGCTGCGTGTCCAATGTCGATTACATCGGCGACGCTGGCGAAGTTCAACTCCGGATCGCCTTTGATGAACATTACCTTCTCGGCGCGCGTAGCGAAGATGCCTTCGAGCTTGTTCCCAAGGTCGTTGCGAGCAACGTCCTGGTCATTGATCTTGTAGCCTGGCTGATTGGCGCCATGCTGCTCGATCTGCACTACGATGGTACGGTCATTTTCCTGTTGCTTCTCGGGATTCTTCGGCGGCTGCGGCACTAGGGCATCGAGCCCATGGGGCGTCACCGGTACGATCACCATGAAGATAATCAGGAGCACCAGCAATACATCGATCAGCGGAGTCACGTTGATGTCGGAGGAGAGTCCGCCACCACCCATCGAGAATGCCATAACTAGTCCCTCGTTTCGTATTGAAGGCTCAGCTCTCGAGCCGAGCAGATTCCTGCAACTTAGTTGCCTCGCGGGGTCGGCGGTGGCGGCCCCGGCGTAGCCTGCGTGCGGCGCTCAGTGAGCAACCCGATCTGATCTACACCTGCGGTGCGAACGCTGTCGATCGCATCTTCAACGCTGCCATACTGCGCACGCGCATCTGCCCGCATGAAAATCTGCTTGTCGGTTTTGTTCTGCAACAGGTCCGATACCTTCTGGCCGAGATCGCCGACCGAGACCTGGTTTTGCCCCAGATAGACCTTGTTGTCGCGCGTCACCGCCACTACCACTGCGTCTTCTTTGTCGGCGTCCGGCATAGCGGTTGGGTCCGTGACCTTGGCCAGTTCCACGTTTACCTTGTTTTGGAGCATGGGCGTGATGACCATGAAGATGATCAAGAGCACCAGCATCACGTCCACCATAGGAGTGACATTGATGTTGGAATTGACCTTTTTGCCTTCGTCTCTAACTACCATTGCCATTTGATTGCGCTCCGTGGGCTGAGCTCTAACAGGTTGCAGCCCGAATCACGAATTCCGTTTTGCTAGTCCCCAAGGGTATGCCGGAAAGTTCCGGAGTTCAAGAGCGGAAGTCCAGGACCCGGGTAGCGGGATCAGACGCCCTGATGTGGGACAGACCGTGCGGCCTGTCCCATCAGAGGATTCTCGCTTCGTTCCCTGGAGGTCACCCTCAGTGCCTTTTGGCGAATGCCGCGATTGCGTCGTTGAGGACCGCCCTAGCATCCTCCGCAACCAGCCTAGCGCCGGTGGCTCTGCTTGATGAAGTAATCGATCAACTCGCTCGACGAGTTGTCCATTTCGACGTCAAATGCTTCTACCTTACCGGTAAAGTAGTTGAACGTCATAACGGCCGGAATGGCGACGAGCAATCCGAAAGCCGTCGTTACGAGAGCCTCAGAGATACCGCCGGCGACTGCACCGATACCGGAGGTCTTCTGAGTTGCAATCTGCTGGAAGGCGTTCAAGATACCGACGACGGTCCCGAAGAGTCCGATGAACGGGGCCGTCGAACCGATCGTTGCCAGACCGCCCAAGCCGCGCTTCAGCTTGGCATGCACGATGGCCTCAGAACGCTCGAGGGCGCGCTTGCTGGATTCGATCTGCTCTTCGGTCACAGAACTACCGCCGCCGTAGTTGCGGAACTCCTGCAGACCAGCGGTGACAACTTCCGCCAGATGCGACTTCTTGTTGCGATCTGCAACCTTCACTGCCTCGTCCAGTTTGCCCTCCTTAAGGGCGCCGGCGACGCGGGGAGCAAACTCGCGGGATTGCTTACGAGCCGCGCTGAAATAAAGCGCGCGATCAATGATCACGGCCAACGACCAAATTGACATGATGAAGAGGACGGCCACAACAGCCTTGGCCAGATTTCCCATGTTGTGCCACAGATCGATGGGGCTGAAACCGACTGTCGGCGCCTGTTCCTGGAAAAAGTACATGCCAAGAGCTGCGTGCTGCGAGACGACATTAGCGAGATGAGCGTGAATCACTGAATCTTTCCTCCTAGGGAGTAACTTCTTTGAAGGCTGAAAAACAACCAGATGCTAGCACCGCGTCTCCTCGATCGGAAATGACCCGAAGAGGCCAGTAGGTTTGGGTTTGTCCTACCACCTTTGGTGTCCACCCCCAGCAAGCAAGCTTGCCGGGGACCCCGGTGGAAGCCGCGCAAAGCGCGTCATCCGCCAAGGTTGAACACGACGTTGACGGTCGTTTCGACTTCGACCGGCTCGCTGTTCAGCAGATAGGGCCGATAGCGCCACTGACGGACTGCATCCATCGCCGCCTGCTGCAGCATAGGTGGTCCGCTGATAACTCTGAGATTTTCGATAGAACCGGATTTGGAGATTGTCGCCTGCAAGACAACCGTCCCTTGGATCCGCGCGGCTTTGGCAATTGCGGGATACTGCGGGGTAACCTTTTGCATCAGATTTCCCTGCATAACCCCCGAGGAGATAGTCAGCTTCTTTGGCGGGGCAGCCTTCACAACGGGCGCCTTGCCAACGTCCCCGAGAATGCCTCCCATGGCTCCGCCAGCAGCTCCACTACCCATGCCTTCCATACCGGCAACACCACTCATCTGCGGCGGGGCGGCCGACTCTGTCACCTGCTTGATCTGTTTGGGGATCTTACTCGGAGCTTGGAGCTGGTTATTCATCATCTCTGACTTGATCTGGGTAACCTTTGGCGCCGCCGGCGGAGGGGGTGGCGGAGGTGGAGGAGGCGGAGGGGGCGCCACCAGGAGAGTCGCCATCAATTGGCTAGGTAGAGCCTCGGGGTGGAGCAATGGCCAGATCGCAAGGATCGCCAGAATCGCACCGTTCACTATGAGTGTAACGATCGTCCAATACTTGCTCTTGGTCTTGATCTTTCCGCCGGACTCCATCAACGAATCTTCGAACATGGCCTTAACCTCTCACACTTCAAACTCTAACTACTTAGACACCGCCAACGTTTTTTTTGATCCCGGCGCAGGCCCAAGGGAGGGAGGGCAATGCCCACCTTCCGATTCCGCGATTCTTTGCTTCCGTTGGTTCCTATTTTCGGAGTCTTTAGGCTCGGGCCCGTTTGCCGGCAGGCAGCACCGCGCGCTTGCCGTGCTTGGCCCGGTATTCCTGGTATGCCACCAGCATCGGCGCCGCCACCGCGATGGAAGAGTAGGTGCCGATCAAGATCCCGATCACCAGCGCGAAAGAAAAGCCGCGCAGCACTTCGCCACCGAACAGATACAACGAAAGCACCGTCAGAAACGTCAGTCCGGAGGTCAGGACTGTCCGGCTCAGCGTTTGGTTGATGCTCCGGTTTACCACGCTCTTCAGGTCTTCACGCCGGGAAAGCCTTAGGTTTTCCCGGATACGGTCAAAGACGACGATCGTGTCGTTCATCGAGTAGCCGATCAATGTAAGGATGGCAGCGATCACTGTCAAGGTGATTTCTCGATTTGTGAGGCTAAAGGCGCCGACCGTTATCAAGGTGTCATGGAAAACTGCCACGACGGCGGCGATGCCGTAGATCAGTTCAAAGCGGAACCACAAGTAAACCAGCATTCCGGCGAGCGAGTAAAGCGTTGCCAGCAATGCCTGCTTCCGCAACTGAGCGCCAACCTGTGGTCCAATGATCTCCACCCGGAAGACGGTAAACCCGGAGAGGTAGGCGCTCTGCTTCAGCTCCTTGACCACCGCAGGATCGGCGATGCCATCAAGCTGGTCGAGGCTATTGATGAGACCGCCCAAGTCATGGTCCCGATGTTGGACAATCTTCTCTGCCTGCTCCGAGTAACGCAGTTGCGAGGCCGCGCCACCCCTTAATCCTTCGGGGTCCTTCTCGAGAAGAAACTGCGCTAAGGCACCCTGACTCACGTTGTCCAAATCGAGCTTGCCGTTATCCTGAGCGGTTGGCGGCGAGTAATTTGCCTTGAGCGCGTCAACAATAGTTTGCCGGCCTACGTCCAGAGCCGACTCCTGCGTCTCCTTCTGGGCGAGCGAAATGATTACTTGGCGGTTGGCCACCGGCCCGAAGGTCTGAATACGTGCATCGTGGATACCCGCCCGGTCCATAGCTTGGCGGATTTTGTCGGCGTCCGGCGGTTGAGCAAACTGGACATAGACCAGAGTGCCACCCTTGAAGTCGACACCCAGGTTGATGTGGTGCCAAAAAAGAATTGAAAGCACGCCCGCAACGCTAAAAATGAGCGAAAAGCCCAGGAAATACCACTTCTTCCCCAGCCAATCTATATTTACCGATCGAAACAGTTCCACTCGAGAACTCCGTTCTATGGCATTTCACCGCCGGTGCAGGTTATGAGTTTTGAAGCAAATGCAGCCGGCCGATCGAAGAACAGCTGTGCCGAACTCACCCTGCAGATACACCGTAACGGCGAAAATGCTTCAATGCCTTGCTCCCGCAGGACGACACTTGCGGAAGCACTATGTGCGCTCCTTAGATTGAGAGCGCTTCGCCCCGCTCCTTGCGCTTCAAAATCGCGTCGAAGATCACTCGGGAAACAAAGACTGCGGTAAAGAGGTTGGCCAACAAACCAAAGGTGAGGGTTACTGCGAACCCTTTTACCGGCCCCGTACCGAAGAGAAAGAGGATTGCCGCGGAGACGATCGTGGTTACGTGCGTATCTACGATGGTGACCCACGCATGCGCGAAGCCTTGTTCGACTGCCGCCGCCGGAGGCTTGCCGGCGTGCAACTCTTCCCGTATCCGCTCAAAGATCAGTACGTTTGAATCGACACCCATACCGATCGTGAGGATCACACCTGCAATGCCCGGCAACGTGAGTGTTGCCTTGGAGAAACCCATAAATCCGAGCAGAATAATCAAGTTCAGGATGAGAGCCAGATCGGCATTGATGCCTGCGCCACGGTAGTAGATGAGCATGAAAATCATCACGGCCGTCATGCCGACGATTGATGCCATCACGCCCCTGTGAACGGAATCGGCGCCAAGCGAAGGGCCTACGATGCTCTCCTGCAGATAGTGGATCGAGGCCGGCAGCGCGCCGGTACGCAGCATCAAGGAGAGGTTCTCGGCCTTCTCCTTGCCTAAACCGGTAATCCGGCCTTGATCGCGAATCGCCTGTTGAATCGTGGCAACCTCTTGTACCCGATTCTCCAGAACCACCGCCATAGGCTTTCCGACATTTGCACTGGTGTACTGATAGAAGCGGTCGCCGGCATTGGTGGTAAGGATGAACGTTGCGTCCGGCCGCCCATTCTCGTCCACCGACGGTTGCGCATCGCGGAAGTCATTGCCGGCTACTACCGCGACGCGCTGCAGCACGTAGTATTGGCCAGCCAAGCCTGGTTCGGTGCCCCCGTAGGGCACAATTACGTCCTCAGGAGGAACCATGCCGCCGAGGCTCTGAGCTGCCGCCTGCTCGCTCGCGAATGGGCCGCCAACGACCGAGTGAATTTCCAGCCGTGCGGTCGATTGGAGGATTTCCCGGACACGGCTGATATCATCCACGCCCGGCAACTCCACCAAAATCTGGTTGGTGCCCAGGTTGTACTCCTGAATCGTAGGCTCGCTGACCCCGAGGCTATCGACGCGGGCGCGAATGGTCTCGATCGCCTGTTGCAACGCATGCTGCTCGATGGACTGCACCTCGGTGGGTTTCATGGTGAGAGTCCACGTATTGTTGGCGCCCGCGCTCACGGTGTATTGGTTGCCGTAACGGGAATCCAACAAGCTGCGCACATCGCCGACGCGGTCCGCCGGCGTTCCTTGAATCTGGATCACCTGCGGCTGTTTCGGATCGGGCTTGAGTACCGATTGCGCACTGAATCCAGCCTGGCGGAGATCAGCCTGGATGCGAGCAACATCATTATCCGTGACCGCACTGAGAGCTTCATCGACCATCACCTGCAGCACAAGGTGAGTGCCGCCCTTGAGGTCCAGGCCGAGGTGGATGCGGTCAGTTAACGCCGTCTTCCAAGCATTGGGGCCCAGACCCCTCGGGATGCCGAAGATGCCGAAAAAGAATACGAGAAGGACCGCTAGGATGAGGGCTGTTTTGCCAGCTAAATTCTTACGCATTGGTATCGCAATCGAAATTCGCCGGCGCGCCTTGCGCTGTTCCCGGCAAAATGAGACTTATTTTGCTTCTTCTTGATTCGTAGTCACAGCGCCAATCGCGCTCTTTACAACTTCCATCTTGATGTTGTCCGGCGGTACGCGCAACAGGACGGCATCTTCCTTCAACGAAAGAATTGTCCCGCGGATACCCCCGGTGGTCGTGATGCGATCCCCTGGCTTCAAATTCGACAGCATATCCTGCCATTGCTTTTGCTTCTTCTGATTGGGCCGCACCAGCATCAGATAGAAAACGGCGATGATGAGAAGAAATGGCAGGAAGGTCACCACTCCCGGCGGGAGGGCTGGAGCGAGTAACAGCGAAGGGAAGTTCAACTCACGATCCTCTATCTCTCTCTTTTTGCGGCTAGAGCGGATTTTCTGTGGATGTAGACCAGAACCGCTTCGTGCCGGGCGGTTTCTCGCATGAAGAGCCGCTCAGATGTGAACTCGGTATTGCCTTGCAACAGGAAATCAACTCCAGAGCGCCTGCTCGAAGGGTATACCGTCGGTGGACAGGTCCTCGCCGACAAATGCCGGGGCAGTGCTGCAGCCGGGCCTTTTCTCCGCGAATGCGAGCGCCTGAGGCCTCATCCGGCCTCCGGCTGACCACCGCGGGCACGTGTGCGGTCCAACAATCCCGGAAGATTGCCCGTCGAGATAGCATCCCGTACGGATCGCATCGTGTCAAGGTAGAAGGCCAGATTGTGCAGTGTGTTCAAAGTCGCGGCGAGGGGTTCGCGGGCGGCCTGGAGGTGCCGCAAATAGGCCCGGCTGTACCGCTGGCACACCATGCAGCTGCACTCCGGGTCGATGGGACTTTGATCTTCGGAGTAGCGCTGATTTTTGATATTGAGCCTCCCTCCGGACGTGAATAGGAGCCCGTGGCGCGCGGCGCGCGTCGGGAGAACACAGTCCATCATGTCCACTCCCAACGCGGCGTACTCCACGATCTCCTCCGGATAGCCCACGCCCATGACGTAGCGTGGCTTGTCCTTGGGCAGCAAGGGAAGCGTTGCCTGAATGATCTCCCTGGTCAGAGCCCGAGGCTCGCCCACACTCAGCCCGCCAAGGGCATAACCGGGAAAATCGAGCTCGATAAGCCGCTCTGCCGACTCGCGGCGCAGATCGGAATAAATCCCCCCTTGAATGATGCCGAACAAGGATTGTGCTCCTTCGCGTTGGCTCGAGAGTGTCGCAAAGTGGTCCCGGCTTCGCTTGGCCCAACGCAACGTCAGTTCAAGCGATTGACGGGCACGCCCGTAGTCAGCCGGATACTCGGTGCACTCGTCGAAGGCCATGGCGATGTCGGCGCCAAGAGCGAACTGCACTTCCATCGAGTGCTCCGGAGAGAAGAAGTGCGTTGAGCCGTCGAGGTGTGAGCGGAATCGGACTCCGGCCTCGGTAATGTTGCGCAATCCGTTGAGACTAAAGACCTGAAAGCCGCCCGAGTCGGTTAGAATCGGCCGCGGCCAGCTCATAAAGCGGTGTAGCCCCCCCATCTTGCGCACGAGTTCGTGGCCTGGACGCAAATAGAGATGGTAGGTATTGCCGAGAATGATCTGCGCGTCTAACGCCTCCAGCATGTGCTGAGGAACCGCCTTCACCGAACCGGCTGTGCCTACCGGCATAAAAGCCGGGGTCTGGACGACTCCGTGCGGCAAAATCATCACCGCACGCCTGGCTGGGCCGCAAGCCGCTTCTATGTGAAACCTGAGAGACACTCTCTAGATTGTAGGTTAAGGTCAGGCAGCAGCTGACGCAGAGTGCGCATCAGGAGTGGGGCACTCTTGAGCCGCCGCCCGGACAGGGTGAAAAGCGAAACAGAAAGAGGAATGTTTGTGGTCTCCCAAAAGCAGATCCCTCGACTACGCTCGGAGCGTGTGACTTTTTTGATTTAGCACAAAAACAAATACTGAAAATAAAGAGCTTAGACGCCCAAAAAGGCGCAAAAATCGAATAAAGTCACATCCTCTCGGGATGACGGCTATTTTTTCTGAGGATTGAGCAGCAGCTGAACCAAGGACTTAGGACTAAGAACCGACCACTGGTC
>DASYBJ010000444.1:0-4935 GCA_036500845.1 Acidobacteriaceae bacterium
CGCAGTAACGGATTGCGTGTCGGGGTTCTGGGCGCAGCGCTTGGATTGAGTTTCACCGGACATGCCGCGGCAGTCAACGCGGCCACACAGACGGCACTGACAGTTTCTACCGACAATTCCGGACCTCGAACCAAAGCAACGCTCACCGCGCAAGTCTCGTCGATCAGTGGACTGGATCTTCCGGGAGGGGTCGTCACTTTCCGGTCGGGGAACACTGACCTGGGCTCCGCGGTCATCGATAGCCAGGGAAAGGCTACGCTGACGACCGGCAATGTGCCGGCCGGGAATCAAACAGTGGTTGCTGTGTACGAAGGCGACCCGGCCCATTCAGCCTCGATCTCCCCATCGTCACAACTCGCCTCCTCAGCGGCAACAGTTGCGGGGTTCACGATTACGGCCACTCCAACCACCCTTAAAATTGCGGCCGGTACATTTGCCAGTACGGTTGTGACGATCACACCGGTCAACGGGTTCAACGCCTACGTGAGCCTGTCTTGTAGCGAGCTGCCGATTAATACGACCTGCAATTTTTCGCCCACAAACGTGCTGGCTAGTTGCATTACCGGAGCCGGTGGCCAACAAACCTGCACTCCCGGAGTCAGCACGCTGCAAATTCAGACCCTGGGGCCTTCGGGTACGCAAACGCCAACTGCCAGACTTCATTCCGGCGGAGGACTGCGGGCCTATGCTTTTGCTCTGCCACTCGTGTTCGGTTTGGCAGGGGGCTTGGCTGGATTGGGTAAAGACAAGTACAAGAGATTCTCGAAAACGGCGGTCGTGCTTTTTCTCTTTGCCGGAATGATGGCGATGACGGCGTGCAAGGAGCGTTTCAACTACCTGAATCACGGGCCGTTGCCCAATCCGGGAACCCCGCTGGGCACCTATACGTTCACGATCAATTCGATCTCGACGACTGGATCGCTGATCACGACGCCGCCGACCTCACCGCAGCTGACGCTCACCGTCAACTAGGACACTAAGATTGCCGGCTTTTTTCGACCAGAGCAACCGCTTCGTTGAGCACCAGTGGATCGTCGCCGAAGCCTTGGAGCCAGTGGACGTCCGGCTCACGACGAAACCAAGTGAGCTGGCGCTTGGCATAGTTGCGGTGCCCTTGGCCGGCAGCGGCGATCGCTTGCTCCAAGGTCAGCTGACCGCGTAAACATTCGAGTGCTTGCCGATATCCGAGGGACCAAAGCGCCTGCGGTAAGCGATCGTTATCTGCTATCCCATACGTTGCAAGAATCGTCTCGGTCTCCTCGATCAGGCCCGCGGCAAACATCGCGCCGGCTCGAGCATTGATGCGCGCGTAGAGTTGCTCCCGGGCGGGATCGAGCCCAATACGTAAAGTACTGTAGCCGGTGAGAGGATCGCGCCCGGCTTGCCATGCTTCGGACATCGGCTGACGCCCGGCAAGCGAGACCTCGATTGCACGGATCACCTTGGGAAGATCGTTGGCATGGATGCGAGCGGCGGAGAGCGGATCAAGGCGGGTGAGAATGCGGTGCACATACTCCGCACCGCGACGCTCTGCGCGTTCGCGCAACCGACTCCGTAAGGATTCCGATCGTCGCGGTCCCGCAAACAGCCCGGCCAAAAGAGCGCGGAGGTACAGACCTGTGCCACCGGTCACGATGGGCAGTTTGCCGCGGCCAGCGATGTCCCGGATCGCCTCCCGGGCGGCACGCGAGTAGTCCCCTGCAGAGTAGGGTTCTTGCGGCGAGACGACATCAATGAGGTGATGCGGTATTTCGCGGCGCTCTTCGGCAGAAGGTTTGGCCGCACCGATCTGAAGACCCCGGTACACCGCTACGGAATCGCAACTGACAATCTCCGCGTGAAACTTGCGCGCGAGCGCCAGGGAGAGATTTGTCTTGCCACTCGCTGTTGGTCCGAGCAGGACAACCAGCAAAGGCTCGGTGGAGGGCATTACCAGACCCTCCACCAACCAGGAGGAAAGATGTCGCGCAGAGGAGCGCGGCAGAAGCCCGCAAGCAGCAGGACAAGCGCAAGCAGCAGGAGACCGTAGATCTGGCGTTTACGAAATTCAAGACCGGCCGGCACGCAGGTCTGCTCTCCAAACAATCTCTCTGGGCCCATGGCTGGCCATGAGTTTCACGATACACCGGTTGAACGGAATGCTACTGCGATTTGGAGGGATCAAGGTTGTAGTAGAAGCCAAAGCGAAGCTCAAGAAACTGGCCTTTGAACTCACGCGGCAGAGGCGGATAAGGCGATGCACCCGTGATGCCACCCCAGGCGGCGCGATCCAGTGCTACATCGCCTGAAGGGAATTCAAGGATCATCTGTTTCACGCTTCCATCGGGATAGATCTTGAAACGGATACCGACTCTTCCCTGCTTATCGAGCGGCGGACGCGCAGATTCTGGAATGATCGGAAGCCAACTGCGATAGGTGGCGTTAATCACCCGCTGCATGTACGGACCGAAGTCCACGCCCATGGTGTCGCTAAGAATGTCGACACCAGCGCTCATCGCCGGATGTTGCGAAGGCGCATTCGCGCCATAGTCGCCGGAGGATTGACTGGGGTTGCGCGCGGCGTTTTGGATTGCCTGACGGATGGCATCGCCGGGATTCTGCGGACCGGTGTTGAAGTTGGGCGGGGTCGGAGCCGGCTTCGGGGCTTCCGTCTGCGATTGCTGGTTCGGCTGCATGGGAGGAGGCGCAGGCGCCTGACGCTGCGGCTGAGATTCCGCCTGCTGTTGCGGCTGCTGTGCAGACGGAGCCTGCGGCTGGGGAGACGGCTGGGTTGGCAGAGGCGGACCGGCGCGGCGCATTGCCTGAAGCTGCTGCAGTGTCTTGCGGTCCAAAGTCGGGTGCTGCGACTGCGCGGTGCGGTTCTTATCGGAGAGCGGGGCTTGCGGCTTGGGCTTGATATGCTTCAGCGCATCAGGCGGCATGTCGAGGTAAGTGAGATCCTTCCGATTCTTGAGGACATCGGCCGGATTGACGACATGGGGTTGGTGCCACAGAAATTTTGGCCCGTAAAACAGGAACCAGAAGAGAACGAGGTGGGCGATGACCGAGATCCAAATGCCTTCGCGCAGGCGGGCGCGCGAACGCTCATCCTCAAGCCGGTCGATGAGGTGGAGGAGCTCATCTGGCTCCATTTCCTCGTAGCGTGAGCCCTTGCGTCGAAAAAGCGGCTCCGGTGGCCGGCCAGGCGGCTTGGTTGGAACTTCAGTCGTGGGCATCAGCAGTCAGTGGAAGGCTGCAACTCCAGCCGAGTCGTTCTATCCGGCTGTTTGGATATCCTTCCATTCTCTCATCCTTTGCAATTCGGCAGCGATCCAAGCTTTACAAAGAATTTATGGAATTTGAATAGGGTGCAAGGTGCGGCACCACTCGTACAATCGCAATATGTTTCGCGCTGCGGTAATCACGGTAAGCGACTCCTCTTTCGAAGGACGCCGGGCAGACCTTTCCGGTCCGGCTGTGGTGAAGCTGCTTGAAGCGAACGGGTTTGCCGTCATCGGACACATTCTCGTGCCGGATGAGCAACTGATGATCGAGGATGCGCTCCGCGAACAATGTGCAGTGGCTCGTCTGGTGGTCACCACCGGGGGCACCGGGATTGGCCTGCGGGATGTAACCCCTGAAGCGACCCGGGCGGTATGCAGCCGGCTGCTGGAAGGCTTTGGAGAACTCATGCGTATTGAGGGCCGGAAGCACACTCAATTTGCTCCTTTGAGCCGAGCCATCTCTGGAACATGCGGCTCTACTCTAATAGTGAACCTGCCCGGCAGTCCGAAGGGGGCTGTTACTTCCCTCGAGGCGGTCTTAAGCCTAGTCCCCCATGCTTTGACGTTGCTGGACGGAAATGGGACCCACCATGACGAATCGGACGTGGCAGGCCTGCCGATTAAGAGTTGATTGGGGCGATTTTGAAGAAATTCGCATCCATTTTCACGAAATATAAGCTTTGGCTGCTGGCATTCCTCAAGCCGCTAGGATTCTGGGGAGTCGGTTGCCTCGCACTGATCGACGCGGCGGCCATTCCCGTCCCGCAAGACCTGATCCTCGCTGGTTATGTTTGGCAGGATAAAAAACACTTTTACGTGTATGTGCTCGTTTCTTCTCTTGGATCGGCCATTGGAGGACTAGTACCGTTTCTACTCGGCCGGGCGGGCGGCGAACTGTTCCTGATGAAGCGGATCAATCGGGCAAGATTCGAAAGGCTGCGGGACCAGTTCGAAAAGCAGGAATTTCTCGCGATGATGATTCCGTCGATCCTGCCGCCTCCCACTCCCTGGAAGCTATTCGTTTTTGGCGCCGGCGTGTTCGAGATGAAGTTGGTCGACTTCATGCTTGCTGTGTTCGTTGGCCGCGTGTTGCGCAACCTGATTACGGCAGTCCTTGCGATTGAATATGGCCCCTTGATCGTGACGCGGACAGCCGCTTTGGCGGCAGAGCACAAGAGGGCCGCGTTTGCCCTTCTTGTGGTGCTGGTTGGGGCGCTCGTGGCATGGTTTCTTAGAAAGCGGCGCGGGAAAGATGGTGGTGACATTGGGGGAGATGAAGAAATAGGGGTCAGGGAACAGGGATCAAGCGCCGGACTGTAGCAGGCTGCTGAAAAACTAGGAATCTCGCTGCTCGCCTTTGTGGTTTCCGACATCTCCCAACAAAAAACGTTGGGAGATATAGAACACTCGAGCTGCTGCCGGGACAGGGTGAAAAGCGGGAAACAGAAAAGGGAATGTTTGTGGTCTCCCAAAAGCAGATCCCTCGACTACGCTCGGAGCGTGTGACTTTTTTGATTTAGCACAAAAACAGATACTGAAAATAAAGAGCTTAGACGCCCAAAAAGGCGCAAAAATCGAATAAAGTCACATCCTCTCGGGATGACGGCTATTTTTTCTGAGGATTGAGCAGCAGCTGAACCAAGGACTTAGGACTAAGAACCGACCACTGGTC
>DASYBJ010000445.1:0-10079 GCA_036500845.1 Acidobacteriaceae bacterium
AGACCCTAAGGCCAAGATCAAAATTCCAGCCAGAAGGCTATAACCGCATGACCTGGAGATCACCTGCTTCTTCATAAGACTCCTTGCTCTTTATCGCGGTGAGGGAACCGCTCACCAGATCCGGTCTGAGCAACCCAAAAATTTGCCCAGCTTTAGGTACGTTGGTGTAGCACGCAAAGCGCCATACTTAAGGATCAACAACCAGTCACTAGATTTGTCGCTAAGACTGATAACTTTCGTTTAAGATTCCTATTCTCAATGATCCACGACGGCCCATCAAGAGGAGGGTCTTACGCTTGTTAACGGCAGATTTCGGATTTGGAGCAGGGCCCTACAGAATCTAAATAGATTAAGAGAAGTGCTACGATTGTTCATATTGCCGGAAGGATGTATAGCCGGAAATGAGGACCAACAGTTGTTGACCTTTCGTGCGGGAACGATGAGTTTCGGCACCGACAAGAGGTACAGCTGGTGGCAAACAGCCTTCTGGAGCATTTTGCGACTGAAAGTGGCTGGTGGCCACTGTGTCAATTGGAAACCTGCCCTCAGATCCGCATGGGCATGATGATGTAGCGGTACTTCAGGTCCTCGTCACCGTCTTCGGGACGCATCTGGCCGGCCGACTGAGAATCCTTGAATTCCAGGCGAACTTCACCGGAGCCACCGATCGCCTTGAGAAAATCGATCAGATATGCGGAGTTGAAGCCGACCACGATCGGGTCAAAGCTGTAGGGCGTCTCGATCGTATCTTCCGATTCGCCGGAATCCGTGGACGAAGAGGAGATCTTCATTTCGTTCTGTTCGAGACGAATCTTGATTGCTCCCGAACGCTCGTCGGCGAATTGTGCCACGCGCTGGATAGAACCCATCAACTCTTCACTACGAACAACCACTAACTTGTTGTTGTCGCGGGGCAGCACCGCCTCGTAGTTCGGGAATTGGCCGGTGAGCTTACGCGTCGTGAGGACACGATGGCCAAGGCGGAAGAAGAGGGTGTGTTCGTCGTCATGGAAATCGAGGAATTCCTCCTCAGTGTTGGCGAGCAGGGACTGAAGCTCAGCCAAGGCCTTCCGCGGAATCAGGGTCTTCTTCTCGCCGCTAATGTTCTTGAGCGATTCTCCGGTCTTTTCAAGATGAGCTAAGCGGTGACCATCGGTAGCAACCATCGCCAATGATTCAGCCTTCAAGATCAGCAAAGCGCCGTTGAGGGTATACCGCGACTCCTCATTCGAAATGGCGAATATCGTCTTCGCTATCATGCTCTTGAGCGAAGCGGTAGGGATACGGGTGAGTCCGCCTTCAGGAAACTCCGGCACCTGGGGAAAGTTGGCCCGCGCCATGCCCACCATCTTGGTATTGGACCGGCCCGATCGAATTTGTACCCAGTGGTTTTCCATCAACTTGATCGAGATGTCGCCGTCCGGCAGAAGCTTCACATAGTCGTACAGCTTGCGCGCTGGGATCGTGCAGGCACCTGGCTTCTTAATCTTTGCGGCACAGGAGGTACGGATGCTCTGGTCGAGATCGGTCGCCGTGATCGTCAGGCGTTCGGCTTCCCCGGAGGACGCCTCAATCAGAAAGTTCGAAAGGATCGGAATGGTCGTCTTGCGCTCGACGACCCCCTGCGTTGCGCTGAGCTCCCGCAGAAGCTCCTGCCGGCTAACGCTGATCTCCATGACTGCTCCCTGTGTCACCATTCTCTCTTGCTCAACACCTGCGCTGATCATCCTGTTGGCCCCCCTTTCGAAGTCAGAGCCCCGAAAAGCCGCTCATTGAGGAATCTGGCTACTCTCGATCACGATTTGGTGAACCGTACACCGAAGCCGGCCATGTCGATTTGACCCACTCTACACCAGCCATGGTCCAACCCAAAATGGGAAACTGGACCGCTAAAATTCTACTTCACCTTTGCCGTCACGGCTGCCCATTGTCCGATATGACAGCAGCCCAAACGACACAGCAGAACGAAGACGGAGCTGCCCCGCTACGCCTTCTGTTGTTCTTTCACTCTAATCTTTCTTTTAGCCAGTAGCAGTAACCGTTCGCGTTGGAAAAGTGGAAAGAATGCTCGAAACCGCATCAAGAGAGGCATCCGCGTGTGTCCCGGTTTTAGAAAACAAGGTCGCAAATAAATGAAAACGAGGAAGAGTGGCTGGAAGCGCCGCATCGCCCCCGATTCGGGCACTTGTTCCCCACATCCTGCACAGGTGCGATCAAATCAGGTGCGGAAAACAAGTACCCTGGCGTGGAAACCGCGGCGCAATGCTCGATTGAAGCAGGCGCCAAAGGCTCGAGCTTTGCACAGGTGCTGCGTAGATGGTGAAATGTGCGCTGCGCCGCCGGCAACCCTTGGTTGAGAGAGAATCCAGGCGCATCGGCGAGCGTGAGGCAGGTTGCGGGGGCGGGGTCCGACGGCCGAGCTAAGCAGAGCTGCCTGTGAAAGTCCAGGTGCGTTCTGCCGAACTATGTGCTTTCTGAGGCACTTGGGTAGCAGCGCGACGGCAGCCTACCGCATGCTCAATTTATTACCGCTGTCGTGTGCCACCCTGTCCCAATGCTCTTCGTGCCGGTCATCGCTATAGAGGATCGCTGTGACGTGTCCGGAGGGATCATGTTCGAAGGTGATCCGGGTACTGCTGCCGCTCGGATAGAAAAAACGGCTGCTGGTTTCCGGGAGAAGCTCCACCGGATCGCCGCCGCGTCGCCGGGACATCAACCGGTCGCCCTGCCGAAAGATAGTCATCTCAATGGTGCCGAAATCGGCATACTGCCCGCTGTAGGTATCGTAGATGGCCGGGTCGACTCGAACCGGTATTGGATGAACCGGGATCACACGGCGTTCCGAGTAGGGCCGATTTGCCGCGATCTCAGATAGGCGATGCGATAAGAACCACTGAGGGAGTTGGCGTTCCGAATAGGCCCTATCCCAGGCGTTGTGATGATAACTCGCGTACTCCCAAAAGCGGACGTCCCCTCCGGCGGCGGTGAGGGCCTTGAACAGGATTTCTGCTTGCGAAGGAATCACCAGCGGGTCCTCAGCGCCATGAAACATCCAGACTGGAGTTCTACCGATTGCCCGCACGTATTCTTCAGCCAGTTCTTGGTTGTGCCAGCGGGCAGGAGCATAGGACCAGAAGATGCCGCCGCTGATCGGAGCAATTGCAGCAAATTGTCCAGGGTAGTTCTTTGCGATCTCCCAAACGCCATAGCCTCCAAGAGAAAGGCCGGTGAGGTAGACACGCTCCCGATCGCCACGGAATTCCTTGATCTCGGTATTCAGCGCGTTCATTGCCATGGTCATCATATTGGGGTCGGTCCAATGATGATGGTTGAACGGGATTTGGGGCATGACAACGACGAAGGGCCAGCGTTCCGGATGCGATCGCAGGGCGCTGGGCAGTCCAATCTGCGTCTCGTCGAGGCCGTCCGTCCCGCGCTCCCCCGATCCGTGCAGAAACAGAATTACGGGCCACTTCTGTTTTGGCGACCAGTCCATCGGCAGGTACACGACGTAACGATAGGCTGTGCCATCGAGCATCGTAGTGCGGTTGAGGAAGCCCGTGTCCTGACGGTGTGCGCTCGCAATAAGAGGGGCTAGCGCCCAAAACGCAACGACGCACAGCAACCATCTTCCCCCGGGACTTCGCCCGGCGTATGAGTCTTCGCGAATCAATGCCAGCTATCGCTCCTACCATCCAGCCGGCCAGAGCTCAGGGATAGGGCCACGGCTGGGTACTAGTTTAGAACATTGCCATCAGCATAAGTGAGCAGCAATCACCAGACGGGCGGAAACAGGTTCGCGGGGGCATGCCTAGGCTTGCGAAGGTTCGAAAGGCGACAAAGATTCTGCGGTCCCGAGTAGCTTGCTCCAGCCGTGTCGTTCTCTTGGATGCTGGAATCGTCCTAGCCGCAGAAGCACACGCGAGATCACACATAGTTCGAGTGGTTCCAGCATAGGGAGCTTCTGTGAGATTGGAGACTATCCGTTAAGGGTCTCCATCAATTTATTGATGGTTCGATTGAGGTCCTTGTCGTTGCGCCGCTGGTCATCGATTTTGGCGATCGAGTGCATGACCGTGGTGTGGTGCTTTCCGCCGAACTGCCGCCCAATTTCAGGCAAGGATGCTTCCGTCATCTGCTTGGCTAGATACATGGCGATCTGCCGCGGAACCACGACGGAGCGCGAGTTGTTCTTCTGCTTGATCTCCGAGATGCGCATTCCGAACTGGTCACTGACGGCGCGCTGAATCGCCTCGATCGTGATCTTGCGTACCTGGGTGTCAATGAATTGCCGCAGGCACTGTTGCGTGGTCGGAAGCGTGATCTCCAAGCCGTTGAGGCTGCTCCAGGCGAATAGCCGTACCAGGGCCCCCTCAAGCTCGCGAACATTCGTGCGGACATTGGAAGCGATAAACAGGGCGACATCGGTAGGCAGCGTGAAGTGCTCGCTCTCCGCCTTTTTCTGCAGGATTGCGACTTTGGTCTCAAGATCGGGCGGTTGAATATCGGCAATCAATCCCCACTCGAAGCGGCTGCGCAGCCGGTCTTCGATCTCAGCAAGCTCCTTGGGAGGACGGTCGGAAGCGATCACGATCTGCTTCATGCTCTCGTGCAGAGCGTTAAAGGTGTGAAAGAACTCTTCCTGTGTACGCTCTTTTTGCGCGAGAAACTGGATGTCGTCGATGAGCAGGAGATCGACCGAGCGGAACTTATCGCGGAAGCTCGTCATCTTGTCATAGCGAAGCGAATTGATCATCTCGTTGGTGAACTTCTCGCTCGAGACATAGCAGATCGAGATCTGCGGCTGGCGCCGTTTTGCTTCATGTCCGATGGCGTGCATCAGGTGCGTCTTGCCCATGCCAACGCCGCCATAGAGAAAGAGCGGGTTATAGGCCTTCGAAGGCCGCTCGGCTACAGCTTCCGAGGCGGCACGGGCAAACTGATTGCCGTTGCCGATGACGAAAGCTTCAAAGGTATAGCGCGGGTTGAGCTGGGCGGCGGATGCCCAGTCGAATTTGGCTTGTTGCGGAGCCACTCCGTTCGGGATTCGGTTTTGGGGACGGGGAGCGCCTGAAGCATCGGAGGGGACCGGCGCAAAGCCGCCGTCCTGGCGAACCTTGACTTGTGTTGGATCCGCTTCTGCCGTGACGAAAGTCACGTCGTCCAAGTCCAGGTGCAATCCCTCGATCGCCTCCTGGATAAGATCGCCGTATCGCTCCCCAATATGCTGGAACTCCGGCCGAGGAATCCGAACGAAGAGTATCCTTCCGTTCACATGACTGAACCGCGTCGGTTTCAACCAAGTGTCGAAAGACTGGCGGTTTACCTTTTTTTCAAGAGCACCGAGGATCCGCATCCATGGATTGAGTGCGGTTGCGGCTGTAGCGACAAAAGACATACGCTTCCTTCGAAGACGCCGACTCCCCTGATCCTGTTCGCTAGCAATAGGTCCGCAGCGCGGTAGGCTCAACCGCGCGCTCGTTTCCGCCGAATGCTTAGGAACTGCGCAGAGGATTTTGCAACCTCTTCGCGTAAAGTTAACCAGACCAAAGTTCAGGTATGTTGACGTGCAGAATCAATGTGAACGCAGCCGATACTAGCACAGTTGGAAGGCCGAAGAGAGGCTCTTTGAAGGGAAAATGAATTTCCCCTTGGAGTTGCACCAGAGCCTGTGAAAGCGGCCGGAAAAGTGCCGGCGAGCGGGCCCGAGGGTACGCCTGGGGCAAAAAACGCAGCCGAGACTTGCCCGGCGCAATCTCTCGACGCGATCTTTTTGAGCTGGGCGGGAGGTGCACTAGGAAGAGTAACAGGGAGAGGCAGTCCGGGACGCAAAGCAGGAAAACGTATATACTTAGAGTTTGCCCGCGGGCAGTAATTTCCCTACAAGATCAGGAGCGCAGTTCTATGCCAAAGCGCACATTTCAACCGAACCGGCGCAGTCGCGCCAAGACGCACGGATTCCGTAAACGCATGAAGACCAACAGTGGTGCCGCTGTTCTCTCTCGCCGCCGCGCCAAGGGCCGCAAACGGGTCTCCGTCAGCGCCGGCTATCGCGACTAGTCGAGCAGCAGCTCCTGGGCGACAGCACTTTTCTCATTTTCCGATGCGATTCTTTCGTTTTGGGCGGGCATCATGGTCTGCTTTGATTCGCCTGAATCAGTTTCTTTGCAGGACTCCCCAGTCGGCGTTTGGCGGGTGTGCTTTCGGCCCAGCAGCTGTGAATGGAGACCTTTAGGAGACATGAACGACCCGGGAGCTGGTGGCCAGGAGTTATGGGTGCTCGATCGGCCGATGCAAACTCTACGCTGTGCCAAGCTTCGCAAGCACGCGGATTATCAACGCGTGTATCGCGAGAGTCGAAAGCACTCCTCGCCGTCAATGACATATTTCTTTGCAGAGCGGAAGGCGCATCCGGCGGAAGGTCCTCGTGTCGGGCTCACAGCGGGCCGCGTACTCGGCAAGGCCGTCGAGCGGAACCGCATCAAGCGGCGGATGCGTGAAGCCGTACGCTTCAACCTCAACGCGCTGACGCGCGACGTGGACATCGTACTGCATCCAAAGCGTTCCGTGCTGACGGTCGATTTTGCTCTTCTTCGCGGAGAAGTTTCGAAGATCTTCGCGGCCATCGAGCAAGCTCGTAGTCGCGGCGTCACCCCGCGGCAGGCTAAGCCATGATGGCGCGTGCCTTGATCGTGCGGAGCCTCGAACTCTACCAACGCTGGGTTTCCCCTGCCCTGCACTCGATTGGCGGCGTGAGCGGTGCCTGTCGTTTTCAGCCAACCTGCTCGGAATACGCTGCTGTCGCTCTCGAACGGCATGGGGTACTGCACGGCTCCGGGCTCGCTTTGTGGCGTTTGTTGCGTTGCAACCCCTTCAGCCGAGGAGGTTTCGATCCAGTCCCGCGCTCGAGCCGATGCGCCGGATGTATGGGGAATTCCTCTGGGAAAATTGAGGAGGCAGGAAGCTCCGTCGGCGCGGAGAGTGGCGCTTCACTCGAGCCTTTGCGGCACGGATGAGCGCGGCCATTTACCATAGGCGTATAGCATAGGAAGTTTTCTTGACCGAAATACAAAATCCGAATCAGTCGGGTGGCGGCGGGCATGACTCACGCACGCTGCTCCTTTTCTCCGTTGTATTCTTGCTGATCTTTCTCGCCCTGCAATATTTTGCGCCGAAGAAGACGCCCGCCCCCGCGCAGCAGGCGCCCGTGACCAGTGCCGCTCCTGCTGAAAGCGCACCTTCCACTGCTACTGCGTCTTCTCACGCCGCAGCATCACCCGCTCCGACGACCGCGGCGAGCACTGTAGCCGCCGAACAGGAGCGCACGACGGTCGTCGAGAACGAACTGTATAAGATCACGTTTTCGAATCGCGGCGGCCAAGCCATTCACTGGATTCTGAAGAAGTACAAAGACGACCAAGGCAAGCCGCTCGATCTGATCAACCACGAAGCCGCCGTGAAGTACGGCTACCCGCTTTCCCTCTGGACCGCGGATGCCGGTCTGAGAAATCGCTTGGCGCAGGCGCTCTTTGTGCCTTCCGCGACCGGCAACGTTACGGCACCTACGGAGCTGACCTTCACCTATTCCGACGGCGGGATAGCGATCAAGAAGACCTTTTCGTTCGACTCGAGCTACGTAGTTCATGCCGAAGTCACCGCTACCGATCAAGGCACTCCGCTGACAGCCTTGCTTGCGTGGCCTTCGGGTTTTGGGGACGAGATAGCACTGCCCGACTATGCCCAGGGCCAGCTTGACACGATGCAGAACGGTAAGTCCGACGTCCATGCCGTGAAGAAGGTCGTCGACGGAGCCACGCTCAATGGGCCGTTTGACTGGGCGGGCGTAAGCGACCTGTATTTTGGCGCGGTCTTCCTTCCCGATTCGCCGGCGCAGGCGACGATGGTTAGCCTGAACAAGCAGATCTCCGTTCCCAGGAATCCGAAGGAGCCGCAAGGGCAGACCTATCCTGCACCTATCCTGGGAGCTGCTGTCGGCGTGCCCGGCGCCACGAGCAGCGTGCGCCTCTTTGTGGGCCCAAAGGTCATTGACGTGCTTAACTCCGTGCGGGCGACTGGACCAGACGGTGCCGCCAACGGGCCAAGTATCGAGCCGATCCTGAACTTTGGATTCTGGGGATTCATCTCTAAGCCTCTCTTCCTCGGGTTGCGTTGGGTTCATGAGCACGTCATTTCGAACTGGGGCTGGGCGATTCTTGTTCTCACCCTGGTCATCAGCATGGCGATGCTGCCGACGCGCATCAAAATGATGAAATCCGCGCTGAAAATGCAACGCATTCAGCCGGAGATGAACGCGATCAAGGAGAAATACAAGAAGTACAAAGCTAGCGACCCACGACGCGCGGATATGAACAAGGAGATCTTTGATCTTCAAAAGCGCGAAGGGGTGAACATGTTTGGCGGGTGCCTACCCATGCTGATCCAGTACCCGTTGCTTTATGGCTTCTATCGCATGCTGGGAAATGTAATCGAGCTCCGCCAAGCGCATTGGTACTGGCTGCACAATCTGGCGACACCGGATCCGCTTCATATCCTTCCAATCTTCTTCATCGTCACCATGTTTCTCGTGCAGTACCTGACGCCGTCTCCGGGCATGGACCCGACGCAACAGAAGATGATGGCGTTCACGATGCCGGTCTTCTTCGGTTACATGACCTGGAATCTTAGCTCGGGGCTGACCCTCTACTGGGCCTTCAGCAACGTCATCAATGTGGTCCAGCAAGCAATCATGAATCGCACAAGTCTGGGGCGGCAGATGCGCGACGTCGCCGCGAAGCGGGCAGCCAAACGAGGCGGTGGCCGGCAGATGGTGCGGCGCTGAGGCGTTGTGCGCGTGAATGCCGCAGGGTTGGGTTTTCAACACCAACTGAGCGTAGAAGCCTTGCCCTTGGCGTGTAGGGCGCGAGCTTATGGAAGTGGGATACTAGATTCCGATGCCGATCGAAGACTACGCAGCCGCAGCCCAAAAAATAGCAGCCTTTCTAAAGACACTAACGAGCACCGGTGGTTTACGGCTAAAGTATCGGATCACGGCGGGCGCGGGCGCAAAGGATCCGGACGGCCTGGAGGCACGCGAGATCTATGTCGAGATGGCGGGACCGGACGCCGCCCTGCTGACCCAACGCGGAGGCGAACTGTTGCGTGCGCTCGAGCACATCGCGGCCAAAGTGGTCCGGCTCGAGGCGGAAGAGCACGACAAAATCTCTTTCGACGCCAATAACTTCAAAGCTCTTCGGGCTCGGGAACTCAAGTTGGCTGCCGAGACAGCAGCAGGACGCGTTCGTAGCACAGGCCAACCCTATAGTTTTGCTCCGATGAGTTCCCGCGAGCGCCGCATGTTGCACCTGGCCTTTCGCGGCTTTGACGACTTGGAGACGGAGAGCAGTGGCGAGGGCCTACGCCGGTTCGTAGTTGTTTATCCCAAAGGAGCGGAGCGGGTTCGCGCGCCGCGGACACAACGCGGAGCCTACCCGCGCTAAACAGGTTGCGGAAAAACGCGCCGAAGCAACAAGCGAGGCGCAAGAAGATGTATCACCTGAATCGGAGCACCCCAAGGAATAGACGGTTCCTTCGCCGCAGACTAGTTTTTCAGCCGCCTGTAAGGCCCGGCCATCCGTTGGCGCGCTCCGCGAGCAGAGTCGATAAGCAACGGTGGCTGATCTGTGATGAGCCCACACGATGCGGAAAGACTCGGTCCTAGAGGGAGAATGCACTTCAGCCGGTCCACTCACCGAATCCGATTAGGCGTGCCCACCCAAATTCCAAAGTGTCTCGACTGCGGCATTCGCAAATGCGCAGGCGCGAGCAAACACTGAAATGGCCGATCTCGACAACCAATCCTGGGGAAACGGGAATGCGGCCGCGCCGCAGAAGGTGAGTCCCAGTGCGGTTGATCCCGATGCCGCGATCGACGCGATCGATACGATCGTGGCGATCTCCACCGCGCCGGGCCGCAGTGGGATAGGGATTGTTCGTCTCTCCGGCCCGGAGGCAAAGCGTATCGCGGAGCCGCTCTTGCGGTTGCGCCACCCTCTGGCTCCCGGGCACGCGCGCTTTGGCGA
>DASYBJ010000446.1:0-11467 GCA_036500845.1 Acidobacteriaceae bacterium
TCAGAACTCGTAGTTTTTTTCGCATTCGCCGATTTCGAGGTTGGGGAGGCGAAGCGCTGCGAGTTCGCGGATGACCTGATCGCGGTAGCGAACCTTGATGTGTACGGCGACGATCTTGACTCCAGCCGGTATTTTGGCAACCTCGCTGGCAAACATTTCGGCAGTCAGGTGAAGGGACACTTTTGCCAATCCAGCGAGAGAGTTGGGAAAGCAGGCTTCGAGGAAGACAGCGCGTAGATTGGGGGTCTGATGGGCGACGTCCCAGATGCGATCGGTGGGGCCAGAGTCGGCGCCGAAGATGACGGAGCTATGGGCGTCGCTGACCACGAACCCGAAGGTGGGAACGACGTGGTTCACAGGGACGGGAGTGATGCGGAGACCGGCGGCTTGGAGGGGAGTTTCGGGCTCCAAATGGCAGAGGCGGAGAAAGGGCGACGTGTTGCGCGAGAGGGCGATGAAATCGGGCCATATCACGTCGTTGAAGATGTGCTTCTGCATGGCGTCGAGGGTCTCGCGGCTGCCGTAAATGGTGGGGCAGTCTCCGGCGGGCGTCCATGCGTTCTCGACAAAGATGGGCAGGCTAGCGGTGTGATCGATATGTGAGTGAGTGAGGAACAAGTTCTTGACGGCTTCCTGTTCCTGGGGAGAGTCGTGGAATCCGGTGCAGCCCGCATCGATGCCCACCGCGCCGTTGATGAGATAGCTGGTGACGTATTGACGCCGGGCGGGTTCGGGTATGGATGAGCCGAGGAGCCTGATTTTCATCCCGCGACCTCGGCGGGCTGGTATTCGCCATGCAGCAGCCAGGCTTCGATTTCGCCCTTGCCTTTGACCTGGACGATGCCCCGGCTTTCAAAGTCGAAACTTTGTTTGAGGCGTTCGTAGACGGCGCGCGTGACCTGAATCTGTCCGGGTACGCCGGTGGATTCCATGCGGCTGGCAAGGTTCACGGTGTCTCCCCAGAGATCGTAGATGAATTTGGTAGCGCCGATAACACCAGCCACGACGGGACCGGAGTTGATGCCGATGCGGAGCTGGAGGTCGATACCCTTCTCCTCACCGTAGCGTTTGGTCGCCTCGGCCATGCGCAGCGCCATGCGGGCCATTCGATCGGCGTGGTCGGAGCAGGGGCACGGGAGGCCGCAGACGGCCATGTAGCAGTCGCCGATGGTTTTGATTTTCTCGATGCCAAGCTCCTGCGCGGCTTCGTCGTAAAGGCTGAAGAGGCCGTTCAGCATGTCAACGATGTCTGCAGCGGATGTATGGCTGGAGAGCGTGGTGAATCCAACGATGTCGCCGAACAGAACAGTGACATCGGCAAAGCAGTCGGCGATCTCATGCTCGCCGCCTTTCAGGCGGGCGGCGATCTCCGGCGGAAGGATATTGAGCAGCAGGCGTTCGTTCTCCCGGTTCTTCTCCTCGATGAGCTCGGTCTTCTCGCGAATGCTCTTCGTCATGGAGTTGAAGGTGTCGGAGAGGACACCGAGCTCGTCCTTGTATTTCCATTCGACACGGGCGTTGAGGTCTCCCGCGGCGACCTTTTTAGCGGCGGCAACGAGTGCATTGATGGGCCGCAGGATCTGGCGAGTCATGAGCCAGGCGGCGATGATGGTGAGCAGGAGCAATCCCGCTCCCCACCAGCCGAAGAGCCGCTGCATTTCGCTTACGGGCTTCAGCGCCTCACTCATGTACATACGGGATGTAATGGCCCAGTGGAGACTCTCAATATGCAGGGGCATGTAGGAGACGAGCGAAGCGGTTCCCCTACCTCGACGATTCCTCTCGATGGTTGTTCCTTCTTTGCCATCAAGTGCTTTCTTGACAGAATCGAACCTGACGGGCAGCTGAAGAATGGTGGAATTGTAATAGCGAATCCGGTCCAGAGTGAGTTCCGGTACGCCCTGGGATTTCAGCCTCGCAAGTGTGCCCTCGGGATCTTCCAGATACTGTCGCGTATTCGTGCGCAGCAGATAATCCGGCCCGACGATCACGGCTTCGCCACTGGCGCCGAGGCCCTCGCGCTTCCAGTTGCGCCTGCCGGTCATGACGTCGTCGATGGCGGCGGTGGAGAGCTGCAGCGCCAGAACGCCGAGACGCTTGTCGCCGTCCCAGATGGGGCTGGCGACATACTGCGTAGGCTCGCCCTTTGAGGCCTCATACGGCTCGAAGTCGGAGAAGAAGACGCTGTTGGGATCGTTGGACGCGACGCACTGCTGCACAACTTTGGCGAGATTGCTATCCCGGTATGGGCCGTAGGCGAGGCTGGTGCCGAAGTCGCGGTCCTTGGACTCTTCGTAGAGAATACGCTGAGTTTCGTAGTCGATGAGGTAGAGGTCGTAATAGCCGAATTTGCCGATGATGCTGCGGAAAGCCTTATGGTATTTCTGGTGGACGCGGCTGTATTGGCTGCCGTCGCCGGCGTTGGCCAACTCCTCCGAGCGCCCCTGCGGGTTCGGGTTCTTCACGATGTAGAGATATTGAAGCTGAATGGCGGCGGGGGTGTAGGGCAGATAGTCCGCGACACGTCCGCGGGCCATCTTGAGCTTCTGCATCTGCGGATAGAAGTTGTTGATGTAGTCTTCGCGGACGGCTTCCATGGATTCCGCCGGGAGAGAGGTAGCGTTCAACTTTATGTATGCGTCGCGAAACTCTCTCATGGCCGCGATGAACATGCGATCGTTGCTGAGGGTCTCGGCGTGGTTATGAAGAATCCTGTAATAGGACTCGATTTGAAAAGCCTTGGAACGGTTGAGGCCGGTGAGCTGTTTCATCACGTCCTGCTTCAACGCGTCGAGGTATTTAATGTAGGCGATGGTTCCAGTGACGGCAAAGGTCATGACGCCGAGCAGTAAGAGGAGAGAGAGCAGCTTGTAGCGAATGCTCCAGTTGGCGAAGGTCTTCATCGTTTATCTCCGGGCCGCATCAGCACCGCCAGTCCTCGATCAGGGCTGCTACGAGGGCGCTCCAGCCGGTCTGGTGGGAGGCTCCGATGCCGGCGCCGTTGTCTCCGTGATAGAACTCGTAGAACAGAATCAGGTCCGTCCAGTACGGGTCCTGCTGGAACTTCTTCGTGCCGCCGTAAACGGGGCGCCTGCCGTGTTCATCGCGGGTGAAGATGCCGATCATGCGGTTGGCGATCTCGCCGGCGACGTCGAGCAGGTTCATCGGACCACGGGGGTCGCCGGGGATATTCAGGCGGAAGTCGTCACAGTAGCCGGCGCCAAGGGTGCGCAGGGACTCGATGATCAGGAATGTGGTGGGGAACCAGATGGGGCCGCGCCAGTTGGAGTTTCCCCCCTTGATCTTGTTGTTGGATTCGGCCGGGTCATAGCGGACTTCGGCGTTTCCGAAGACGAAGGGATGCTGGCCGTGGTATTTGGAGAGGCTGCGTATCCCGAAGTCGGAGAGGAACTCGTCTCCGCTGAGCAACCGCTCCAGCATGCGGCGCAGCTGATGTTGGTCGACGATGGTCAGCTTGTATTGGCGCTTTCTCTCGATGTAGTGGCAGCAGCTGTCGGTCAGTTGCTTGCGATTGCGGGCAAACCAGAGGAAGTTGGTCTTGAACTCCTGGAAGTTCTCGATGTCGTCGAGGCGCAACGTTTCCGCGGCATACAACGGAATGATCCCGACCAGTGAGCGAACGCGGAACTTGTTGAAGCTGCCGTCGGGGAATCGCAGCACGTCGTAGAAGAAGCCATCGTCTTCGTCCCAGAGGGAATACTTTTGCCCGCCCATGTTCTTCATGGCCGCGCCGATGTAGATGTAGTGCTCGAAGAACTTCAGTGCGAGGCTCTCGTAGGACTTGTTTTCACCGGCCAGCTCAAGCGCGATGCGCATGAGGTTGAGGCAGAACATGCCCATCCAGCCGGTGGCGTCGGACTGCTCGAGGACAGCGCCGCCGGGGAGCTTTTCGCTGCGGTCGATGACGGTGATGTTGTCGAGGCCGAGGAAGCCGCCTTCAAAGACGTTGTTGCCGGAGCTGTCGACCTTGTTGACCCACCAGGCAAAGTTGATCAGCAGCTTGTGGAAGCACTTTTCCAGGAACTCGCGGTCGCCTTTGCCGGCGCGCTTCTTATCCATGCTGTAGACGCGCCAGACAGCCCAGGCGTGAACGGGCGGGTTTAGGTCGGAGAACTCCCATTCGTAGGCGGGAATTTGTCCGCTGGGGTGCTGGAACTGCTCGAAGAGCATGAGGAAGAGCTGTTCCTTGGCGAACTCCGGATCGATGAGAGCGAAGGGGATGGTGTGAAAGGCGAGATCCCAGGCGGCGAACCATGGGTACTCCCATTTATCGGGCATGGAGAGCACGCGCATGGAGTTCAGGTGGCGCCAGTGACGGTTGCGGATAAGCTGGCGCGATCCCGGCGGAGGATACTTGGAATTGTCGCCGTCAAACCAGGCATTCACGTCGAAGAGATAGGCCTGCTTGGTCCAAAGAAGGCCCGCGAATGCCTGCCGCTGGACGTTCTTCTCGTCGTCGGTGGCCTTGGGGGGATGAACCGCTGCGTAGAACTCGTCGGCTTCGCTGCGGCGCTGTTTGATGATGCCGTCGACGTCTTCGAGGGGCGCTTTCAGAGTTTCGGGCGTGAGGCGCAGGCGCAGAACGACAGAGCCGCCGGCGGGTACTGAATATTCGTAGTGGAGGCAGGCCCTGGTGCCGCGGTGTTCGGGATTGACCGCATCCTGCTCACCGTTAACGATGGCGCGGTGGAAGGCGTCCTTGAAATAACGGTTGGCGCTGTGCACGCCGTAGAGGCGTTGCGCATTGGTCTCATTGTCGGTGAAGAGGGACCGGCCTTCGGCCTGTGCGTAGAGGTAGCGTTTGCCAAGCTCGTAGTCGAAGGGAAGGTTGTGGAGACGCTCGGCGTTTGCGTCATCGGCGAGCAGGCTGATGGCATTGTCGGCTGCCGGTCCATCGGTAATGACGGGTGGGATGCCGGGCGTGTCCGACCAGGCCCAGATGTTGCGATACCAGAATTGCGGGATGATGTGTAGAGGAGCAGCTTCCGGTCCGCGGTTGATGGCTTCGATGCGGATGTAAAGGTCCTCGGGCCCAGCCTTGGCGTATTCGACGAAGACATCGAAGTAGCGGTTCTCGTCGAAGATGCCCGTATCAAGGAGCTCGAATTCGAAGCCTTGCCCGCCTCGCTTGCGGTTTTCGTCAATCAGCCACTGGTAGGGATAGCGCGCCTGCGGGTACTTGTAGAGGTACTTCATGTAGGAGTGCGTCGGAGTGCTGTCGAGGTAGAAGTAGTACTCCTTGGCATCTTCGCCGTGGTTGCCCTCGCTGGGAGTGAGGCCGAAGATGCGCTCCTTGAGAATGGGGTCTTTGCCGTTCCATAAGGCGAGGTTGAAGCAAAGTAGCTGGTAGCGGTCGCAGATGGCGGCCATGCCGTCCTCACCCCAACGGTAGGCCTTGCTGCGAGCCGCGTCGTGGGAGAGGAAATCCCAAGCTGCACCGTTCGGGCTGTAGTCCTCGCGCACTGTGCCCCAGGAGCGCTCGCTCACGTAGGGGCCCCAGCGGCGCCACAGGAGCTTGCCATGGGTTTCAAGCAGGCGGCGACCTTCGGCGGTTTCGGCCGCAGTCGGGACTTTGACGGTTGCGACCTTTTCGACTGGCAGCTCCACGGCTGCGGGTGGCTGGGCGGTGCCCCCGGTGGTCATTTCGTGCTTCCTCCACGGCGAACTATTCGCCCGTCCTCGAAGTACTAACAGGCAGCCTGACTTCCTGCAGGCCTTCGGATCTTCCTCGCTGATTCAGCTTGTCGGACCCTACAAGCCAGGCTTGAGCCTGACGGATCTCCCTTGTTCCCATAGAATCCTTTGGTTGCATGCTGGCGGTACGAACCCCGGAAGCAACTCAGCACACTCGCCATGTCGCGCCTGAGTTTCTGGCTTCCCCCCTACGGGATAGAGTCGGCTACTTCGATCACGATCGATTTCGGGGCAGAAAAAGAGCGGTGATTGCGATTGGATGCCGTAGGCAGGCGAAGTAATGTGCTCTCCGCCGACAGGTTAAGCCGGGAAAGAGACCTTACAAATCCAAAAATCCCTAAAGACAGAACTCCATAGAGGAAAAACAGCGACCGGTACGACCGCAGGAAAGTCAGCGTCCGTGTTATGGCGCCTGCGTAATAATCACGAATCTGTTGTTTGGTTTCGGACCATGCCTTCGGACCCTGTGCAAACCATAGCGGCGGACTGTCGAGCACGAATAGTTGGTCGCGCAACGCGGCGTCCGTCGTATCGATTTTGGCGATCATGTCGTCGATCGTTTTCCGTGTATTCGAAATCTGAACCTGAATCTCGATGAGCTTACCCGCCTGCTCTCGCGAGACGGCGCGGGCGTGATCGGCTGTCTTTCGGACACTTTCAATCCGCTGCTTGATCTCCGCAGGCAATCCTGCTGCGGCGCTCGCCATGTTGGCCCAGGCTTCACTTGCATCACTCGCTTGATGCCGCACTTCTTCGAGCCTAGCTGTTTGACTGGTAGCGTCCGCACTCAGTGATTCAAGACTCGAACGATGGCGAGTCCGGACAACCCTGGGTTTCGTCAACTGCAGTGGGGAACGCGCAAGCTTCACGACGTTCTCTGTATCCCGGCGGGAATCATCGACGCTGCTATCTAATTTTTTCAAGGACGCGATTAAATTGCCAATGTCGGCACTGTCCAGCCTGGCAATAATTTGCTGTAACTGCTTCTGCGCAGAATCAGTACGAGGAATAATCTC
This sequence comes from Acidobacteriaceae bacterium, assembly GCA_036500845.1. GTDB lineage: Bacteria > Acidobacteriota > Terriglobia > Terriglobales > Acidobacteriaceae > PALSA-350. Next base: position 6,732 of record DASYBJ010000446.1, read on the forward strand.
CGAAACTGGAATCGCTTCCCCAATGGCATTTATGCTTTCCGGAATAGCAACAGGTGGCGGTTCTTTCTGGGCGCTCCGCGAGGTCTGCCGGGAATGCTGCGGTACTACTTTCGGTGACACGCTGGCCGGTGAGTCTTTCGTTGCCGCCGTGGTGGCCGCAGCTATGAGTACAACGACTGACCAGCAAAAAGAGGCTCTACGGATCCACCTTAAGATCTCGCACTGCAATGTCATTTGAACCCCAAGCTGTCATGCGTGTACGCAGGATACTAATCGGTTTGCGAATTGCTCGCGCCTATTTATGGTGTCCAGTGCTGCCGACGACTTGTTAGAGGCAACTAAAAACTTCAAGGCTGCATGCGTAGGTTATGACCAGACTGCTCCAGATAAGCCAATATACTTGATGAGATACTGTCTAATCGCGCGCTGCTAGGTCAACTAGGTGTTTCCCTAGTTGCACAATATCCAGCATGGGTCAACCTTTAAAGCTATCCGTGTGCCCGGAAGGTTCATTCGTTTCCGCGGAAAGCGGCGGGAGAGATTGAACGAATGTTTAAGACGTACCTTGCAGCTGCATCCCGTAGAGTCTCCAGTGCTGTGGGTGCTTGTGTCGCCATCAGCGGAATTTTCCTGCTTCCAACGGGAATGATGTGTCTTGGTGCTTCTGTGCAGAGCAACAGTGGCGAAGCGATTTATACGCAGAACTCACAGCCGCCATTGTTGACTTATCAAGAGCTCGTGGCTCTCAGCGAGCACGAGACGGTCGATCCCCAACTCACCGCTAAGCTGCACACTCTGCTGACCACACCCTTCGTAAACAATGAAGCGTATTTGAACGGTGTAAAGCCGCTGCGACCTGATCTCAAAGGGACAGGCCCCTCTCTTCGTCTCGTCGAATGGAACATCGAAAGAGGGATTGAGTTCGATGCGATTAAGCTTTTGCTCACCGACAAGCAGGGCTTTATTGCGGAAGCACATAAGCAGGCGGCGAAGGATGAGGACAAGAGAAACGTAACCGAGCAGCAGCTCAGTGAACAGATTGACGCCCTCCAGTCAGCCGACGTACTGGTGCTCAACGAACTCGATTGGGGCATGAAAAGAAGTGACTACCGGGCAGTCGCTAAGGAGTTGGCTGAAGCACTCAAAATGAACTGGGCCTATGGTGTCGAATTTGTAGAAGTTGATCCCAAGGTGTTAGGGCGCCAATCCTTTGCAAATGTCAAAAACGCGGAGGAAAGAAAGGAAGTGGAGGCCCTGTACAGCGTCGATCAGAATCGCGTTCTCGGGCTGCATGGTACCGCGATTCTTTCTCGCTATCCTCTTCGCGACGTTAAGCTCGTGCCCTTTGAGAATCAGGGCTACGATTGGTACAATGGGGAAAAAAAATACGGAACCGTAGAAGCGGGAAAACGCAAAAGTGCAAGCCTGATCTTTGGAGAAGAAATAGTACGGGAATTGCGCCGCGGCGGACGCACCAACCTGATTGCGACGATTGATATACCCGCTCTTCCGCAGGGACACGTCACCATTGTCGCGGCACACCTGGAAAACCGTACGGTACCGAAATCCCGTGTCAAGCAGGCAGAAGAGCTCCTGGGCATGATTCGATCAGATCCCGATCCCGTGGTCATTGCCGGTGATATGAATACAACCGGGGCAGATGGATCAGTCACCACCATTAAAGCGTCCGTACTGAAGAAGATCAATGATCCTGGGTTCTGGGCCACGAAGGGGATCAAGTACGCGACAGGGGTGGGATTTGTTATGGACTTGAGCACTTTTGGTTTCAAGAAAACAAGATTCCAAAGTGACCCGACGGCTTCAGGAGTTCCTTTTCTTGCGGCTAACCCCGAAGAGCCATTCTTTGATGACCTGGGAAAATTTCATTTCGATGATGATACCCGGATTGACTATCGGGGCGATGCGGAGCTTTCGCTAACCGGACGTGACGGAACCCTGGGAAATTCAAACGAGCGTGCAAGCAAGGGATTTGTCACGACATTCGCTTTACCGCGCACTCTGGGATTAGCGGGGAAATTCAAGCTGGATTGGGTTTTTGTGAAGGCTTATCTAAAAGACGACCCGAAAGCCGCCGCCTCGTATCGCTTTGCGCCACGTTTTGCGCGCACCATGAATGAGGTAAACGAAGCACTGGAAGAACCCCTGTCGGACCATGCTCCCATCAGTGTAGATTTGCCGCTCGTACAAGCCCCTGCACCATCCCCCCCGATGTGAGACCGGGTATCATCAACCTGCGCCCACAACGGAGGAGGGACAGGAAGCTGTGAAGAAAGCGCCGGTGGGATCAACTGATGAGGCGTTGTCAATGAATTGACGGATACGATGCTGGTTCGTTTCCCCAAAGGTCCCAGGCGGCTGGGCGCGCAAAGCCAGTTCGTTACTTTCTTTGCTACGCGCCTCGGATATAACGAACCTGGGTGAATTGAGACGTCTTGAAAGAAAGTTAACGATGGCGGCCAATGGGCCCGGCCAGTCTGTGGCCAGGCAGAAGCTATCCATCCTGTGCCCGGAATTAGACCCAAGTCCCCGCATAAACCCCAGGTCTCAAAAGCGAGACCTGCACCCGCGGTTCACGCGTCCGTTCACGCAATGGATTCATAAACACAAGACTTCTCATTACCGATCGGTCGGAGGCGATTTCGAATGCCAACGAAGAGAGGGCGACTCACGAACAAGCCTATTCGATTTATTCGTATAGACTCTCTGGCGAATCATCCTTTGTGGATTCAGAAGCTCTGCCCGGATTGCGCAGGAGGTCGTCTCGTACTCCCTCAATTCCTTTAGCAGGAATAATCCGCTGGATGGTAATGATGCCTACTTCTGGCTTAGTGGGATCTTGAGGGCGTATTTCGATGTCCATACGTATCCATTCTTATTACGTTAGCCTATCCGCAAAACCACTGGATAGATACCTAATTTAATAATGTGACAGAAACTGCGGACTCTATACTTGAGTAGCGATCTTCTCTTGAATTGACGGCTACTGAGAATTGATTCAAGATCGCCGTTAACTGACGATTACCTGCCTTCAGTTCACTTGGCGCGGAAGTTGAAGCCACTCTGCGGCGACAGTGCCGAGCAAATCCTTTGAGTTGCTACTTAGGGAGGCCAAGAGAGCGGCTCGTTGCTCTAGATTTTCAATCTTGTTGGTGAATCTCGCTGAATATTGCGTCGCGCATCTTCGACATTTAGCACCGTGGGAATACGGCGTTCTAATTTGAGGATGCCATTGGATGTGCGTCGTGCTGTGGTGCGTAAGTGAACTCGCATTCGGTCACCGTCTGCGAACGGTTCTCCTTGTTCAACACGCTTCAGAATCCTTCATCGTCTATCCTTGCGTCGAAAGATGTTCTCCCATCACTGAAATGCCATGCGAGATTTCTGCGCCAAGCTGCTTTCTCGATACCCAGGTCTATTTCTTCGTCCCTTGCGAGCCTCTCAATCTCTGCTTCGTCAGCTGATTGCAAATCCGCTTTTGAAACCGTTGCAACGACGACGCCCTGTCGCCTGGTCTGAAACTCCTTTATTCCCTCGTGGTGTAGAGGCTCAATTGTCTTGCGCAACTGAATTTGGACTTCCTTGTCGTTGTAAATCCGAAGGAGGAGTTCGTCTTTAGTTCCGCAAGTTCTTTCTCCAGGCTTCTCGATTTTTCCGTCCAAAGACGATAGGCCGTGTATCCCTTCCATGCGGCGATGGAAGCAGCAATGTCAATAATGAGTGCAAACCAGAGCGGAACGGGAGCTTCCAACACTACCTTGAACCAGTACGTCGAAAACGGCGAATGCCACTTTACGCCGGTGTACCATGCTCCCCACAGCATGAACACACAACCCCCGACCGCCGTAACGACGCAAGAGATGACAATCACGTCTTTTGTTCGCCGTTCTAAACCGACATTCTAACTGGAAGTCTGCACCAATCTTCCTGCGGCAGCGTGAGATAGAGATCAGTCCTGAAAAAGCCCCAGCATCCACAAATGCCACGAAATCGGTTCGCCACTTGATGCGATTCACTTGAGCGAACGGTCGGCGTCTCGTCAGCTTGCCTGCAGCAGGCCCGCTCTCTCCATTGTCTGGAAGGTGTTCCTCCGAAAAGGCTGTTCTACGGCCAAATCGCAACTCAACAAATAGCCGATCAGTAAGACACTAGCGCGTCGGTGGAGACCATATAAATTCCTGTCGACTTCAGTTCGCGATGTCAAAGGAGTGTGCTCTAATTTGGTGGCATTCGCTACCCATTTCAAAGGAGCCCACATGCCCACCATCACAACTAAGGATGGCACAGAAATCTTCTACAAGGATTGGGGTTCAGGCCAGCCAATTGTGTTCAGCCATGGCTGGCCGCTGTCGGCCGATGATTGGGACACGCAGTTGCTGTTCTTCCTGCAGCGTGGCTATCGCGTGATCGCCCATGACCGCCGTGGCCATGGGCGCTCCACCCAGACCGCCGACGGCCACGATATGGACCATTACGCCGACGACCTGGCCGCTCTTACGGCTCATCTCGACCTGAAAGACGCCATCCACGTCGGCCATTCGACCGGCGGTGGTGAGGTGACGCACTATCTGGGGCGCCATGGCGAAAGCCGAGTGGTCAAAGCAGCCCTGATCAGCGCGGTTCCGCCGCTCATGTTGAAGACGGCGGCCAACCCGCTCGGGCTCCCCAAGGAAGTGTTTGATGGTCTGCAGGCACAACTCGCAGCCAATCGTTCGCAA
>DASYBJ010000447.1:0-2812 GCA_036500845.1 Acidobacteriaceae bacterium
CGAGCCCGAAGAATATCCTCCAAAGCACAAGTCTCACAGAGATTTTGCAAAACGCGTTCGGCTTCGCTAAGTTCCGGCCCAATCAGGAAGCCGTCTGTCAGGCAGTGACTGCAGGGAAAGACGCGCTGCTTGTCATGCCGACCGGTTCGGGTAAGTCGCTTTGTTACCAGCTGCCAGGATTAGCACGCGGCGGAACGACTCTCGTGATCAGTCCACTCATCGCATTGATGGATGATCAGGTACTGAAGCTGAAGGAGCGAGGCTTCGCTGTTGAGTGCATCCATTCGGGTCGCGATCGTGAAACTTCGCGCCGTGTCTGTTCCGACTACCTGGGTGGCAAGCTACAGTTCCTCTTCATTGCTCCAGAACGGCTTCGGGTGGCAGGCTTCCCCGAAATGCTCGCCAAGCGCAAACCGTCGCTGATCGCGATCGATGAGGCACACTGTATCTCGCAATGGGGCCACGATTTTCGACCAGACTATCGGATGCTTAGCCAGTATTTACCGTGCCTTCGTCCTGCCCCGATGCTGGCACTCACGGCGACAGCGACGCCACTGGTCCAGAATGACATTGCAACTCAGCTAGGTTTGACCGAGCCTACGCACTTCATCCATGGTTTCCGCCGTGAAAATATCGGGATCGAGATTGTAGAAGCTTTGCCTTCACAACGGCCTCAGCTCGCTCGGGAGATCTTGCTCGAAGGAAACCACCGGCCAGCCATCGTGTATACCCCGACGCGCAAGCAGGCGGATAGCCTGGCGGAAGATTTTGCTGGCGAGTTTGCGGTGGCCAGCTATCATGCAGGACTGGATGCCGAGCGGCGACGACGGGTGCAGGAAGAATTCATGGCGGGCAAGCTGGACGTCATGGTGGCAACCATAGCGTTCGGGATGGGAATCGATAAGCCGGATGTTCGAACCGTGATTCACACCGCCCTGCCGGGCAGTCTGGAAGGGTATTACCAAGAGATTGGCCGCGCTGGGCGCGACGGAAGGCCGAGTCGCGCCATCCTCATGCACTCGTATGGAGACCGTCATACGCATGACTTCTTCTTCAGTCGAGATTATCCGGATGTTTCTTTACTGGATCGATTGTTTGCGAAACTTCATACAGAACCCCAACGTAAGGAGGCGCTCCGTAGAGCCTTGTCGATGGAGGCGGACGTCTTCGATAAAGCTCTCGAGAAACTTTGGATTCACAAAGGTGCAGTGCTCGATTTCGCGGAAAATGTAAACCAGGGCGACGGACTATGGCGCTCGTCCTACATTCAGCAGGGCGATCAAAAGCGGGCGCAGATCGATCAGGTGATTCGCTTTGCGGAGAGCAATCAATGCCGCATGACGTCCCTTGTGCGGCACTTTGGCGACACATCGGACAGTGCCATGGCTTGTGGTGCGTGCGATTTTTGCGCTCCGGCCAAGTGCGTTGCCCAAAGATTCCGTACCGCGACGGAAGAGGAACGAACGGCTCTCTATCGAGTGTTGCGCAGCTTGCGGTCCGTCCCGACCAAATCGACCGGCAAGCTGTACACCGAGCTTTATCCAGAAAACGAGATAAGCCGAGACAACTTCGAAGAGGTTTTGGGAGCCATGGCCCGGGCAGGGCTCCTTACGTTTGCTGATGCAGTATTCGAAAAACAGGGCAAGCAAATTCCTTACCGCACTGTCAGTCTTACTCCAGCCGGACGAGCCCTCGATGAGACCATGCCGGTGGTCTTCGTTATGAAGGATACGAGACGTCCTGTTCCCACTCGTAAACGAAAGAAGACCTCCGGTAAGTCCAAGTCATCTCCGAGAACTACCGTTCGAAGGCACTCTGGGCAGACAAAAAAGGGACCAGCTGTTTCGGAACCAAAGGCGCAGATTCGTATCGAGCAGGCTTTACGCGCGTGGCGATTGAGCGAGGCGAAGCACAGAAAGATTCCGGCATTTCGGGTCTTTGGCGATCGAGCGCTGCGAGGTATCGCTGCGACCTGTCCCCAAAACGATGCGGAGTTATTAGCTGTGCCGGGGATTGGAATGAGCATCGTGCAAAAATATGGAGAACATATCTATCGTCTGATTGCAGCTTCGAGTTGATACTTGCGTGCTCTCGGTCGGTTGCCCTTGGCAAAATGATACTGGGCGCGGCGACTAGTGAGGCACCTCGGAGGAAACAGAGAGACAACACATAGGCCGAACCTACGGAGCATGGCGCCAGCCCTCGACCCTGTCCCGGAATCACTCAAGCGAGTGATCCCGGCGGCAACTCCACGACGTAGCTATTAGCTGACGTTGGCGGATTCGTAATGCCGACCTCGCTTCATCTCATCCCCTCCGCTCAACTACTCAACTACTCAATTCCCAAAGGACAATCCATGAAACCCTCTGCACTCTTTGAGGCGCTTCACGCGCTGATCGGCCAACGTGTGCCCCTGCACATTTGGGGCGCCTGCGGCGTCGGCAAATCGCAGATCGTTGCCCAAGTGGCAGGCGATCTCAACTGGCAGTTCCTCGACATTCGAGCTGTTCAGCTCGATCCAGTCGACCTGCGCGGTTTACCCCGGATCGCTGCGGACCAGGCCGAATGGGTGCCGCCGAAGTTTCTGCCGAGAGGCGGACAGGGCATCCTCTTTCTTGACGAGCTCACCTCTGCGCCACAGATGACCCAGGCAGCGTGCTATCAGCTTGTTCTCGATCGCAAGCTGGGTGAGTACCAGCTTCCCGAAGGCTGGGCGGTGATCGCAGCCGGCAATCCAGCCTCCGAGCGCGGCGTGCACTTCTCGATGCCCCGGCCGCTGCGCAATCGCTTTGTCCACCTCGATCTGGAGCCA
>DASYBJ010000448.1:0-4924 GCA_036500845.1 Acidobacteriaceae bacterium
GGCGAAGGCGGGCAAGACGGTCGTGAGACTTAAATCCGGCGATCCCCTGCTGTTTGGCCGTGGCGGCGAAGAAGCGGAAGATCTGCGGAACGCCGGCATTCCATTTGAGATCGTTCCTGGGATCACAGCCGCGCTTGGGGCGGCTTCCTATGCGGGAATTCCGCTCACCCATCGAGGCGAAGCGTCGCAGGTCCTTCTGGGTGCGGGTCATAAGCCGGGAAAAAGGGCCAGTGGTTCGGAGGAGGATCTCCAGCAACGGACCACAGTGCTCTACATGGCGGCGCGAAGGCTTTCTGCAAATCTGAATCGGCTGCAGGCCGAAGGTTATGCCGCGGAGACACCGGCGGCGCTGGTGATGAGCGCGACTACCCCGCGGCAGCGCGTCGTCTCTGGCACTCTCGGCACGCTCGCGCAGCTCGTCCCTGCACTGGATCCGGAGATCCCGGCGATCCTGTTGGTTGGCCGGGTCGTTGAGCGGCGCAGGTACCTCTCATGGTTTGAGCCAGAGCATCTGCGCGAGTTCGATACTTCCTCTTCCGAAGAACGGACCGGTTTCTCTGAGACGTCACCGGAGCATGATGGCGCGCTTCACGACGTTGCCACGGAGCCCGCGAGATGAATGAGACCATCACCACTCCGCGGCTGATGATTGGCGGCATCTCCAGCGGAAGCGGCAAGACCACCTGCATGGTCGCACTGTGCCGTGCGCTCAGACGACGCGGCCTGAGCGTGGCCGCTTTCAAAGCCGGCCCGGACTATCTCGACCCCACGTACCACGCGAGAGCAGCACAGACGCGTAGCCACAATCTCGATGCGTGGATGATGGGAAGAGAATCCGTTCTCACCACTTTCGCTTCCGCTGCAGCCGGCGCGGACATTGCGCTGATTGAAGGGGTCATGGGACTCTTCGATGGAGTGGGACCAGTATCGGAGGAAGGCTCGAGTGCGCAGGTTGCCAAGTGGCTGGGCGCGCCTGTCCTGCTGATTGTGGATGCCTCCGGCATGGCCAGAACGCTCGCCGCAATCGTACTGGGCTGCACAACCTTTGATGATGGCCTCTCTTTCGCAGGCGTCCTCTGCAACCGCGTTGGCTCTCGCGGTCATCTTGACCTGCTGCGCTTCGCAGTCGCGACACCATCCATCCTTGGCGGCCTCCCCAGGGAACCGGAGCTGAGCTTCCCGGAGCGCCACCTTGGCCTTCGCACAGCCGATGAGACCGCGGTTACAGAAAGGCAGCTGGACCACTGGGCCGACCGTTTGGAGGAGTGGTGCGATGTCGAACGCATTCTTGCAGCGGCGCGGCAGGCTCCAGAGCTGCCAGTGCCGGCGTGGCGAGCCAGTTTACTACCGGCGAATGCACCTCGTTGCCGCATTGGCTACGCGCAAGATGAAGCCTTCCATTTCTACTATGAGGACAACCTGCGCCGTCTACGCGCAGCAGGAGCCACGCTGATTCCCTTCTCTCCCATTCACGATTCGGGCATACCGGAGGTGGACGGACTTTTGATAGGCGGGGGCTATCCAGAGGTGCATGCGCAGGCGCTTGCTGCGAATGGTTCCATGCGTGACTCCATCCGGCGCTTTGCAGAAGAGGGCGTGCCGGTCTACGCGGAGTGCGGAGGCCTGATGTATCTCTGCTCAAGCATTCGCGTGGAAAACGGCTCCTCGTATCCGATGGTCGGTCTCATCTCGGGCGAGGCCGTCATGCGCAGTCGCCTGCAGGCCCTCGGATATGTGGAGGTGACGACGACCATGCCTTCAATCCTTGGGCCTGCCGGACAGCACTACCGCGGACACCAGTTCCGCTACTCGGAGCTATGCGGGCTCGCCGAAACCTTATCAGAGGGAGCCGCATTAGTAGAAACGACGAGGCGGCCACTTGCGCTCAACCACCGCCGGTCAGGGGCAATCGACTTGGAAGGTTACACCTATGGACAAAATGTCCTTGCCTCATACGTCCACGGCCACTGGGCTTCGAATCCCGCAATTCCTGGCCATTTCGTGAATGCATGTGCAGCTTACGCCGCATCACGGCCTCATGTGTCTGCCGACTGACGGATTCGAAGGAATCACCCACGCCTAGGAGAACGATCTATGAGTGCTTCACTACTGATCGGCGCTGCTTTAGGAATGCGACACGGCACCGATCCGGATCACCTATCGGCTATCGACGGTCTCACGCGTATTCGGCCGCGCTCCAGCAGTGGCGTCTTCTTCGCACTGGGCCATGGGACCATCGTGATCCTGCTCGCGATGGGTATCGGTCACGTGATCGCTGGCCATTTTGCCTTCCTGGGACCGTGGACTTTGATTTTTATCGGGGCGATGAACTTGTATCGGATTCTCCGGCGCAATCCGCCTGCGAAACCAGTCCCGCGAGTTTTGATTGCGCAGCCGTTTCTGCTGGGCATGGTGCTTGCGGCTGGATTTGAAACAGCCTCCCAGCTTTCCGCACTCATCCTTGCCGGGCAGACCAACCCTTGGCTGGTTGGAACATGCTTTTCGGGTGGCATGGTGCTCGTGGATGGAGTCGACGGGTATCTGGCGGCCTCCACACAGCGTCTCGCTTCGACAGGCGCGACCCGTGCGGTGCAAGCCTCTCGCCTTCTCGGTCTGCTTGTCGTTCTCTTCTCCTTTGGACTCGGAGGGGCAGAGCTTGCCGGTCAGGAGCTGGACTCCTTTGCACTTCCCCTGGGTCTTCTGCTCTTCGCTATGGTGATCGCCATTCGTGTGTGGGCGAGGATGCCGCTTGCGTCACCGGTAGCAGCAGTCAATTGATAAGCCGGCGCGGATGCCCCGTGCCCTTTACGTCACAAGAAATGATTCGAGGTAACCCTAATTATGTCGATCTCTCATCGCCAGCGTGTGATTCGAGCCGATGGTCGTGCCTTTAACATCGTGCAACATCGGGCCCATCTCAGCTTCTGCTCTACCGGTTGCTGTTGTGGAATCACGGAACGCGGCTATGCGGCTGTTCCCGTTGACGTTTACAAAGAGGAGTGGCTCAAGCGCAAGATTCGATCGGAGGTCCATCTCACGCGGGCGGGCTGTTTGGGACCCTGCGCTCTGGCCAATGTCGCCAGTCTGGTCTTCGATGGCAAGAGCATCTGGTTCCACTCCGTCAATAGTGAGTGGCAAGTTCGCCAGATCTTTGACTACATCGAGTCCATGCTCAAGGCGGATCGCTTCCTTCAGCCTCCTGCAGAGCTGAGCGAATACGTCTTCAACTACTACGATTGGGATGTTCGGGTGCCCATTCCGGCCGAAGGCCTTACTCAGCTCGAACCGGTGCGGCCGAATGGTTCCATCATGCTCCTTTCGCACGCGGACACGGACCTTCTGACTCTGATGAAGGCATCCGAGCTTCTCCCTAAAGAACTCAAGGTAAGCGCTTTTTCGCTGAATGCACTGCGCACTCAAGAGCAGCTGGAAGTACTGATTGCCGGCGAGATGAGCAGGGCACGCGTAATCGTGGTTCGTTGTCATGGGCCCCTGAGCTGCATTCCTGGATTCGATCGTCTCAAGGCCGCTTGTCTCGAGCGAGGCCAGTCTCTTGTGCTGGTGAGCGGCTGCGGCGAGAACACCTCGGAGTTTTCAGAGACCATCCATGTTCCGGCCGACGTGATGCAGACCGCTGCGGAGTACCTTGCATTCGGCGGCGTGAACAACCTCGCGGAACTGTTGCGATTCCTTTCCGACCGTCTCGTGATGACCGGCCTGGGATACGCCCCACCCTGCGCTATGCCGGAGCACGGCATTTACCTTCCGGACGTGGACGCTGCGACCTTCGAAGACTGGCAGAGGCAGGCCGACCCAACGAAGCCAACTGCTGCGGTGCTCTTCTACCGGGCGCATCGCATGAGTGGCAATACTGCTTTCATTGACGCGATCGCGGGAGCCCTGCAGAGCAAGGGCATGAACGCGCTGTGCATCTTCACCTCCAGCCTGAAGTCCAGGGAAGCCGGGCGCCCCGCTGCGTTTCAGTGGATTGAAGGAAGAGCCGACGTCCTGATCTCAACCCTCTCGTTTGCCCTTGGTGAAGTCAACACCGGCGCGGTGACAGTTCCTGGTGAAGCGATCGGCTCTCTCGATCATCTCGGTATTCCGGTGCTGCAGGCCATAGCGAGCGGCATGCCGCGCGGCGCCTGGGAGGGGTCTCGCCGCGGCCTGAATGCACTTGAGACAGCCGTGAATGTCGCGATACCCGAGTTCGACGGCCGTATCATCACGGTGCCGATCTCGTTCAAAGAGCGCAGCGCAACAGGAGCGGAAAGTCTCTACGTCCCCCATCTGGAGCGCGTGCAGCGTCTCGCCGGCATTGCTGCACGGCTCGCCCAGCTGCGTAGAACAGCGAATTCCGATCGTCGCATCGCCTTCGTCCTCACCAACTCTGCCGCGAAGGCCTCTCAGGTGGGCGGCGCAGTTGGTCTCGACTCTGCCGCAAGCCTGCTCACGACTCTTCAGGCCATGCGCGCGAGAAAGTACAGCATCCCGTCCCTGCCAGACACATCGGACCAACTGATGCAAAGTCTGTTGCAGCGTGGAACCTACGACGATCGATATCCTCTCGACCCAGCACAGGCAATGCGATCCTCGCGGTCGGAATATCGTAAGGTCTTTGCATCGTTCCCGGAAGGTGCCAACCGGCGCATGCAGGACTTCTGGGGGCAGCCGCAGGATCATGGCCCAAGCATTCTGCCAGCGAAGAAGACCGATAAGAAGCTGCTGCCCACCATCGGCGGCAAGGTCGTCTCGATTGAACAGGAGGAGCCCTGGGGAGACGATGACGACTACCTCTTCGCCGCCTTGCCCCTCGGCAATGCGCTCATCGCGCTGCAGCCCCCGCGCGGCTACGGAATCGATCCCAACACCATCTATCACACGCCCGATCTGCCTCCCACCCATCACTACGCAGCGTTTTATC
>DASYBJ010000449.1:0-21927 GCA_036500845.1 Acidobacteriaceae bacterium
GAAAGGAAGAGGGTGCCGTGAATCACGGCACCCTCCCTTTTTGCAGCAGTTCTGCGGAGCACCCTCTACTGCAGTAGTCCACCGTTCTCCGTTTCGATCTTCGCCTCTTCAGGAGGAATGACGACAGCGGCTGCGACCTTATCTTCCTCTTCGAGGTGTAACAACCTGACACCTTGGGTCGAACGTCCGGCAGCGCGAATCGTGTTGGTATCGATGCGGATGATCTTTCCATATTGGCTGATCACCATGAGCTCGGAACTTTCATCGACCAGAAGTATCGCGGCAACCTTGCCATTGCGTGCCGTGGTCTTCACATTGATGACGCCTTTGCCACCCCGCGTCTGCAGCCGGTACTCATCGACATCCGTACGTTTTCCGTAGCCCTGCGTGGTGACTGAGAGAATCAGGCAAGAGCAATCGCCACCGTTACCATCCTTCTTGCGCTCGCGCGGAGTGGCGGCAAGGCCAACGAGGTAGTCGCTCTTCCCTAGCTCGATTCCTCGCACGCCATAGGCCGGCCGGCCCATCGAGCGGACATCGTCCTCTCCGAAGCGGATCGCCATACCATCGTGAGTCGCCAAAAAGATGATCTGATTGCCGTCAGTACGGCAAGCTCCAATCAATTCATCGTCGCCATCGATGCCGATCGCGATGATTCCGCGAGCCATCACATTCGAAAAGTCCTTGAGAGGCGTCTTCTTTACCGTACCTTTGCGGGTGGCAAAGAAGATGAAAGCGCCATCCTCTTCAATATTGCGCACCGGCAGAATTGTACAGACGCTCTCGCCAGGCTGTAAGTTGAGCAGACTGGCCATCGATTTGCCTTTGCCCGCCGCTCCGACGTCGGGAACCTCATATACCTTGAGCCAGTAGACCCGCCCGGTGTTAGTAAGGCAGAGGAGATAGGCGTGGGTAGAGTCGACGATGAGCTGGGAGACAAAGTCCTCTTCGCGCGTCTTCATCCCCAGACGGCCGGTACCTCCGCGCCGCTGCTGACGGTAGGTGGAGATCGGGGTGCGTTTCAGATAGCCGGAATGCGAAACCGTCACAGCGACCTGTTCGTCAGCGATGAGATCTTCCAGCTGTAGTTCCGCCGTCTCATCGAGAATTTGAGTTCGGCGTTCGTCCCCATAGTCTTTACGAATCGCCTCCAATTCCTTGACGATAACCGAGCGGAGTTTTTTCTCCGAAGCGAGAATGGACTCGTACTCTGCGATGCGCTCGCGAACATCGGCGAGCTCTTTCAACAGCTCGTCGATCGAAAGCTGGGTGAGGCGGTAGAGCTGCAATTCGAGAATCGCGTCGATCTGGCGATAGCTAAGGCCATCTTCGGCGCGCGTGAGTGTCGAGTCCTTGTCCAGCTTGATGACGATCTCTTTGCTCAAAGAGAAAACCCGCAGATTTTCTCTCGCCTCGGCGCGGGAACCTGAACCTCGAATAATGCGGATGACGCGATCGAGGTTATCGAGGGCGATCTTGTACCCTTCGAGGATGTGTTCCCGGTCACGCGCCTTCCTGAGCAGGAAAGCTGTCCGGCGCCGCACCACATCGACGCGATGATCGATAAAGTGCCGGATCGCTTCATGCAATCCGAGTTCGCGTGGCTGTCCGTTCACTACGGCAAGAAAGATCATCGAGAAACTCTCTTGCATCTGCGTGTGCTTATGGAGCTGATTCAAGACGATCTGGGCTTCGGCTCCGCGCTTGAGCCCGATCACGATGCGCATCCCGTCGCGGTCGCTCTCATCCCGGAAGTCATCTTCGGCAATGTCAGTGATGATCTTGTCGTTGACCAGCTCGGCGATCCGCTCGATCAGCTTAGCCTTGTTGACTTGGTATGGTATCTCGGTCACGATGATCGCCTGGCGGCCGCCCTTAAGCTGTTCAATCGCTGCCTTGGCGCGCATCTGGAAGCGTCCCCGGCCGGTCTTATAGGCCTGAGCGATCCCGCTGCGGCCATGAATAAATGCGCCTGTGGGGAAATCCGGTCCTTGCACATGCTTGAGCACTTCCGCCAGGCCGGCATGCGGATTGTTCACCAGCTCGATGGTCGCGTTGATCACTTCCGTGAGGTTGTGCGGCGGAATATTCGTCGCCATGCCGACCGCGATGCCGTTGGAACCGTTCAGGATCAGATTGGGGAGGCGCGTCGGCAAAACCAAGGGCTCTGTCGTGCTCTCGTCGTAGTTGGCAACGAAATCGACTGTGTCCTGGTCGATGTCGGCCAGCATCTGACCGGCAATGCGCATCATCCGGCACTCGGTGTAGCGCATCGCCGCCGGTGGATCGCCATCCACGGATCCGAAGTTTCCCTGACCATCCACCATTGGATAACGCAGGCTGAACGGCTGCGCGAGGCGGACAAGAGTGTCATAAATAGCCGAGTCGCCGTGAGGGTGATAAACACCCATGGCTTGGCCTACGACCTTCGCGCATTTTGTGTACTTCTTGTTAAATTCCAGCCCCATCTCATGCATCGTGTAAAGGATCCGGCGGTGGACCGGCTTCAACCCGTCGCGTACATCCGGCAGAGCGCGCCCGATGATGACCGACATCGAGTAGTCGAGATATGAACGCCGCATCTCGTCTTCAATGTTGATAGGAATGAGATTGGTTCCAGAACCGGCAGGCGGGTTACCGTCGCTGCCATTTGGATTGCCGAGTGGAAGTTGTGGATTCTGATCGTCTGCCATAGAAGAGAGCGTGCCTTTAGGCCGGAATTAGGACATGAGGAAATCAACAGCGGGCAGGATTGCCCGAACTGCCTTGAATCCCGGCAAGAAGCTATAAGTCCTATACATAATGATACTTGTTCGCGACTTAAGCAGCAAGCACCCGTAAGCGCATAAACTCTCGTGGAATCAAGAGTTTAAGATTCTAATATTCGCATTTTTCGGGGGCACGCGAAACCGCCTTTGGACGGGTCCTTTGGCCGCCTCAAAATCTACTTCAAAAGCTATTTCTAGGAGGCGAGCGAGGGGAGACTGATCATGCTCAGCAGAGCTTCCAAGACCAGCAACGAGCCGGTTACCCATAGAAAGATTGAGCGGTAGCGTGTCTCCAAAATATCGGCAAAAACACCCGCAATGAACGCGAGCAGGAACGGCAAAGCCCAAAGTGTGGGTTCACTGGGAGTGCCAGGCGTCACCAGCGCAAATATCAGAAGCGCAATCAGCAGGGGAAGCGTGTTTCCAAAATAGCGTGATCGGTGAATCGCAAGATAGAGCAGCAGAGCCGTGATTGCGCCAATAGCAACCGCCGCGTTCGGAAATTTTAAAAACCACTCGCGCACCGCAGTGAGCGAAAACCCGATCTGACCCGCGCTGCTGCGGAAGTAGTAGCTGAAAGCATCAGGGCTAAACGCATAGGAGGCGAAGACAAACAGCAGAGCGCCGCCAATCGCCAGCGCCATAACAGGAACCACGCTCGCGCGGTGCCCTTCGGCTAGGTACGCCATGAATGCAATGGCCAGCACCACCGCGATTAAAAACGCGGAAACATGCGCAGCGGCCGTTACGCCGAAGGCAAGCGTAAGCAGAATGATGCGCGGACGCCACTTGCGCGAAGGTCCTTGCATCGCGTGGGCTACGCCCGCTGCTGTGTAGATCGCGGCGAAAATCCCAAAGGCGGCGAGGATGTCGTTGTTCGGATAGGTAGAGGCGCGGATCACCTGTGGACAGAAGCAATACAGTGCCAACGCAATAAAGCCGCCCATGTTGCCGTAGAGCCGCCGGGTCACCCACCAGAGCGCCGCACCGAGACAAAGCCCGACAAGGATGAATGCGCCGTGAAGCAGCAACAGCACGTGGCCTAGTTCATGGCGCATTTCCCACGTGGAAGTTTCTTCGCCTTGTCTGACCAGGATGCGTTGAAGCGTCAGAGGAAGGCCGGCTACACGATACCCTAACGTGCCGTCGTGGATATTGCCGCAGCTGGTGAAGTAACCCGCCAGCGGAGACGGCTTCTCCCACATTTCGCGGCCGCAGCGGGCGAAATCATAATCGCGGGTCGTAAGCGCCTGACGATGCACGACCCATAGACACTGAGCCAAAAAGAGGAGAAGCAGCAACGCTGCAAGTTGTTGGGGGCGCTTGAAACTGAAGGAGCGGTGCTTGACCATCGATCGGTTCAGAACTCTTAGTGTACTTGGGCTGCACTGCACGAACGAGTGGAGAAGGAATTGATGACCGTGCTGGCGCAAAGAGTTTTTAGAGCTGAGCAGGAGTGAAGTGAGTGTGTGGCAGATATTGCTGCGACTTTGAGAATCCAAAAATGCGGACGTAGGTAGTGTAGAGAATCTCTTCGGTCCACGAGCGGAGCCTGGGCCAAACACCCCATTCCGACGGCCATGGTGCTGGCCGCACTCGCCAGTCGATCGGGTAGTAGCGGAAGATGAGGCTGGCGCGCCTGACATGGCTCGGCATGCCAATGATCAATGCCGATTGCCATTGGTGCGCCTGCAGGATGCCGAAAGCGAAATAGGCATTTTCCACCGTATTCCGCGCTTGGGCATCTGTGAATATGGCGGAAGCAGGGATCCCTTCGGAGCGTGCAAAACCAGCCATCGCTCTGGATTCCACAAAAGAATTATGCGCTGCGCCGCCTGTCATCAGCAGACTAGAAGAAATGCCCGAGCGATACTCCCGCACGGCTTCGAGCACAGACTCTCTTTCGACGGGCGACAGAGAGCCATCGCTATTCGTCGGAGATCCGAGCACCACGATGACATCGAACCGATTCTGGGCCGTGTTCCCAGTCGGTATCGAGAAGTAGAGAATCGCAATCGACGCAATCGCGGTTCCTACGATGATTCCCAGATTGCGCACAACACGCAGCATGTGACTTGGTGCCCGGAGTTCGTTTTTGAAACCTTCTCGTTAACTTATAGGATGTTGGGTTGAAACGCACCCCTTGTCGAACTTTCCTTCTGCGCACGGAGGTATGCCTGTATCCTCCCGTCACAAACGCTGTCCCCGCCACCGGAAGCCTCCATTGCTTCGCGGAAACGGAGCAGTTAGTATCCGAAGCAAATGCCTGTGGATGGACGCAATCCGGACCGGCTGGTCTCAGCAACCCGTGACGAGGATGAAAACTCATTCGAACTGAAGCTCCGGCCGAGCCGTTTGACGGAGTTTATTGGTCAGGAAAAGGCGAAAGAGCAGCTGGCAATCGCCTTGGAGGCGGCAAAGTCCCGTGGCGACGCACTGGACCATGTGCTCCTTTTTGGGCCGCCCGGCCTTGGCAAGACCACGCTCGCGACGATCATCGCCAATGAGTTGGAGGTCGGGTATCAGCAGACATCCGGTCCTGCATTGCAAATTCAGGGGGATCTCACCGCTATACTGACGAACCTGCGGGAGCGCCAGGTTCTCTTTCTGGATGAGATTCACCGGCTGCAGCCTGTGCTTGAAGAAAAGCTCTATACGGCTCTCGAGGATTACAAGCTGGACATCATAATCGGCCAAGGTCCGTCGGCGCGCACCCATGTGATGGAGATCAAGCCGTTCACCTTCGTTGGGGCCACCACGCGCCCAGGTCTCTTGTCGTCTCCGCTGCGCTCGCGATTCGGAATTCTTCTTCGGCTCGAGTTCTACACGGACGACGAACTCCGATACATCGTTGAACGTTCAGCAGAAGTGCTGAATGTTCCTATCGATCATGCTGGCGCGTCGGAGATTGCGCAGCGTTCCCGGGGAACCCCTCGGATCGCCAACCGTTTGCTCCGCCGTGTGCGCGACTATGCCCAGGTTCGAGGAACCGGCAGCATCGACCGTGCCATAGCGCACGCGGCGCTCAAGCTCCACGGCGTAGATGCACATGGTTTCGATGAACTCGACCGCAAGCTGCTCCTGACCATTATTGAGAAATACGACGGCGGCCCTGTCGGCCTGAACACGCTGGCCGCATCCCTGGCCGAAGAAGAGGACGCGCTCGAAGAGGTTTACGAGCCTTTCTTGATCCAGATCGGATTTCTTGACCGGACACCCCGCGGACGCGTTGCGACACGTCTGGCTTATGAGCACTTCGGCCTGCCATTACCTCGACGGCAGGCGCCGCTGTTCTAAGGGCAGCGAATCGGCGAGCCAGCAGATCAGCGAGACAGCCAAAAAATGATCAGCGAGCAGCCGTTCTCGTTTGGTGGTGAGCCACTCGTCGAGCGCAATCGCATTCGGATTGTGGGGGTAAACCCGCGTTCTCGCCCTGCGCGGAGCACCCGGGGCTCGATGTGAGCGGAGCATCCGCGCGTCGCTGTCCGCGTAGTACCGGTGTAGTCTGGCATTTGGACACTCTGCTCGAAGTTAGGCATCTCTCCATCTATTTTCGCGACCGTCCCGCGGTCCACGATTTGAGCTTCCGCATTCGCCCCGGCGAGGTGCTGGGGTTGGTCGGCGAATCGGGCTCAGGCAAGTCGGTCACCTCGCTGGCAGTCCTTCAATTGCTCGATGCTGCTGCTCGCGTAGAAGGCTCCGTACGGTTTAACGGAGAGGAGCTGCTCGGCTTATCCGCTGAGCAGATGCGGCGTTATCGTGGTCGAAAAATAGCGATGATCTTCCAGGAGCCGATGACCGCACTCAATCCAGTGATGCCAATCGGCAAACAGATTGCCGAGGCGCTCGAAACGCATCAACCGGAGCTTGACCGCAAGCAGGTGCGCGAAGCCGTTCTCGAGGCGCTGCAGGCCGTAGCCATTCCCGAACCTGAACGCCGGGTGCGGGACTATCCGCACCAATTCTCTGGCGGCCAACGGCAACGGATCCTGATCGCGATGGCGCTGATCAACCGGCCGCAACTGCTCATTGCTGACGAACCGACGACTGCCCTCGACGTTACCGTCCAGGCGCAAATTCTGGAATTGCTCAAGGATCTTCAACGACGGTTTGGTCTGGCGATGCTCTTCATCTCGCATGATCTTGCAGTCGTCGCGCAGATCGCCGGGCGAGTGGCCGTTATGCGAAACGGGTTATTGCTTGAAACCGGCGCGCGGGATCAGATTTTCCTTGATCCCCGGCATGCGTATACCCAGAGTCTGCTGGGAGCAGTACCCTCCCTCCAAACCGATCGGCATCGGCCTCTTGCCACTCTAGGCGCCGCCAATGCGAACCCCTCCGCACCCCTCATCGAAGAGGAACCTGGCCATTGGGTAAGAACGACAGGATGATGGCCGGAGGTTTTCCTCGAACGAGCCTGTTATTCTGTAAAGTTTGGGCTGGCTTTGAGCATCTTCCTTGTGCCTGAAGCTGTCTTCCAGTTGACTGTTGCGTTCCCCCAGGGCGCAGGAAGGCTGAGGTGCCCGCTGGATCGGACTCAATGCGCGCACTGATTCTCTCCGATATTCACGCCAACATCGATGCACTCGATGCCGCGCTCGAGGGTGCACCCGAGCACGATGTGGTGTGGAATCTCGGCGACGTCGTTGGCTATGGAGCGACTCCCAACGAGGTGATCGAGCGGGTTCGCGGGCTTGGCGAGACGTTCGTCCGCGGCAATCACGATCGAGCATGCAGCGGGCAACTCGCGCTCACCGACTTCAATGCCATCGCGGAACGCGCAGCCCGCTGGACTCAGGAAGTATTGACGCCCGAGCACATCGACTGGCTACGTCATATGGCAGCCGGTCCCGTGGAGCCGGACGGTCCACAAGTAAGTTGCATGCACGGCTCTCTGCTCGACGAGGACGAATACGTGCTCTCCGTGCGTGACGCGTGGCTGCCTCTGCGCGTGGCACGGACACGGATCAATTTCTTCGGGCATACGCATCTGCAGGGGGGCTTCGCTTCGAATGACGAAGACTGGTTTAATCTCGACCCCACGTACTCGAGCGCGGAGGAACACGCTGTCTCCGAGTTGGTCTTGCGTGGAGGAGCGCGGTACCTGATCAATCCCGGATCCGTGGGCCAACCGCGAGATGGTGATTGGCGCTCCGCTTTTGCGCTCTACGATGACCAGCGCATGATCGTCGAGTTCCACCGGGTGCCCTATGACTTTCGGAAGGCGCAGATGCGCATCTTGCGCGCTGGCCTGCCCGACCGGCTGGCCACCCGGCTCCGCGAAGGCCGCTAGGGGACTAGCCGTCCAGGCGGGCGCCGCTTTGCGGCTTTTCCCGCTGCGAACGCCACTGTCGCGTATCGCATCCAACGCTGCTTGAGGAAGATGGCGTGCGCGGGACTGAAGACCAGATCGGACAAGCGTTTTAAGACCTCTGGGTCAGCAGACGCATCCGTCGAATTCTTTCTCAGATGGTTGGGCTACGGCGTTTTCACAATTGGTATAGTCCAAGGAATTGGAGTCCGAACGCAGCTTTTCATCAAGAAAAGCTGCACATAACCAACTCTGGCCAGATCACAGTAATTGTGAAAACGCAATAGAACCTGATAGGCGTGAGCGACCGGGGCACTATTCCGGGATTACCTTGACGAAAATCCCGTCCGGAAGATCCCCTCCCAGGACGTGCACAACTCCGCCCTTGACGAAACCGCGCAGCATCTTTGTCTCGGCTCTTTTGGGCGCCGGCGCCGGAGCTTCCTCTGTTGTAGGTGTCGTCTGGACAACAGGATCCTTGGCCCTGCTACGGCCCATTCCTTCATCCATCGCTTGGTTCGCCAGCCGGTCGGCGTGGCGGTTTTTCTCACGCAGCACGTGCCGAATCTCAAACCGGTCCAGCTTAAGTGCCAAGCGTTTTGCCTGCTCGTAGAGTGGACGCAGTTCCGGGCTGTTCACACGGTACTGTCCCTTCATTTGCTTGACCATTAGCTCTGAATCGGAAACCACCCGCAGACGCGGGTGTCCATTCCGGGTGGCAAACTCCAGTGCCGCGAGCAGCCCGGAGTACTCGGCAAAGTTGTTGGTCCGCTTGCCCAAATACTGGCTCAGCTCGGCCAGAACCTTCCCTCCATCGTCCTCGATGTACACTCCGTACCCCGCCGGTCCGGGGTTGCCTCGGGAGCCGCCGTCGCAGTATGCGGTAATCCAATCACTTGCCGCGCGAGGGAAAAGGCTGTCTGCCGAATTCTCTGAGTCGGAGCCGCCTGGGAAGCCTTGAGCCATGGCCTAAGTCTATCGGATTGCAGACGGGTATTTTGCCGTATCTACCGAAACCTTAAGTGGTCTTACCAACGTCTGAAGAGGAGGCTTGGATGATTGAGCGCGGGAGGTGTGTTCTTGAATTTGCGCCCCAGTTTGCTACCGAAACGCGCCCACCACTCGTCGTACAGGTGCCGTAGTAGTAGTTCCCGGGGAGCGACGAAATGCCAGCAGATGTCCTTCGCATCTCGAATGAAACAGTCATCCAAGGACGGGTCCGCACTGGGGCTCCGCGGCGGACGATACAATCCTCACCAAGCATGGGCAATGAAGCGTGGACACGTGCCACTGAAACGGAGCTCATCCGCGAAGCACAGAAAGGTTCGCGGGCGGCCTTCGATGCTCTGGTACGCCAGTATGATCAGGCTGTTTTACGCTTGGCCCTTCACCTGATCGGTTCCGAACAAGACGCGCAGGACATCCATCAGGAAGCCTTCCTTAAGGCGTACCGTTATCTGGGCAATTTCCGTTTCGAATGTTCCTTCTATACGTGGATCTACCGGATCGTCACCAATCTGTGCCTTGATCAGCTGCGCCGTCGCAAATCGCGTCGCGAAGAGCAGTCCATTGTGGTCGATTCGAGTGGGGAAGAGATGGACCTGCTCAATAATGTCTCCGATACGCGCTCCATGGCGAACCCGGAGCGGGAGT
The DNA here is from genome assembly GCA_036500845.1 of Acidobacteriaceae bacterium. Lineage (GTDB taxonomy): Bacteria > Acidobacteriota > Terriglobia > Terriglobales > Acidobacteriaceae > PALSA-350. Next base: position 9,733 of record DASYBJ010000449.1, read on the forward strand.
TGGAGCGCAAGGTTCTCGGCGAGCGGATTCAACAAGCGCTCGAAAAACTGACGCCGCGGGAGCGCATGGTTTTTGAATTGAAGCACTACCAGGGCTTGAGATTAAGAACGATCGGCGAGATGTTGAACACGACGGAAGAGACCGCCAAGAACACACTCTTCCGGGCGACGAAAAAGTTAAGAGCGAATCTGGCGGCATTACGGTGAGGCGAGAGGTTTCAAATAATGAAGTGCGAGCTGGCTCAACAACATATAGCTTTGGCTGTTTATGGAGAGCTTCCGGACGATGAGTCCCACGCGCTAGAGCAACACCTGGCAACCTGCACGCGTTGTCAGGAAGAGTTCGAAGCGGTGCGGGCCCTGCAACACGCGATGGCTTTCGCGCCGCTGGAAGAGCCTTCGGCGAACTTACTCGCGCAGACGCGCATGCGGCTAGAAGAAGCTCTGGATAATATGCCTCCCGCAAGCTGGGTGATGCGCATCCAGCAAGCTATCACTGCCGGGCTGGTCACGTTAAGCCGGGCTCCGGTTGCAGCTTCTGCGCTGCTAATGCTCGGTCTTGGGTTCGGCGGCTTCTCGGGATATCGATTTGCCCAACGAGTCCAGCCCCCAACCGCGGCTCCATCGCCCACCCCTATAACGACCTCTCCCACGGCTGGAGAGCCAGTACGGATCGCCAATATCAGCAGCATCGTACGCGAACCCAACTCCGAGACCGTAGAGGTTCGCTACAACCGCCTGGTGCCAGGGAGCACACGGGGTTCTCTCGACGACCCGCAAATCCGGCAGTTGCTTTTAATGGGAGCAGAGAGCCGGTTAAATCCCGGTGTCGCGCAGAATTCCGTGGATTTACTGGCAGAGGAATGCCGTGCGGGACATCAATGTGCCGATGGCCCAGTCCGCAAGGCTCTGCTGGTGGCACTTCGTTACGACAAAAGCGCTGCAGTAAGATTACGGGCGCTCAATGGCTTAGAACCCTATGTCTCTGAAGACATGCGCGTTCGAGACTCGGTCCTGGAGGCGCTGATGCGTGACTCAGATCCTGCGGTGCGGTCTCGCGCGATTGAATTACTCGAGCCTGTCCAGGCAGACAGTAGCGTGCGCCAAGTCTTGCACACAGTGGCATCGGAAGATGAAAATCCGCATATTAGAACAGTCTCCCGCGAAGTTCTGGATCAATTGCCCCAAATTCAGTAATTTGTGATCGGACCTTTGCGATGCGGCGCCAGACAAAAGCACGCCCGCTGTATTTCTGTGGGAGTTTCGATGAAACGCTTTCCGCGATTCGGTTCCTCGGCCGTAGTCCTAGGATGCGCACTTGCCGCTCAGAGTGCATGGGGCTTCCGCAGTCCGTTGGATTTGCTGCGTACCCTTTCTCATGCGTTCTTAGTGCACAGCTCACAAGGATATCTCGGGGTCGATCTCAAAGATGTTGATCCTGACAAGGCTGCCGCCTTAAAGCTGAAGAAGGGGCGTGGAGTGGAAATCGTAGCTCTCGACCATGACGCGCCCGCAGCGAAAGCGGGCTTGAGGGCACACGACATTATCCTGCAGATGAATGGCGGGCCAGTCGAGGACTGCGAGCAATTGAAGCGCCTGCTGCGCAAGCAACCACCCGGTCGTACGGTGGCCTTTGTGATCGGCCGCGATGGCGCATCCATCAATGTATCCGTGCAGCTCGCGGACCGGGTGATGCTCGAGCAGCAGGCGTGGTCCCAGCATTTCAGCGTCCCGGAACCAGCGAGTGCGGAACCGGTGTCCGAAACGCCGGCGAACGCGTCGCAGGTTCCTGACCGGCAGGTCGCGGGAGCTCAGAGCTTTGTCAGCGGAGGCTCTTCAGGTGGCTCCCGTTTCCTGGGCACCCTCATGCCAAATTCCCTCTACGTGGGTGCCGACGTGAACCCGGTACGAAGTCAGCTGGCCGGCTACTTCGGAGTTACCAGCGGCACAGGTCTTCTCGTAGAGAATGTGGACAATCAGAGTCCCGCATTCCGGGCCGGCCTGCGTGCAGGCGATGTGATCCTCAGGGTCAATGCCACGCCTATGATCACCCGCAATGATTGGCTCAAAATGATCCGTAATAACCGCGGCAAGCAGGTTCAGGTGACCATCATGCGGGACAAACAGGAGCAAACCCTGACGATGTCGGCGGGCACACCGAAGGGACACGGCTAGACCGGGCGCGAATCTGGAGAACAGAGAATTAGGATCAGCCACTGCACAAGCCCGCGCCAAGTAGTGGCATTTTTTTGCAAGTCTCCCTGGCGAGTATCCGTAACTCGCCCTCAGCTATGGCGAGCTCAAACTGAGTCCTCCGCTCCGGCCCCAACTCCCACTAAAGTGGCTCTGGGAACCGCTCAGGCGCGCTTTGTGCCGTTCCTCCCTGGTAACTCGCGCCTGGCTCTATCCCTGTGATTCAATGAGCTTATGCCTGCACGGAAGCGTACGTTGAGCGGTCGAGCAAAGGCCGCCGAGCGCAAATTGCGCGAGTTGGCGATTGTGGGACGCGCATTGGCGTCCACTCGCCATGTTGTTATGGCGCAAATTGTCCCCATGCGGTTTTGCAATCTTTCCTGCGCGTATTGCAACGAGTACGACAAAGCTTCCGAACCGGTGCCGATCGAAGAGATGCTGCGCCGCATCGATCATCTGGCCCGCCTGGGAACAAGCATCATTACGATCTCAGGAGGCGAGCCGCTCACACATCCAGAGCTGGACACCATTATCGCGCGCATCCGCCATCACGGACGTTTAGCGGGCATGATCACCAACGGCTATCTGCTCATGCCCGAGCGCATCGATCGGCTCAATCGCGCGGGCCTCGATCACATGCAGATCTCGATCGACAATGTACAGCCCGATGAGATCTCCAAGAAGAGCCTCAAAGTCCTAGATAAAAAACTCGAATTCCTGGCTGAGTACGCTGAATTTCACGTCAACATCAACTCCGTGGTTGGCGGCGGCATCAAGACGCCGCAGGACGCCCTAACGATCGGAAAGCGTGCGTTGGAACTTGGGTTTACTTCGACGATCGGGATCATTCACGACGGGGACGGCCAATTAAAGCCGCTCCAGGACGAGGAGAGGCGCGTGTATTACGAAATGGCAGGCCTTAAAAAGAAAAACTACTCTCGCTTCAACAAGTTCCAGGAAGCGATCGCCAACGCGGAACCGAATGATTGGCGCTGCCGAGCGGGAGCACGATATCTCTACGTTTGCGAAGACGGGCTAGTGCACTACTGTTCGCAACAGCGTGGGTGGCCGGGAACTCCGTTAGGGAATTACACGCAGGCTGACTTGGAGCGGGAATACCTGACGGAGAAGACCTGCGCTCCCCACTGCACGGTCTCTTGTGTCCACCAAATCTCTTACATCGATCATTGGCGATCGCCGCAAACACGCCAAGCTTCCCCGGGCGCACCACATGCCGCGTTGGTCAATATAGAACTCTGATCAGGAGTGTGCAGCTAGCGTTCGAATCGCCTTTCTGCCGGCGGGCCCCTCCCAAGTCTTCCAGCCTCGATCAGACGCTTCGCCGGCGGAAGAGTGCGTGATAGATCACCAAAAAGACAACCGATCCGATGACCGCGACGATCAAGCTGTATAAATTAAGCCCGCTCACCCCAGACGCGCCAAAGAGACGGAAGATAAATCCCCCAACCACCGCTCCGACAATTCCCAAAATGATGTCGAGCAGTATGCCCTCGCCCGATTTGTTGACGAGTTTGCTGCCGATAAAACCTGCCACAAGACCAAGAACTATCCAGGCAAGAAAAGACATTTCACCTCCTAGCACTTCGCCAGCTCCGATCGGCTGACCGGCTACCGATGATAGGGGAGAGGGCCCGTTTCGGGAAGTTGCTTGAAACTAGGATGCGTACGGCCGACACAGCGTGGGCCTATGGAGTGAAGAATGCACGGCCACTTTGATAACAGGTGTCTGGAAGAGCAACCGTCGCGCCTATTCAGGGTTTACCCGCGTCTTCAAGCGTGAACTCGCGGCGCAAAGTCTCGATCGCAAGGCAGGAAGATATCTGCCTTCGATACTTCAAAACGGCGAGCGTTTGGGTTCTATTGACCTGAGTTGCGATGCGCCGGCGGAGTTTCGCTCTTTGTTTCAGCGAGCGCTTGATCAATGATGTCGTAGAGGCGATCCCGGTCGACCACTTCAACGAAGGGGACTCCGCTCCTCTTGTCGGTCACCACCCAAATTGTCGGCGTGTGTTCGATGCCGACCCGCTTTCCCAAATCAAGGTCCGCCTGAACGAGAGCAGCTAGCTTCTTCTGGGGATCGACGACAAAGGGCAAAGCTAACCCATGCTCTTGTGCGAACTTCTGGGCGAATTCGTGGATTGCAGCAGCAGATTGCGTTGTGGGGCCGCTAGCTGTTTCCGGAGAAGATTGCGCGGCCTGATCGATCTCCTGCTGGTGAGCGAAGACCGCATCCCGGAAATCATCCCCGATCTTCTTCGATTTCGTGTCGAACCATCGCGCATAGACAGCCGCGTCAAAGCTCCAGGCATGAAAAGGAAGGGGGAAATCGTGCCTGACCCAAGGAATGTGGTATTGGTTCGCAGCCGATTTGAGCAACGGATTGGCTCGTGCGCAGTCGGGACACTCCATGTCCTCAAACTCGACGATCGCGACTCGAGCGCCTGGAGGAGGCTTGAGCGCCGCGGTGTCGTGAACAGTGGTCGTGGGCGCGCCCCCGGAAAACTGGGCGCGTGCGAAACCGGTGCCCAAAAGGAGCACTAAGGCCACACTGAAAAGGCTGCGTCGTACTGGAAGGTTGTATCTCAATCCGCACATGATCTTTAGACCTTGACAGGTTCTAATTGTATCTGCAGACGGCTGCTCCGTGCAGGGTGCCCGAACGCCCGACGCTCATCAAGCAGGCCCGTCGCATGCGTTCTGACGCACCGGTGCGATATCATGCTCGCTCGGGATCCATGGGCCGGGAGACTCTCAAGATCGTTGTGAGTGTCACGGGAGCGGCAATCTGTGCGCTCCTCGTTTTTCTGCTGTTGGAGACGATTCTGTCCGGCAACAGCGCACATGGACCAATTCCAGGCAGGGCTTTGCTCTTTCGCTTTCAGCTGAGCGCTATGCTGGCTATGGGGCTGTTTATCGGACTGGCGATCGCAATCTACGCCCGCTTATCGCGGTCCCTGGTCGAACGCCGTAAGCCGCGCCCGTCCGTAGAGACGTTTCCGAGGAAGGAACAATGAAGAATCGGGCGGAATGGCTGACTTTTGGCGTCTTTGTTTTGGCCGTGTTCGCCGCAATGTACTTTCTGCTGCGGAACGGAGTTCATGGCCAATCTGCGGCGCTGGCCCTCGTGCTCTTATTGATCCTCTTCCTCCGCGTCGCAATGTTCGCGTGGAATCTAAGGCGGCAGCGGAAATACATTGAACGGAAGTAGCGTCCGGCGGCTAGGGCCAGCAGAGAACTCCTATTCGACTTCCAAAATCGCCGGAACGTCGAAACCCGCTATGCTGAACCGCTGAGGCATGGAACTTGAGACGCCGACTCAGCCTGTGCTAGACTCGGCAACCTCAAACGACGGGGGCCTCCGAATGGCGCGAAAGCTGGCGCGTTCGCGCCAGTTCTTGACGTGATGTTCATCGGGCCTGTCAGTCTTCGGCCTTCAGTCCGATGTCGCCGCGTCAAGCAGTGCGAGATAAGCCATTTCAGGCAAGCTCGCAAGCCCTTCCAGTGGATGGTGCTCGCTCATGGGTGAGGACGACAGAGTCGGGGGCAAATTCGGCGGGGAACAACCTCCGGAGCCTGTTCCCCGGGTTTCGCATCACTCCCTCTCGAACCACAATCGGATCTGTATTCCTTGCACGCTCTCCACTCGTGCAGCCGGAACCGCTGCGCAAAATCGCAGCGGAGCAAGCTTCACGGCTCTGAAGGCTCGGTCGTTTGCTGTTTGCAGCGCCGGGCCCTGATCCTGCCCGGAAGTCGGAACTAGGGACAAAGAACTGGGAGGTAGTCGGGATGAACGGTTCGCTGAAAACCTATCGCGGGGAAGATATTCGGAATGTCGCCCTTCTTGGGCATTCGCACTGCGGCAAAACTACGCTGGTTTCCGCTTTATTGAACGCCGCCAAAATGACCGACCGGCTTGGACGCGTGGAGGACGGAAGCGCAGTCACAGCTTACGACGACGAGGACGTGGCGCGGCGCACAACGATGCAAAACGCATTAGCCTTCGCGGAATGGAATGGCGTCAAGCTCAATCTCGTCGATACTCCCGGCTTCCACATGTTCGTTCACGAGGCTCGCGCGGCTCTGGTGCCTGTCGAAGCTGCGCTCGTCGTCATCAATGCAGCATGCGGAGTTGAGACGATCACACACCGCGTATGGAAGTTCGCGGAGGAGTTCAATCTGCCCCGAGTCCTTGCGGTGAACCAGATGGATCACCCGCGCGCAAACCAGGAACGTTGCTTAGACGCGCTCAAGCAGAGCTTCGGACGCCAGGTGGTACCCGTCCAACTCCCTATCCTTGAAGGCAACGGACAAAGCACAAGTTTTCGAGGTGTGATCGACCTTGTCACCATGGAGGCGTTTGTTTACGAACCGGACGGAAACGGCTCAGGAAGGATTTCGGAAATTCCCACCCGTCTGCGCGAAGACGCCCAAGCCGCCCATGAAGCTCTGGTGGAGTTGGTCGCGGAAGGCAAAGATGAGCTGATGGAGGAGTTCTTCCGCGAGGGAACGATCCCTGAGCAGCATCTTATTACCGCATTGCATGAGGCCATTCGTGAGGACAGAATCTTTCCCGTACTCTTTTCGAGCGGGTTGAGAAACGTAGGTACTGACCATCTGCTGGACTTCTTGAAGGTATACGCGCCAACGCCGGTGGAACGCGTTCCTGTAGCGGCCCGAGGAGCGATTCAGGCGCAAAGCCCGGTACGCGCAGGAGTGTCGTCCGGGCATACGGGCGATGCTCGAAATGGTGAGGTTGAGGTTCAGGCAGACTCAGAGATGGTGTTGCGCAAGGTCGATGACCGCGAACCACTGTCGCTTTATGTCTTCAAAACGATGTCCGACCCATTTGCGGGGCGGATTTCGTTTTTTAAGGTCTTTTCCGGTGTGGTTAAGAACGACGCCACTGTCACAAATTACGCCCGTAGCACCGTTGAGCGCCTGGCTCATTTGGCGGTAATGCAGGGACGCACCGCGGTTCAGGTGGCGGAACTGCATGCGGGCGATCTGGGCGCGGTCGCGAAGCTCCGCGAGACGTTTACGGGCGACACCCTCGGGGAGAAGGGCCATAGCATCTACTTCGATCCGGTCACGATGCCCGAACCGGCGATGACGTACGCGATCGAACCGAAGTCGCGCGCGGACGAAGACAAGCTGGCGCCCGCCGTACACAAGCTGATGGAAGAAGACCTTATGGTGCGGTTCTACCGCGATGGCCAAACCAATGAGTTTTTGATCGCGGGAGCAGGACAGTCTCACATCGAATCGATCGTGCAGAAGCTCCGGAGGCGATATCACACTGAGGTCACACTGAAAGCGCCCAAAGTGCCGTACCGCGAGACGATCCGCTCCAGATCCGAGGCCCAGGGCAGGCACAAAAAGCAGACCGGCGGACATGGGCAATATGGGGATTGCAAGATCCGCATGGAACCCCTCCCTCGTGGTACCGGTTTTGAGTTCGTCAACGAGATCTTTGGTGGGGCAATCCCGCGTGGCTTTATTCCAGCGGTCGAAAAGGGCATTCAGGAGGCTGCCGCACGTGGATGGCTGGCCGGCTTCCCTGTTGTCGACTTCCGAGTCGTACTTCTCGACGGCAGCTATCACGATGTGGACTCCAACGAACTTTCATTTAAGCTCGCCGGGCGCTTGGCTTTCCGGAAATGTATGGAGCAATCGAAAGCTGTCCTGCTCGAACCCGTGATGCGCGTGGAGATTGAGGCACCGGATGACTTTGCCGGAACGTTGATGGGCGATCTCAATGGACGGCGGGGCCGGGTCCAAGGCATGGAAACCCGGACCGGATCGACGGTGATAAAAGCGGAGGTCCCGATGGCTGAAATGCTAAGTTACGGAGCCACACTGACTTCATTGACCCAAGGCCGCGGCAGTTTTCATATGGAAATGGACCATTACGATGTTGTGCCGCCGGCCGCCGCGGAAAAAGTTTTAGCTTCGGCACACAAACAGCAGCAATCAGACGACGAGCTATAAGCAGCAGGTTCCCAAGATTACAAAACGTGGCCTTCCACCGGAATACGACGGGTTAAGCCTTCCGGCGGCGCGGAGCGTGAGGTCTATTCTGGGGATCGCCGGCCGAACCTCAACCTGCCGTGCGGAGCCGCGGCGCAAATCTCTGTTCCACCGGGCTAGTGACTGGGTGCGGACGCAGATTGATTGGTATGAAAAGACCGAAAGCCGTTCCGTGATGAGCTCCAGTGCTGGAATGCAGAATAAGGCTGCCCCCGTAACGGCGAAGGATGGATTGCGAGACCCAGAGTCCCAGACCTGTACCGCCTTGGCCCTTTGTCGTGAAGAACGGCTCGCCGAGCCGCCGACGTATCTCCGGGGTCATCCCTGTGCCCGTGTCGGCGATCGTCACCCGCATGCCGATCATGCCGCGATCGCGCCACAACCCGGACTTGCGCACGTGCAGGTAGAGCTTGCCGCCTTCGGTGCTCGCTTCGATGGCATTGGCAATGAGATTTGAGAAGACCTGACGCATCTCACCCGGGAACGCCACGATGGATTCCTCACGCTCAAACTTGCGAATAACCACGAGTTTCTTTTCTGCGATTCTGCGAGCATAAAGAACCAACACTTCCTCTAGCAGGCTGCTCAATTTCACGGAGATCGGGTTGGGTGCTTCCCTATAGAAATTCAGCGTCTGTTTGGAGATCTCGACGGCGCGGCTCAACTCTTTCTGCGCTTGAACCAAGTACCCTCGTATATTCGCAGGAAGATCCTGAGCTTGATTCATGAGGAAGAGAAGATTGGTAACCGACTCCAGCGGATTATTGATCTCGTGGGCGATCGAGCCCGCTAGCCGGCCAATTGTGACGAGTCTTTGATTCTCCTGCATTAGGCCGGCCGCACCCTCAATCTGGTCTTGAAGTCTCGCACGGACAACTCGGGCTCGTTGTTCGCAGAGTGAGCGCTCAACCACAGAAGGTAAGCGGTCGATTTCAGTCACTCCCAGATAAGTCAGGGGTTCCTCCGCAGAGGTGCGCGGCAAAGAACCATCCCCTTGGTTCCTTGCGATGACAACCACGGGGATGGCGCCGTCGAGTCTCCGCGACTGTTCCAATATCTCCGGCATCGGCACATCAGGAATCCCAAGCTCGTCGACGACGAGAAGGTCCGGGCGGTCACGGCCAACACTTTCGATAAAGGTTTCTCGAGAATTGGCTTCGGCCAACCGATATTGAGGTCTCACGCTCTGCAGGCGCACTCCGATCAGCTCGGCGAGATCGGGGTCCGCATTCACGATAAGCAGTTGAGCCGCAGGCGCCGCTACCATTGAGACCTCACCCGGCCAAATTGCCTGGGTCAGTCGAGGCAGATCCCGAGAATCCCCGGTTCTTTCTAACGTACCCGGGAATCTCTGGCTCGCGGTCGCATACTCAAGCACTCTGACAAGTTCACGTGACTTCTGGACAAAAGCCGGCTATCCGACACGTATCCATCCGTTACGATGAGAGGGCGTCGAGCGCCGTTGCCTACTGAACTCGAATCGATCTGTTAACACTATGGAGTCACCCCCGCTTGGGAGGGTTGCTTGTGCAGTTACAACCCGAAACGATAAGAAACCAGTTGCCATCTCATATGCTGGAGGCAGCGGACGTTTGCCCTCTTTTTTGGCAACCGTGCGTGCAAGAATTGATCTAAACAACTGTTACGAAAGGAAGCAGCACGGAGAATGAGGATTCCAGTTCCCACCTGCTTGGCAGCTGTCGCGGTGTTATGCCTGCCAGCAGGGTTACTCTCGGGGGGACTGCTGCTCGGCCAGACGCAGAATCAGAGCTCCGCCCAAAGCCCGTACTACGGAAGTGCAGCCACACTCCCGGTCACCGATGAGGTGAAACAGCTTTCCATTGATGACGCCATCCGGATGGGCATTCAGAACAATCTGGCGTTGGTCGAGGCTCGAGCGCAGGAAAGGGCGGAGGACGCGCAAATCCTTGAGACTCTCCAGTTTTTGCTGCCCACGATTACGGCTCAGGGAGATATAGGGGCGCATGAGTATAATCTCGCCGCCTTTGGATTCACTCAGAAGTTGATCCCCCGATTCGCCTCTCTCCTTCCAGGCATCAACATATCGGCTTTCTCAGAGATTACGAAGGCGGATGTGGCCGACGCCCAGATCAATTACTCGCAGACGCTCTTCAGTCTGTCCTTAATTGAGCAATATCGCGCTGCCAAAGCGAACGCTGTAGGGGCATACTTCAACACGCAATCTTCGCGCGGCCTGACAGTGCTCAATGTGGGTACAGCATATCTTCAGGCGCTCGCAGCCGGCGCGCATGTGGATGATGCACGTGCTCTGCTCCAGGCGGATCAGCTTTTGCTCGACCAGACCGTCGCTCAGCACAAAGCGGGAACGGTAGCGAATCTCGATGAGCTTCGAGCCAGAGTGCAGCTGCAAACCCAGGAGCAGACTTTAATCGCCACCGCGAACAACTTTGAGAAGGCGAAGATTGCACTGAACCGGGAGATCGGCCTGGCTCCCGAACAGAAGATCCAGCTTACCGATGCAAACCCATACTCCGACTTGGCGGAGATGGGTGTTCCGGAGGCGCAACAGATGGCCTACAAAAGCCGCCAGGACTATCAGGGCATTCAGGCCCGAATCCGGGCGGCGCAATTGCAGCTTAAGGCAGCGAAGTGGGAACGGCTGCCCTCGCTCGACTTAGAGGGAAATTATGGCGTCACTGGAGTATTCAACGGGGTTTCCCACGGAACCTTCATTGCAGCCGGTTCGCTCAATGTTCCGCTCTTTCAAGAAGCCAAGTTCCGCGGAGACCGCCAGGTAGCTTCATCCAACCTCAATGATTTGTTGGACCAGTTTGCGAATTTACGGAGGCAAATCGATGAACAGCTCCGGGATAGCCTGCTCGATGTTCAATCGGCGGCAGAGCTTGTGCGGGTAGCGCATAGCAATGTCGCTTTGGCGCAGCAAGTACTTCAACAGACGAGCGAGCGTTTTCAAGCGGGTGTAGAGGACAACCTGCCGGTTGTTCAAGCCCAGGCGTCTCTCGCGGCGGCCGAGTCAACCCTCGTCGATACCACCGTGCAATTCAACGAAGCCAAATTGGGGCTAGCGCGCAATCTGGGGATAGTGGACACACAATACAGGACGTTCCTTCACGGGAAGTAACCGGGATGCTGCTCTTGTTTACTCCACGGCAGCGTGCGCCTCAACAGTCGCAGGGAGCTCGACCGCTCGACCGAAGGATCGACTGCCGATCCTGCAGCGGTTTCATATTTTGAAATAAGTGACACTCGCAAAAAACGAGGCTTCCGCGAGGCCTCTCCAGAGTGCTCGAAACCCCTCTAGATTCGCTCTGCTAAACGTTACAGTCGCGCTCTATAAGCGTTTACTTATATAAACGGATATGGATACATCCGCCGTTTTCCTGCTTCGTGACCGACCTACAGCTCGCCTGGACCCTCCCGTTCGATGGCAGGCGGAATGGTATAGCGGTCATACCTATGTGGTCAAGGAATAGCTTGCGAGGGCCGCCGTAGTGGGGATTCCAGGGCAGCAAAATGTTGCCAGAGGCCGTCGTCTAGAAGCGACTGCCAGCGACGCAGATCGAGTGAATACCCCACTCGTTTAAGAGTACGGTAGATCTCTGAAGGGCTGGCGCCCGCCAGGAATCTAGGGCCTGTCACCAGACCCTAAGATCAGAGCAAGGTCACTTGGCCGCTGCCGATGTCGTAATAGGCCGGAGCTACCTTCAGCTTGCCCTCCTTCACGAGCGCGGAGAGAACGGGCGACGACTCGCGCAAGAGTGTCGCCTGGATCTTGGCATTCGCCCGCGTCGCCGCCTCGAGGTCGTGCCCAACCTGGTCGACGGCAGGCTGGATGTGAGGAAAGAGCGCGCTGATCTGACCGGGTACCGGCTTTCCTTGGATGGTCGCTTTGACCGCGCCACAATTAGCGTGTCCCATCACCAGAATTGCCTTGGTCCCAAGCACGACTGCA
>DASYBJ010000450.1:0-4211 GCA_036500845.1 Acidobacteriaceae bacterium
GCACTGTAAGAGGTGCTGATCGAAAGAGCAAAGAAAGAGAGCACAGAGCCGATATTTATCAGGGCGCCGCCGTTTCGTTTCACAAAATTAGGAAGAACCGCCAGGCTCAAATGAGTGACCGACTTTGCGTTCACATCCATCTGGTTATGAACTGCCTCGACCGGAAGATCGATTGAAGGTTTTAACGCCAACGTTCCAGCATTGTTGACCAACAGGGTGATTCGCTCATCAGCGGCGATAGCATTCCCGACTCGCTTTAGATCGGCCTGGTTGCCGAGATCGGCAACTAGAACTTCCGCCCTAACGCCGTATTTCTGTTGTAGCTCCTGTGAAAGAGCCTCAAGACGCTCTTTACGCCGTGCAACCAAAACTAGATCGTATCCTCGCTTGGCCAGTCGATCTGCGTAAACTTTTCCGATGCCCGACGATGCGCCCGTCACCACGGCGACTCCAAGCGCCGATCCGACCTTAATTTGTGTGCTCACTTTTCAAATCTCCTTGTAGCTCCTCACCATGATGGATAACATGCTGCGCTCTATGAGCATGACAGGCCTCATGATGATATGCATGAGTAGCTGATGACTAATTTAGTTAATTCCATTTATCTATTGTGTAAGAGAAGTAGTTTCCATGCGGCGCGCAGCACGAAATTAAGTTCATTTGATAGAAGTTTGATCCCTTCCTGAAAGCAGCACAAGTTAGATTCGGAATTAGTTAATCGAGCGAGCCTCAGGAGGGCACAGTTGATGAGCGAATTGGATCCACAGGTAAGGCTCCTTTTAGAACAGTTTCAGGCAATGGCAGCACAGCAGCCCCTACTCGACCACCGCCCTTCGATTGATGACCGGGTTGCTGCGTTTCGAGCAATGTTGAAGCTCTCAATTTCTTTGCAGGGCGTATCTGAATCTGTCTTCGGGGTTAAAGATTTCGATATTCCAAGTTCTGCTGGTAACATACCAGCTCGTTTGTATGTTCCCAGCGCAGACTCTGTATTACCAGCGCTTGTTTATTACCACGGAGGAGGGTTCGTAGCAGGCGACCTGGATGATTATGATAAGCCCCTCCGCGCACTGGCAAATCGCGCAGGCTGCATCGTCATTTCGGTGGCTTACCGTCTCGCTCCCGCAAATCCATACCCCGCAGCCGCAGATGATGCCTGGATCGCGCTGGAGTGGGTAGCCACGCATGCTTCTGAAATTGGCATTGATGCTCAACGCCTCGCGGTCGGAGGCGATAGTGCAGGCGGCAGCTTAGCCGCATGGGTTGCGCAGAAAGCGAGAGAGAGTGGCCCAGCATTGCGCCTTCAGGTACTGTACTATCCCAACCTCGACGCTACCACATCCAGTGCTTCATGGCGGGAATTGGGGACCGGGGCCTACGTCATCAAACTTGACGAGATGGTCGAAAGGTACAATATTTATCTCCCGTCTGGAACTAATCGTAAGGACCCGAAGGTATCCCCACTCTACTCGTCGAATCTGAAGGGCGTTGCGCCTGCTTTTCTCGTCACTGCGGAGTACGATCCTCTGCGGGATGAAGGCAACGAGTACGCAGTCAAGTTAAAGGCGGCCCATGTCGCCGTGGATCACAAAGAATGGCCCGGGATGATCCATGGCCTCTTCATCCTTGCAGGTGTTGTCGACGCAGGAAGAATTCTCATCGACGAGACTGGTTTAGCGCTTCGTAAAGCATTCAAATAGCCTGTATGGAGATGAAATGCGTGTTTCATCAAAGCTCAAGGGACCACAGGATTATCGACCACCCGTGAGTCGCCGTCCGGTCCCTGGATCTTTGCCTCTTACTTTGCACGTCACTCTTATGCTCGAGACGGCAGTGCGTCGATTACTTCAATGTAGGTGCGTGACGATCACAGTCCTTCTGGTGGGTATAGGCGATATGATTGCGGGATCATCAGCGAAAGCCCAAACCCCGCAGAGTCCTCTATTGACTGTTCTCTCACTGCCAGTGTCGCGGGAAACCGAAACGAATCCAAAAGCGAAAACTAACTGCACACAGGATCGATGTCGACGGTCGACTCAAGAGTTAGATCACGCTTTGTCGGCGCGTTTGGAAGTACTGTACCCGAATACATGCAAAGGGTCGGATGGCCGAACCTTCGATATCCGAGAAAAGGTAAGTCGACTTCAAGGCAATATCGCTACCGTTTCGTACGTACTCGTCTTATTCGAGACATGCGAAGAAGGATCGCCTTACGAAGCCTCTTCGCACGAGGAAAAGTGGGCCTATAAAGCCAAGGGATGGCAATTCGTGGAGGATGTCTCGTCCATTCCCAAAGTGCGATAGACATCATGAAGGTTGTGGATAGACATACACTACGTTCAGACATTTTTGAGTAAAGCGTGAAACGATGCCTGCTGAATTGGCCAAGGACTGGAAATCTGATTGCCCGCCCTTTCAGACCACAAGACAGCAATGTCCAAATCGTCGATGGCCCCAGTCTGACCGGGTCCACGCCCGATGGTAATCAAACACTTCGTCAGAAGAACCATCGAACCATCTGACCAACATGGTCGAGCAGGTCCACCGCGCGATCAAGCGCCGCACTCGACCCATGAGGGGATTCACGAACTTCCGTTGTTTTGCCAGCCGCTGTTGAGAAAGTCGACGCTCCTGGGCGCTATCTTCTTCTGCGCCTTTAGTGCGTTTTGGACTACTCTGGTCTTCTTCCTGCAAACTCCGCCATATCACTATGGAAGTGGGGTTGCCGGCCTGTTTGGCCTTGTTGGCGCGGCAGGCGCAATATGCGCGCCACTCATCGGCCGTACTGCGGATGATTACGGGGCGCGTTGCAATATTTTGATCGCACTTCTGTTGACGCCCCTCTCCTTCGTTGTCATGTATGTGTGGGGTACTCACTTAGCAGGCTTGATCGCAGGTGTCGTTCTCCTCGACGTAAGCGTGCGAGTGGGTCACATCTCCAGCCAGACCCGGATTTACGGCCTTCTTCCTGAAGCTCGTTGCCGGTTGAACATGGACTACATGATCTGCTACTTCACTGGTCGACATTTGAGATTCACCTATTCAATAACGTCCCTTAAATCGAAACGACACCGCGAGGTGAGCGTGAATGAAGAACCCACAGACTGCGGCGATATCGACCAACGGCATCCACTAGCAATCAGAACACCGGCTTTTTCCAGGCGCAGTTCCAGCAGATAACGATGAGGTGTCTGTCCAGTTGCCGCCCAAAACTGTTTCATCGCTGCTCCCCTGCAGAACCTTTCCAACTCGTCGATTAGCTCACGCTCGAACGATGACCTGAGTTTTAAGTATGATCCCACCAGCCCAACATATGCTTAGAGAAAGGGATCAGATTTCTATCGAATGAACGGAACTTTGCACCGAATGTTTCCTTGCAAAAGTTCTACAGGTCGCGCCGGTATGTACTCGGTGCTATGCCAAACTTCGATCGAAATGCCGTTGCGAGGTGAGCGTGACTGGAGAACCCACAGACTGCGGCGATATCGGCGAGCGGAATCTTGCTAGCAATCAGGGCCCGGGCTTTTTCCAGGCGCAGTTCCAACAGATAACGATGAGGCGTCTGTCCAATTGCGGCCCGGAACATTCGCAAAAACTGAGCTCTGCTGTACCCACTTTCAGTGGCCAGCGTCGCCAAGTCTAGATTGTCGTTGAGATCGCTCTGCATCCGGTCCAACACACGCCGCAGATGCCGTTGCGGCAAGGGAGATGCTCGAGTTTGCGCAGGTGAATTTTCCAATCGCACCGCATACAGCAACCGGATTGCAAGTGCGGTCATCAGCGACTCTGCATAGAGAGTCCCATATTGCCCTCCCGTTTCCGACTCCTTAGCCAGAAGAAGGAGCAGATTCCGGAGATCGGGATGGTCCGTTCCATACAGTCCTCGGCAAGACCTGCCTGGACGCCGCTCAAGCTCCTCTTCGATTTCACGCACATATTCCGGGTGGAGCGCACCGACAATCATTTCGTGCCCGGAGCGACTGCGTACCGCTGGCCTGATGCCGGGAAGACAGGTTGTCATGGTGTTTCGATACTTCCTGTAAGGAGAGAATCGACCACTATGGTCTGCAATCTCGCCTTCTGCGACATACGAACGCCAGAGAATCAGAAAGTGGTTCTCTGATAAAAACTCAGGTTTTTCGCAAGGCAAGCTTGTGCGACGCTCTATAGCGAAGTTTTTCCAGCCCAACTCAACACTCGATGGTCGACGC
>DASYBJ010000451.1:0-2282 GCA_036500845.1 Acidobacteriaceae bacterium
CGTCAATTCGGCAACGTATTTCGCTGCTGATAGAAACGGAGACGAGAGTCGGATTGAGTCTCGTCCACGACACAGGCACGCCGTTTGCTATCGAGATTGCACGAGCACTCTCTACTTAGCCAGCAGATTAGTGAATCGTCGTTATTCGTCAGGAGGTTCAACATGTGGACTCGAACTCGCTTGTACTGGAGCACTCATCGCGTCCGCAATCATTTCATCCAATGACAAACGCGCGGCAGCTGTTACAAAACCGAGATATCCAGGGGGGAGCAAAACTGCTGAACAGTACTGGCGGAAGATATCTCCCCCGCCTGCTGAAGAGTCATAATCACGAATATCTATTGCGCATGGTCGAGGGTAACGAGCAGCAGATTATGTTTCACTTTGACCAGATTTTTGCGCTCGATCAAAGCAAGTATGTAGACATATTCCAGTCGATTGGCATTCCGGTTCTCTTCATCCATGGTGCCCTGGACGAATACACCACCACGGAAGACGTCCGTGCGCTAGCGCAACACATCAAGTTCAGCGACTTTGCGACAATTCCAAACGCCGGACACTTCCTCGACCTGGAAAGCACAGAGGCGAGACGCGCGGCACCCTGAACGATCGCACGGTCAAAGCTACATCACCTGTTTGGAGACAAAAGAAGGTTGAGGTCCTCTAACCATGAGCAATCGCGCTAGGGCTCTCGACTGGTGAGACACGCAGCCGTTCGATCCTGCGGCTGGTCGAGGCGACAACTTCAAACCGCAGCGAGTCAGCCACGACGACCTCTCCCGGCAACGGAATCCGTCCCGCAATCTCGCTGACTAGCCCGGCCACAGTTGTCGCCTGGTATTGCTGTTCCAGGCCATAGGACTCGCCGAACAATTCCTTTAGATGAGCGACTCCCAATGTTCCGGGCACGACCCAGGCACCCCCAGCCTCACGCATTGGGGCATCGTGTTCACTATCTTGCTCGTGTTCGTCCTTGATCGTACCGACGATCTCCTCCAGCAGATCTTCTATTGTCACCAGGCCGGCAACGCCGCCGTACTCGTCTATGACGATTCGCATGTGATGTTTTTCGCGCTGCATCTCGCGCAGAAGCTCATTGACTCGCTTAGTCTCCGGAACGAAGGCGGCAGGCCGCGCGATACTGGCTACGGTCTTAGTCCTGGCATCGTCATCGGTGATGTGCAGCAGATCGTGGGAGAAGGCGATTCCCGCGATGTGATCGAGTGAATCAGTGTAGATGGGCACTCTGGAATACGGGTGATTCCTGAGCTGTTGGATGAACTCCTCGAGAGTCGTTCCGGCAGCCACGGCGAAGACCGACGGACGCGGTGTCATTACATCGCGCACCACCTTATCGCCGAACTCCACAGCAGAGCGGACCAGATCCCGGTCGCCCACTTCAATGATTCCTTCCTCTTCCCCAGCCTCGATCAGGGCTTCGACCGCGGCTTCACTTGGGCTTTCGTGCTGTTTGCCCTTCCCCTCAGAGTTCTCGGCCAGCGCGGCTATCGACAGCAGGAACGAAAGCAAAAGCGTGATCGGGAGCACCAAAAAGAAGAGCAGGCGCAGAACCCAGCGCACCCGGACGACCCACTCTCCGCGAGTGCGGGTAAAGAATACAAAAGGCAGTAACTGGTTAAAAAGCACGATCACCAGAATCACACCCAGGACCGCTTGCGCGATCTCACCGGCGCTGGGCCGGTCGAGCGCCGAGGTGCCTGCGAAGAGCAACGCCCCAAAATACAATGTGAGACAAGCTAGAGAGAGCCTTACCAGGATTGCCGCCGAGAGAGCGGCTCGCGCGCGGCTCATCCCCAGGTGCTGCTCGACATTTGCCTCCCATACGTCGATGTTCACCTGGAACTCCCCGGGGAGAAATTTACCCATCTCCGAGTAGAGGCGGTCCGCGTAGGACGCGAGCATCAAAACCACCAACAACAATGCGATTGCAAAGGCGGAGACTAGCCCCATCACCGATCACTCCGTTTCTTTGCGTTCCTTTGTTTCTTCGGGGTTCGGGATCTCCTGTACTCGCCCTTGGCAGGCGGCGTCCGGGTCGAAACCCGATCCTGCTTCGTCCGTTTACTCGCAGAGGCGCTTTTGCGGATTGTTCGCGAGCGGGGCTTGGCAGGCGTCAAGGCCCGTTCCATCAACCCGGCGGGAAGATCGAGCTCTCTCCTCAGGTCGAGCTCCCGGCTGGCCATTTCGCCCGAATCCGTTTCATGGTCGAAGCCGCCCAGATGCAGTAAGCCGTGGAGTAATAGAACCTTGATCTCAGTCTG
>DASYBJ010000452.1:0-3287 GCA_036500845.1 Acidobacteriaceae bacterium
GGGGTCCTCGTACCCGATCGACATGCCGCAGAAGAGGGTGAGCCCGTCCGGGGGTGACAGGAACTCAGCGACTGTCTCGCGAACCTGCGACCACGCCATCTGTGGGCAACTGTGCAGCCCTTCGGCGCGGAGCAGCAGCATTACGGTCTGCAGATACATGCCTACGTCGGCCCATTGGGGCCGGTCCATGTCGTGGTCGATGTAGCAGAACAGGGCGGCGGGCGCGCCGAAACACTTCCAGTTGGCGATGGCTGCCCGCTGGCGCGCTTCCCAGTCCTCGCGCGCAATGCCGAGTGCGCTGTAGCGCTCCTTGCCGAAGGCGGATCGGCGCTCTCCGTACGGGGACTTCAGCGCGGGCGGGTACATCTCGTACTGCCGCTCGTCCCAGGGGTCGCCGTGGCTCACGCGCTCGACGGCGCGCGTCTTGAGTTCGGCCAGCGGCGCGCCGGTCATCACGTAGATGTTCCACGGCTGGATGTTCGATCCAGACGGCGACCAAGCCGCGGCGGACAGCACGCGCTCCAGCACCACCCTCGACACAGGCTCGTCGGTGAATCCGCGCACCGCCCGTCGGCTTGTGACTGCCTCATATACGTCCATCTTCACCGTGGTTGTGCTCATACGAATTTTCTCCTCGAATTCGAGTGAACCAGAAATGTTTTGCTGGTTCTGATCTATTTAGCAGCTACGAACAACTGAGCGCCTTTCTTTTTAACGAAGAACACAACGAATTTCGCCGGCTCGGTTTTGCTTGCGTTCCGCCCAACGATGTGAACATCATCGGGCCCTTCATAGAAGGTCTGGCCGGGGGTCAGAGTCACTTCTTTTCCGCCTCTCACCTGCATCACGATCGAGCCTTCCAGCACATAGATAAACCCATTTGCATCGTGCCGATGGATTGGATCTACACTGCCTGGCGGATATTCCACGGTAATCATAAGACCCTCTTTGCCAGGAAGGTTCGCCAGGTCTTTCGACATAAGATCGGTTACCTTAGCCTCCTGTGCCAGCAGCGTGACAGGTATGAGACATGCGAGTGCCAGAATTGCTCTCGTGAACTTCATAAATCATCCTTTCGCTTGATGACGCATTCAACGCGTCGTGTGTTTGCGTGGTACTGCGCTGTGCCGTTACGCTGCGTGCCGCACGAGTTCCTGTTCGGCACGCAGCCAATCATTCGGCGTCCGATTCGTGGGGCCCAATAATCTCATCGTGTGTTGGGGACGTTCGACTGCCGGTGTCCTTTCCCATCTCCTGCTCACCGGTGGTGTCCGCAGCGACGATGTCAGGTATGCCTATCATGACACTTACTCCTTAGTATTTCGGTGTTATTGTTGTTCACGCGAATTACGCGGCGTGGGCGGTTGCCGCGGACTGAGCAAGCCAGGTTTCGAAACGGGTCTTGCCGAGTCGAGCGTCATTGCCCGGAACCAGCGTTCTCTCACTGAGTTTCGCCCCAGAATAAAGCGCGTTTGGGTCAGCAATGACTTCGCGAGGATCTTTGAGTGCGGATAATTGCCGCCGGACTAGTTCATCCAAACGAAACTGTTCCGGCCCTGCTATTTCGACGGTGCCATTTACCGGCGGGCCCACGGCGATCCTGCCTACGCCAGTCGCCACATCGTCGGCAGCCATAGGCTGGAAAAGAACAGGTGGCAAATGCACGTTACCGTCGACGAGGGAAATGTCAGCGAGACCCTTGAGGAACTCGAAGAACTGTGTAGCGTGAACGATCGAATAAGGAACCGTTGAGCCTTTGATCAGCTTCTCCTGAGCAATCTTTGCTCTGAAGTAACCGCTTTCGGACAGCCGTTCTGTTCCAACCACCGACAACGCAACGTGATGTCCCACGCCTGCGGCCGCTTCACAGGCGAGGAGGTTACGGGTTGATGTTTCGAAGAAATTCATTACCGCCGCGTCCTCCCAGGAGGGAGAGTTCGATACGTCAACAACCACCGATGCACCTTTCAGCGCTTCGGCCAGTCCCTGGCCGGTGAGGGTGTTGACGCCGGAATTGGGTGATGCCGCTATCGCTTCGTGCCCGTGCTCATGAAGCTTGGTGACAAGTTTTGATCCGATGAGTCCACTACCGCCGATTACGACGATTTTCATAAACTGTCCTTTCGTTATGCTCACAATCGAGCACGTCGAGTCCGAGAATCTCTCGGAGATGAGTGATTTAGTTCTCAAGCTGTGGTTCCCGATGTAGCCGCCGAACCTACTTCACCGGAATCAGAATGGGCGCATCTTTGTCTTTGAGCAGGAACACCAATAACCTCGCTGGCGCCGTCTCGCTTGCGTTGCGGCCAACGGTGTGAGTATCGTTGGGACCTTCGTAAAAAGTCTGTCCGGCCGTGAGTGTTACGGGTTGCCCGCCATTCACGGCCATGACCACGCTGCCTTCCAGCACATAGATGAAGCCGTGTGCGTTGTGCCGGTGGACCGGATCATGACTGCCTGGAGGATATTCAACCGCAAGGACCTGAACGTCTTTCCCTTGAGAATCTGGCAACGGCTTCACCATTAGTGAATTGACTTTTGCATCCTGTGCAATCAGCGGGCTGCATATCAGGAACAATATGAGCAAAACCTTCTTCATCGCTTACTTCCTCCTGTCTTATGAACTGCGGGGTTCTCATTCCCGGCTGCTGTGGAGAATGCACATGAATTGCCAAAGGAACACGATTGGACGCCTATCACTAATCTGCGTAGAACAAAGAGACTTAGCGCGAGGGGATATCAGAGCGCGTCAAAGGTAATGTCCGACATTTCGTCATCTGCCCCCTCCTGCACTTTCTAGGTCACGACATGTCGTGAATCACAAGATCTGTGCGGAATGCGGCAATAGCTGCCGGACTTCGCGATGAACGAATGGAATCAGGGCGCAAGATTGTTAACCGAATTCGTGGATGGCGTGTGTGTCCCAAGGACGGTGCTGTCGTGTACCTCCCAAGCAGGGAGCGCACTCCTGATCAGGCCCATGACAGGAATGGCGACTGGATATCCCGGGACCGCGCGGTCAAAGTGGATCGTCGCCGGTTTGCCGAACTTTGAGGATGAGGTTTTCCATAACGCGCGTCATGCGCCGGCTGGGAAAACTCGTGCCCACGTCGAGTACGTGGAACTGCCTGACGCCGAACCCCAAGACTACGAAGTATGCTGGGATGGGCGCTGAGGATGGCTCCCACGCCGTTGGGTCCGCTGATGACCCAGCTGGAACTTTAAGCTCAAGCACCATGACGGCAATCACACCGTCAGAGAATGCGGCCATGCGCCCAGTTGTGAGT
>DASYBJ010000453.1:0-6410 GCA_036500845.1 Acidobacteriaceae bacterium
GTTGCGTTTAGCGCACATGACGGTCCCTACTTGGACTTTTGGTTGAGCTTGTAAGGTTGTGCTCCTGAATTGAGGATGGGACGCACGGTACGAATGTTCTTAGGAGGGAGGGCCATAATCGCTAAAGACATCCTATACGGTACGGGTGAAACACGGATTTCAGTGAACGTTCTTCAGATCTTGCGAACGGGTCCGACGCCCGGAGAGCGGCTAATTCATTGTTTGCTCATCTTGACGGGGCCGTTGCGCAGAAATAGAGATGCCGGAGCATCGGATCTGCACGCCGGTCACGCGGATAATTGTGATCAAAAACTTCAAAAGGAGGATGGAGGAAATTGAACTTGGATGTGCGGCGGAATGAGAACGGTTTCGGATCCAGGGCCTTCCAGATGATCTGGATCCGTTTCTGAGCTACACCTTTTGTAACCCGGGCCCCTTGGGAGAAAGATTAAGTGGTGACGAACACGGTGAAGAAAGTAACGGGAAGAACTCATGCCTACGCGATGTTGACGAGTGCGAATCAGAAAAGAGCAAGGCTTGGCTGGGTCTCTGCTTGGACAGGAGTTACTTATTGCGGCATCTGTCTTCGTGCGCCGGTTGCCCCCAAGGTCGGAACCACCTGTGTTGTATGTGGAGCACGGGTAACACAGATAATTGAGCTATTTGCGGCTGCGGAAACATGACTGGCCTTCATAGGCAGCGTGGTAATTCACCTCGCCAAAGATCTGTTCGTGTATCTCGGCTACCTGGCCCGACAATTGTAATCGCACAGGGTAGGAAATATGTCCACCTGGGAGATCAGGGCGTCGCACACTGCGGCCTTAGGCAGTTTGGGTCCACGCAGGATCAGTGAGACTCCCCAGCCATCGTCGGTCAGGTTGCATTTCATGCGTGGGAATGAGATGCCGTGATCCGTGGTGCTGATGATCAGCGTATTCTCCCGGAAGCCATTGCGGTCGATCGCTTCCAAGACCTTTCCTACGCCTTGATCCATAATTCGTGCGCTGGCGCGATAGCGCTCGAAGTCATTTCTCGTAGCCGGCGTATCAGGAATGGGTCCCGGCAACGGCCCGTAGTTCGCCTTGTCTTCCGGCGTCGCTTCGGGGTACTCACGATGCGTTTCAAAGAAACCGACGTCAAGAAAGAACGGTGCGGTTGGCCGGCTGTTCAGAAATTCGACTGCGGCGGGCGCCACATTTTCGGCGTGGGTGTCCTTGTGCGGGAGGAATTTATCGTAGCCGATGATCTCAGGATCTTTGGCTACGTGTTGCAGGCCTGCCAGCACACCGGAAGGATCAGCAAGGATGTCGTTGAGCACCCTCGACCTAGCGTTTGTTTCGGCCGGTATCCTCGGCTTCCGTCACGGATTCGACTACGACCACATCGCAGCCATCTCAGACATCACCAGCATGGAGCCATTACCGGGGATGGCGATGCGGATCGGCTTTGTCTACATTCTGGGCCACGCCGTGACCTGGGCGCCCTGGGTTATGGGCAGCGCCAACCTGTTACCGGCGCTGGGGGCTGATCCATGAATCGCAGATCACTTTTGCAGACATTGGCGATGAGTTCGAGCGCGATGACTTCGGGCGCTTCGCTAGTCCACAGAACCGCTTGCCCACATTGACCGTGGAAGGATTGGAAGTATTTCGCGTCAAGGTAAACCACCGCGGCAACTGGACCCTAGCGCGCCTGCAAAGCAGCGGAGGCATAACCGGCTTGGGCGATGCCTCGCAAAGCGGCAAAGACGATCAAAGGCTCGTCTACCTTAAACAATTCGCAAACCTCCTGAAAGGTCGAAGCATCTTCGATGTGGAGTGGCTGCGGAAGGCAGCCGCTCGGCGATCGCACAGCATGGCATTCCGGCGGCTGTAGCCGCAAGTGCTTGTGGGACCTGCAGGGGCAGGCACTTTCTGTTCCCGCTTACAATCTATTTGGGGGGCGGATTCAGGAGCGCATTCGCCTTTATGCCAACATCAATCGCTCTACCGAGGATCGCACCCCCGATGGTTTTGCGCGTATGGCCGAAAAGGCCATAGCTGCCAGCTTCGACGTGGTCAAGCTTGCGCCTTTTGACGAGATGCCGCGTGGGTCCACTGACCGTATGCAAATCGAACGCGATACGCAACGAGGCATCGACTGCGCACAGGCAGTACGCAAGGCGAATCGGTCCGCAACGCGATCTGCTGATCGATGCGCATAGCCACTTCAATCGCGAAGACGGGCTCGATCTCGCTCGCCGCTTCCAGCCCTCACATCTTTTCTGGCTGGAGGAAGTAATTCCCGCGAAACGGGTAAAGATCTGGCAGCCATCAATCAAGCTGCGACTATGCCGACTGCCGGTGGAGAATCGATCCATGGCGTAGCTGGCTTCTATCCATACATCACGGCCGAAGCCGTCGACATCGTTATGCCTGATGCGAAGGTCTGCGGTGGCATGCTTGAGATGAAGAAGATCGCAGCTCTGGCCGAAGGCGCCGGACTGATCGCATCGCCTCATGGCCCGGCAAGCCCGATCGGCAACGTTGCTGCTGCCCACGTCATTGCCACCATCCCCAACTTCAACATCCTGGAAATCTCTTACGGCGAGGTACCCTGCCGCGCTGAACTGATCGATCCCCCGGAGCCATCACCACTTCCCGGCATTCCGGAATTGCTAGCAGCTCCGCGACGGCTGCACCACCGACTTGCCCGGCACCACCGAGCATAATTGCGGCGAAATTCTGCCTTATAAATAGGACCTCTGCTTAGGTAAGGATGCGGCAGCGGCACACGATCATCTTTGAGCCATCGTTACGTTTCTCTGACCACCTTACGAGGGTCTTTATCATCGCGCAGGGCGATGAACTTCGTGTGTCGCAAGTGGTCAGCTCCAGTCCATTCTAGGAATGCGATCTGCGCGACGGCCTCGGGCTTCAACCACACGCATTCCTCCATCTTCTCTGCGGTGAGGCCCTGTCCCCATCGTCCCGCAGTCTTCTCGGGGAGATTGCCGAATGGGCATCGCTCTGTCTTCAGATGCTTGATCTGTTCGAAGACTTGGCGGCGTGTTGCGGGTACGAAACCCGCTCGTACTCGTGAGGCGTAAATTAGGTCACGACCTCGGTAGAAGCCAACTACAGGCGAATCGAGGCTGAGATTGCTTGGAACGTAACCGCCGATGACGAACTCCTGGCCGAGTGTGATGCGATGCTTCACCCCCAACCCATCCGCTTGCCGGACTGGTAAACACTGTCGCTACGTTTGGCGACTACGCCCTCGATTCCCTGCCCACGAACAAATGCGATCATCTCCGCGGCTGTTGTATTGGCGGCGACGGAGATGTCTACGTGCTCATTGGTTTGAAGAATCGAGTGCACACTTCCCTTCTCTCCAAATAGCGGTAGCTTCGTGAGATCGCGACCTTTGAGTGTAAGGACATCAAATGCGTAGTAGATGATGTGAGACTCGTCCGAGCGGTAGTTTTGGAGCAGATTGAAGTTCGGTCGGGCCGTACCGCGTAAGCAGCGCAAACATTAGCCTGCTCGGGGGAAGTGTGCGCCATAAGTCTCGGCATCGACAGCTTTCGGGTCTCCGACTTAAGCGCTGGCTATTCAGGCCGAGTCGAACATCTGCATCGTCTCGAACAAGCGGACAACGCCCCTACGACTGCTAAATTCAGTCCAATTTTCAACCAGGAGCCTTCCTCAGCTGCCTAATCCCCCTCCTTCAGGCTCATCTTTCGATTGGAAAAGACTGACCATCTGAACATTTTTTTCGGACGTTCTTTCCGTTCCGTCGTATCGATTCAAAAGGGGAGGGAATAACCTCTCGATTCACGTGTCTTTCTAGCAGTAATGCACTCGAAAAAAGGGACGCGAGGGAAGCCAGGGTATTCGCTCGTAATCCTTGCACCGCCGCCGGCAATCTAGTTTCGTTGTGCAGCCTGGAGGAAATATTTTGAGCCATATTCTTGCTTGCGTTGTGCCTGCACCCGGGCACATCAGCCCGATGCTAGCTGTCACTCAGCATCTCAAAAGCGCCGGTCATGACGTCACCATTCTTACCGGGGATGTCTTCAAAGACAAAGTCATCGACGCCGGTCTCGACTTTGTATCCCTTACTGGAATTGCCAACCACGACTATCGTCGCCCAGAAGATTTCTTTCCGGATCACAGAAATCTCCGAGGCGTGGACCTCTTGATCCACTATTTCAAGCACGTATTTGGCGACACGATACCGGATCAAGACCGCTGTATTCGTGAGATCATGGCCAGGAGACCGGTCGATCTGATTCTCGTGGACTTGCCATATCTGGGTACCTTTCCTCTGCTTCTTGGCCCTAAGAACAACCGGCCGCCAATCGTTGGTTGCGGAGTTGTTCCTATGGTGATGACAAGTACCGATTTTGCGCCCTTCTCGCAGCCAGATACAACACCCGAAGGATTACAGCAAAACAAGGAAGCGAACCGGCAGTTCGAGGGAGCTTTACAACCAGCCACTGACCACATCAACGCCGTTCTCGCCAGGTGTGGGGCACCTCCCATGCCGCATTTTGTCTTTGACTGCATGTACCTGCTGCCCGACCTGTTCCTCCAGTTCACCGGAGAGGCATTCGAGTTTCCCCGCAGCGACATGCCGGAGACGGTTCGCTTTGTGGGTCCCGTCCTACCCAAGCCGTCGGTTAATTTCAAGGAGCCTGCCTGGTGGAACGATCTGGACCGCGGTCGACCGGTTGTACTCGTCACTCAGGGGACCATTGCAAACTTCGATTTCAACGAGTTGATTCAACCCACACTCTCAGCTTTGGCTGGTGAAGATGTGCTGGTCATCGCGGCAACTGGACGACCCGATATCGAATCAATTGTTGTACCCTCGAACGCACGAGTCGAGCCGTTTGTTCCATTCGATCGCCTCCTGCCCAAAGTCGACGTATTCGTGACCAATGGTGGATATGGCGCAGTACACCAGGCGCTCAGCTTTGGCGTACCGATTGTTATTGCAGGTGAGACGGAAGATAAAGCATGGGTTTCTGCCAGGGTCGATTGGTCAGGCGCCGGCATAAGCCTCGGAACTCAAAATCCCAGCGAATCGCAAATCCGCAGTGCGGTCCAGACGGCGCTGACGGACAGACGATTTCGGGCGAGAGCACGAACGATCGGGCAGGATTTCAAAGAGTACAATGCTCTCGATTTGATCACGCAGGTTGTAGAGTCGCTCATCGAACAACCGTATGCGTTAGAACAGACGCACGGTTGACGTTGTCGAATCAATCAACGCTGACGGGCGTTGGCTTGGGGCCACAAGCGGCCCCAAGCCGCGTGCGAACCCCAGAATTTAGGGGACTTCGTGAGGGATCATTACAACTCCACGAAGTTCATGAACACGCTTTCCGAAACGAGAGATCGCTCGCGCCATTTCAGTGGCGACAAATGGGCCAGATCGTCCGGTACCGGATGTTGTCCTTGCTCGCGCAGGTGATCGACGGCGCGCTGCAGGTAAGTGGTGTCCCATAGAATGATGGCCGCGACGAGAAGGTTCAAACCGCTGGCCCGGTGGCGTGGTTCTCATAGGAGCGGTCGCGGATTTCGCCCAGCCGGCTGAAGAGTACGGCGCAGCGGAGTGCATTTTGCTGCTCACCCTTGTTGAGGCCGACGTGGCTACGACGACGCAGCTCGGGATCCTCCAGCCATTGAAGCGTGAAGAGAGTCTGTTCCAACTTTCCCAGCTCGCGAAGCGCTAGCGCCAGGCCGTTCTGCCGGGGATAGGCCGCGAGCTTGCGCAGGATCACCGAAGCGGTGACCGTTCCCGTCTTGATCGACAGGGCGAGGCGCAGCAGTTCGAACCAATGATCGCTAATGACTCGAAGGTTGACGGCGCCCGCCACCAGCGAAGCGAGCTCGGGCGGCGCGATCATGCCCGGCAATAAATAAAGTCGGTGGGGCTGCCTTTCCGAATGTCGCTGTGGGGGCCCAAGAGCAAGAGTCTTTCCACAAAGTAGCCACGAGATACCTATTGTGGCAATGCTTCCCTGCGGTACACCCCGGCTGGGGTGTGTGCCGGAGGGACGATCGTACGCCCCAGGAGTTCTTCGAAATGATCAGCAAGTGCTCGCGCGGCAGGCAACTCGCGAACTCCGGCTGCGATCGCAATTCCCCATTTGCTGATAGGAGAACTTGTAGTCGCAAATCGGTTGAGCATTCCCTGGACCTCGGCCTTGTTAGGCCTTGTTATCCTTCATCTGAGCATCGACCTAAATTGCACGAGCCTGCCAACCGATACTTTTCAGAAATCAGTTATCCGGAGAGCCTTCCCGAGTAAGTGGGTGTCGTCCCTCAGACGTCTACGTTGGAGAACAGTCAGAACGGTCGTTTATTCCCGACGGTTCCCGAGAACGGTAGCTGCAAGCATGAAGAAAGCGCGGGTAGCGC
>DASYBJ010000454.1:0-15627 GCA_036500845.1 Acidobacteriaceae bacterium
CGGATCGGCGTTTTAGGCTTCTCAGCGGGAGCTCACCTTGCCGCTGCTCTCAGCACGCACTTCGACCAGCGTCTTTACGATCCGATCGACGCGGCCGATCAGCTAAGCTGCCGCCCGGACTTCGCCGTAATCATCTATCCCGGCTACCTCGCTCTTGCCGACCAGAACTTTGCACCCAACCCCGATATCCACGTGACCGACAAGGCGCCTCCGTCCTTCATCGTTCAGGCGGAGGATGATCCGGAGCACGTTGAGAACGCTGTCGTTTACTTTCTCGCGCTCAAGAACGCCAAAGTTCCGGCCGAGTTGCATGTCTATGCGCAGGGAGGGCACGGATACGGTCTGCGTCATACTCAGCTTCCAGTGACAACCTGGCCGCAGACGTTGGATGTTTGGCTGCACACGATCAAAATATTGGGACCTACGGCAAACTAATCCGCCTGGACTAAACACTGCGTCATAAGTAATTGTGCATAATTTGTGCCTACGGCGCCTGGAATCTGTTCACAACGCCTCATTGTCATCCCGGCCGCAGCGAATCCTTACTTTGTCATCCCGAGCGCAGTCGAGGGATCTGCTTTTGTCCGGCCTAAAGAATTTTCACTTCGCGTGGAACTCCTCACCATCGGGAATATCGCTCAACGACAACATACGCAATTATCCATGGCGGCGTGTTTTAAACGTGGCCAATATGCATCTAATAAAGTATGCGCGTGTCTTCTCTTCCGATCCTTAGCAGGGTGACATCGGTGTATTTTGCGGGTTCAACAGCAGTGCCGAAGCAGCCAGTTTTCCTCAAAAGAGGCTTTCCACTCTTTCCATGCAGAAATCACTCGCTACCGAGGGGGACTTTCCGCGCTTACCGCGCTTTTCGCGCACTATTTTCCTCCAACCGGTGCCCGGCTCTGGGCGACGATGACAGTGAAGCACAGCATCGCAACCTGCAGCCGCTAGTGACCTGTCGCAGTGACTTCGTTAAATTTAGATACGGGTAATCCTCAATGAGCATAGAAATTTCGCGTGAAACCGAAGCCCGCCTCACCGACAAAGCCCGGCGGCAGGGTATTTCTGTGTACGCGCTGCTGGAACGTTTCGTCAACGAGCGCGCGGCAACGACCCAACCCGCCAGAAGCAGGTCTTGCTGATATCGACGTAGAGTGCCGATTGCTTCTTTCGGTCCAAGGAACCGTCGGCAATCTTCCGGGCGGTTCCCGTCGCCCATTCTGCATCCTGCCAGGTGACTGCCCGAACGCAATCTCTCAAGCTCTTCGAAGCGGTAAATATTGAGAGCCGTAGCAACATCTGGAGGAAAGCGGAAATCCTCTTCAATCGGCTCCGGATCATCGGGCCTCGAGGTCTCGACTGAACTCGCGTTGCGACGGGCAGATCCAATCACGCAAATAATTTACTATAGAGAAATAGAGTTTCTATTGAAAATCCTGCTTCTAAACGTTTACACTCCGCTTGTTTGACCGGCGCCTGGAGGGCGGGCATGGCTATCAATGATCTGGCACTTGAGCGGGCGGTCGCGGCCCTCGACGGCCTCAAGATCGAGATTCCTTCGTGGGGCTTTGCAAACACAGGAACGCGTTTCGGCAAATACCTGCAGCCCGGCGCCGCGACTTCGCTCGACGAGAAGTTTGCAGATGCTTCGCTGGTGAACTCGCTCACGGGGATTACTCCACAACTCGCTCTACATGTGCAATGGGACCTTCCGAACGGCCGGAGGGATGTCGCCAACGTGAAGAGTCTGAGTGCTAAATATGGAGTGCAGGCGGGTTCCATCAATCCGAACCTCTTCCAGGATCAGGAATATAAGTTCGGCTCCATCTGCAATCCGGATCCGAACGTCCGGCGCAAAGCGATTGACCATCTGATCGAATCCGTAGAACTCGCGAAGGCCCTCGGGTCGAAGGACATTTCTCTGTGGGTTTCCGATGGCTCGAACTATCCCGGAGCGCAGAGCATTCGTCATCGCATCTGCTGGTTCGAAGAAGCCTTACAGGCCACGCACGAGGAACTAGCTCCCGATCAGCGCCTTCTGGTGGAGTACAAGCCGTTCGAGCCGGCCTTCTACCATACGGACGTGGCGGATTGGGGGATGGCAGTCCACTTCGCGAGAGTGGCCGGGCCCCAGGCGCGGGTTCTGGTCGACACGGGACATCATTATCAATCGCAGAATATCGAGCAAATCGTGGCGTGGCTCATGCATCTCCGTCTCCTGGGGGGATTCCATTTCAATGACCGCCGTTACGCCGACGACGACTTGACGATCGGTTCGATCGATCCCTATCAGGTCTTTCGGATTTATCACGAGATATTCAGCGAGCCCGACCCTGCCGTTTCCGGTGACGTGGCTTACATGATCGATCAGAGCCACAACGTTAAGGGCAAAGTGGAAGAGATGGTTCAAACGGTGGTCATAGCCCAAGAGCTCTTCCTGAAAGCAGCTCTTGTCAACCGGGAGCTCCTGGCCGGATTTCAAGCGAAAGCGAGGACAGTTGACGCAGAGGAATGTTTCCGTGAAGCCTTCTGGACCGACGTGCGGCCGATCCTAAAGGAGTGGCGCAGCAAGCGCGGCCTGCCGGAGAGCCCATTGAAAGCTCTTCGCGAGAGCGGTTATACCGAGCGCATCGAGCGGGAGCGGAGGGATCGGAACGCCGTATTGCCCAGCGCGTACGCCTGATTCGCGGGCTTCCGTGAAGCGGCGAGATGGAAGGTTGTGCAGTGTAAATGAGCGTGATCTGTCCGGCATGGCGTAACCGCGGCGAGATTAGGTTGGCGAGGTGGACGCGTGATACGCCTGCCGATTTGTGGTGACCGTGCCCGAGTAAACGTAAGAGCGGGGCACGCGGAGGAAATGAGGCTATATGTCAGTTATCACCGATGAGAAGAGCCGTCTAAAGCTCAACTATCTCGAAGACCGTTGGGATGAGAGCGTGGCGGCCGGATTGGATGCGCCGGACTTGTTGCGTTATCGATCCAATCTGCTTGGGTCGGATCTGCGGATTACCAATTTCGGTGGCGGTAACACCAGCTCGAAAATCGAAATGCCGGATCCGCTCACACGGAAACCAACCCCTGTGCTGTGGGTGAAAGGGAGCGGCGGCGATCTGGGAAGCATCCAGCGATCGGGATTTGCCACACTCTATCTAGACAAGTTGCTCGCGCTTGAAAACCTGTACGCGGGCGCGGAACGCGAAGACGAGATGGTCGAGTACTATCCTCTTTGTACTTTCGGCCTGAACCCTGTCGCGGCTTCGATCGATACGCCACTGCATGGGTTCTTGCCCTATCCGCACGTCGATCACTTGCACCCGGACTGCGCGATCGCATTGGCGGCCGCAGCAAATGGGCACGAGAAGATGGAGGAGTTCAACCGGCTCTATGGTCACTCCCTAGTGTGGCTGCCCTGGCAGCGGCCCGGGTTCGAGCTCGCGATGATGCTCAAGAAAGCCATTGCCCAGCGGCCTGATTGCGACGGCGTGATCCTGGGTGGCCATGGTTTATTCACTTGGGGCGATACGCAGCGAAACTGCTACGTCAACACAATCTCAATCATCGATCAGCTCACTGAATTTATCCAGAAGCACCTTGAGAAAAAGGGAAGCGGCATTCTCGGAGGACAGAAATATACCTCGTTGGCCGATAGGCGCGAACAGGCGCTCGAGATCCTGCCCTTTCTGCGTGGCCGGGTGTCCTCTCAGCGGCGCCTGATCGGCAGCTACTCAGACCTGCCTGAGGTCCTGGAATTTGTGAATTCGTCCGATGCGGAGAAGCTCGCTTTTCTCGGGACCAGCTGCCCGGATCACTTTATTCGCACCAAAATTCGGCCGATGTACGTTCCCTGGGATCCGGCGAGCGGCATCGATACTTTGAAGACGGCGATTGAAACTCGCCTTGCAACGTATCGTACCGAATATGCCGACTATTACAACAAGCACGCGGATCAGTCATCGCCCGCGATGCGCGATGCTAATCCCACTGTGGTGCTTGTCCCTGGCATCGGTATGTTCAGCTTCGGCAAGAACAAGCCGGAATCGCGCATCACGGGCGAATTCTATGTGAATGCGATCCACGTGATGAAAGGCGCAGCTGCCCTCGAAGAAGGGGCCCGGCCCAAAAAGGTGCCGCAATGCGGATCAGACGCCCTGTTGGGAGCGTTCCAGGTTTATAGCAATTACGTGGCACTGCCCGCCTCCGAGGCGTATCGCATTGAGTATTGGGCGCTCGAAGAAGCTAAGATCCGGAGGCAGCCTGCGGAGAAGGAATTGAGCCGTCAGGTGGCCTTGGTCGTTGGTGGAGGCAGCGGCATCGGGCGTGAAGTCGCTCTGCTTGCCGCAGAGCGAGGCGCACACGTCGTAGTTGCGGACCGCGACGAGGCGGGAGCTGCGCGGGTCGCTGAGGAAGCGAAGAAGATCTCCGGCAAGGAATCCACTGTTGCTTCCCCTGTAGACATTAGAAATCGCGATTCGATTCGCGAGGCGATGCGTCAGGCGGTGAGTGCATTTGGCGGTGTGGATATCGTTGTCAACACCGCTGCGCTCTTTCCATCCTCGCCAACGGGGGTCATCTCCGAGGCGCAGTGGGCATTGACTCTCGAAGTCAACGTAACTGCCAATTTTCTGCTCGTGGACGAAATTGGCAAGTTGCTGCGCGACCAGGGGCTGACAGCGAGCGTCGTTCTAACGAGCTCGGCGAATGCAGTGGTGCCGAAGCGCGGCAGCGAAGCCTATGACGTAAGCAAGGCTGCATTAAGCCACCTCATTCGTGAGTTGGCCGTCTCGCAAGCTCCAAAAGTGCGAGTCAACGGGGTTAGTCCGGCCACAGTCGTCAAAGGTTCGACCATGTTTCCCCGTGATCGCGTGGCAGCCTCGCTCAAGAAATACAACATCCCGTTTGACGAGGGTATGACCGACGACCAGCTGCGGAACCTTCTGGCGGCGTTCTACGCGGAGCGTACTCTTACTCATCAGCCGATCGATCCTCGGACCTGTGCGGAAGCCATTCTCTTTCTAGCAGGCCCAAAAGCTCCCTGCACGACCGGGCACTTGATCCCCGTCGACGGAGGCCTCACTGAGGCCTTCCTGCGGTAGCGTAAAACCTGACTCGCACGAAACTTCTGCAGCACAAGCGGGATCGAACTATGCCTGACAGCAATCGTCCCAACATGGTTGCAATTGATCTAGGAGCAGAGAGCTGCCGGGTCTCTCTTCTCGAATGGCGCAATCAAACGCCGCGAATCGAGCTGATCCATCGCTTCGCGAACGCCCCAATTTTGCAGGATGAAGGGCTGCACTGGAATCTCGATCGCATCCTCTCGGAGCTTGAGAGCGGCCTCTTGCGTACGGCCGAGAGAGTCTCTACTCCCATCGCTTCGATAGGCGTAGATGGTTGGGCAGTGGACTACGTGCGGCTGACGGAGCACGGTCTGCCCGTCGCTCAGCCCTTCTGCTATCGCGACACGCGTACAGAAGCGGTCGAAGCCGAATTGAACCGCAGATATTCCGCGGAGCAGATGTTTGCTTTGACGGGCGTACAACCGCTGCGCATCAATTCGCTCTATCAATTGATGGCCGACCAGAAAGCAGGCATTCCGGCTGAGACGCGCTGGGTCAATCTTCCGGAGTATGTGTTGGCTCGATTTGGCGGCCGCTTTGTCGCCGAGTTCACCAACGCGACTCACACAGGCCTCGTGGATATCACCACCCGCGACTGGAGCCCTGCGGCGTTCGAGCTTAGCGGACTGAGCATGGCGGCGACGCCGGAGTTGGTTCCGTGCGGGACCGACCTCGGTAAAGTTGAAGGTCCGCTCCAACGCCTGCAGGCATTCAGCGAAACACGCTTAGTCGCGCCCGCCTGTCACGACACTGCATCTGCAGTCGCGGGCGTTCCGCTCCATGGCGACGATTGGGCCTACATCAGTTCCGGAACGTGGTCCCTCGTGGGAACAGTGCTTGATGCTCCGATAAAGACAGCAGCTGCCTGCGCTGCGGGCTTCACGAATTTCGGTGGGGCGGGCGATCGAGTATGCTTCCATAAAAATGTCAACGGCATGTGGCTCCTCAAGCAGACACTCACGCACTTGTGTCCCCAAAATAACGTGTGGCCGATGGAGGAACTGGTTGCTGCCGCGGAACAAGCTGCTGTGCCCGAGGGACTTCTCGAAGTGGATGATCCAGCTCTCTGGCTGCAAGGCCAAATGGCCTCTCGCATCAATGCTCAACGGAAACATCGAGGCCTCCAACCGATCGAGGAACATCCCTCTGAGATGCCCGTCTTCGCGAGCCTCATCTTCCACAGT
Source organism: Acidobacteriaceae bacterium (assembly GCA_036500845.1). Taxonomy (GTDB): domain Bacteria; phylum Acidobacteriota; class Terriglobia; order Terriglobales; family Acidobacteriaceae; genus PALSA-350. Next base: position 6,305 of record DASYBJ010000454.1, read on the forward strand.
CTGGCGAGTCACTATGCCAAGGTGCTCCGGAACGTTGAGGAACTCACCGGCAAGCGCCTCAATCGAGTGGCCATTGTAGGAGGGGGTAGCTTGAACCGTTTCCTAAATCGGCTGACATCTCAAGCAACTGGCCTGGAGCTCTCCCGGGGACTGGCCGAGAGCTCCACCGTCGGGAATTTCGCAATCCAACTTGCTACTCTCGAAGGAGCGCCAAACTCGAGGAGCAGAATTTCGCATTGGGCCCAGGTGCTTGCTTTCGCAGGCGAATTCTGAGTATGCGCATCTCTCTTTTCATCACCTGCTACAACGACACGCTCTTCCCCGGCACAGGCAAGTCGGTCGTCTCCTTGCTAGAGCGGCTTGGGCATGAGGTAGATTTCCCTCTGGAGCAGACCTGCTGCGGGCAGATGCATTTCAATACGGGATATCGGAGAGAGGCGTATCCCCTAGCGAAGAGATTTGTTTCGATCTTCAGAGAGGCGGAGGTTGTCTGCATTCCCTCATCCTCTTGCGTGGCGATGCTCCGCGATTACTATCCGCAGTTGGCCAATGAGAACCACGACCAAGCACTCGCGCGCGAAATCGAGACTCTGCTCCCCAGAATCTTCGAATTCACGGAATTGCTGACCGACTACCTGAAGATTGAGGACGTTGGTGCTCACTTTGCTCATCGCGTAACCTATCACGCCAGCTGTCACGGGCTGCGCAGTCTTCACCTGGGAGACAAACCACTGCGCCTCCTCAAAAAAGTCGGCGGCATCGAATTGGTGGAGCTCGACAAACTTGAGACCTGCTGCGGATTTGGCGGTACTTTCGCGGTGAAGAATGCCGAGGTGTCGACAGCCATGTTAGCCGACAAGACCCGAGCCATTCTGAATACCCGGGCTGAGGTATGCACGGCCTGCGATAACTCCTGCCTGATGCACATTCAAGGCATGTTGCATCGCGAGTATGCCCCGGTTCGAACGGCCCATATAGCCGAGATTCTTGCTTGCGAGGCGGATCGATGAGCCTGGTCACTCTCGATCCGCGCAAAGCGGCGCCATTTCCCGTCGCCGCCGCGGAGCTGCTGCGCGACACGCAACTTCGCAAGAATGTTGCTCATGCTACCGATGTCATCCAACGCAAGCGTGCCGCTTTGGTTGCCGAGAAACAGGACTGGCAGGCATTGCGAGACGCTGGGGCTGCGATTCGGGCAGAAGCGCTGCGGCACCTGGACACATATCTCGAGCAATTTGAACGGCGGTGTACCTCGGCAGGCGGAGTCGTGCATTGGGCCGCGGACACAGAGGAGGCGCAGCGCATCATTGTCGGGCTGGTGCGCGAAGCGCAGGCAACGGAGGTCATCAAGATCAAATCGATGACCACGGCAGAGATCGATCTGAATCGCGTCCTCGAGGCGAATGGCATTCGGGCCTACGAGACCGATCTGGCAGAGCTGATCTTGCAGTTGGGCAACGATCAGCCGTCGCACATCGTAGTCCCTGCTCTGCATAAGAATCGCCAGCAGGTAAGGGAACTTTTCGCCCGTGAGATGCACCTGCCGAATCTGCCGGATGATCCTCCTGCCCTGGCTGAAGCGGCCCGGCTTTACCTGAGGGACAAGTTCCTGAAGGTCAGGACTGCGATCTGTGGCGCAAACTTCCTGGTTGCGGAAACCGGTAGTGTTTGTATCGTGGAATCAGAAGGCAATGGCCGGATGTGTCTCACTCTACCGGATACTCTGATCGCGGTCGCTGGCATCGAGAAGGTGATACCGAAATACTCGGACTTAGAAGTCCTGCTGCAAACTCTGCCTCGCTCTGCAACAGGCGAGCGGATGAACCCCTATAACTCGATTTGGACAGGCGTAACACCCGGGGATGGTCCGCAGCGATTCCATGTGGTGCTGTTGGATAACAGGAGAAGCGATCTGCTGGCCAAAGAAATGTCGCGGCAAACCTTGCGGTGCATCCGTTGCGGGGCCTGCCAGAACGCATGTCCGGTGTATCGCCAGACCGGCGGTCACGCGTATGGCTCGGTCTATGCCGGGCCCATTGGCGCCATCCTCACTCCACAGCTCTACCACATGGAGCATGCACAATCTCTGCCGTACGCTTCTTCCCTGTGTGGCGCCTGCTATGAAGTGTGTCCGGTCAAGATCAATATTCCTGAGGTCCTCGTGTACTTGCGAGCTCAAGTGGTCGATCAGGATCGGAGGAAACTCTCCTCAGTCTTCAGCCAGGAACGAATTGGGATGAAGATGATGGCGAGAATCTTTCTCAGCCGTGAACGATTTGAGACCGCCCAGCGTCTTGCACGCGCTGCGCAGAAGCCCCTGGCTGGGAAGAGTGGATGGATTCATTGGCTTCCTGGCTATGCAGGCCGCTGGACAGCCGCGCGCGACCTGCAGTCACTGCCCCAGCAGAGCTTCCGGGAGTGGTGGCAAACTCGAAGCCGGAGAACGAACAATGCGAAGGCCGGTCAATGAGCCGTGAGAGCGTACTGGGCCGAGTACGGTCCGCACTCAGCCAGAACGAGATCGGCACAGCCCCCAGTGACCAGCCCCGAGCGTATCGGCACATTGGACTGCTGACAGTAGAGCAACGGCTGCAGCTCTTCGAGAATCGGCTGCATGAGTACGGAGCGCGAGTCTTTCATGCAAGAGAGCAGGAAATCGAGCAGGAGATTAGCGAGGTCCTCCTCGGAGGCGGAAAGACGAAGCTTGTTCATCCCGCCGGTATTCCTGCGAGTTGGCTCAGCGATAGCGTCGCCTGGTCAGTCGACAAGAACTTACCCTTCGCAGATCTCGAAAGATTCGACGGAGTCCTCACCGGCGCCACGGCCGCCGTTGCGGAGTCTGGAAGCATCGTGTTGCAGCATGGACCCAGGGAGGGGCGGCGTGCTCTGACCCTTCTGCCTGACTATCATCTCTGCGTGGTCTACGAGAGTCAGGTCATCGAAACGCTTCCGGAATGTTTCGAGCGCCTGCTGAAAAGTCCGGCTCTGCCGACCACCTTCATCTCCGGCCCTTCAGCCACTGCCGACATCGAAATGACCCGAATCAAAGGAGTCCACGGTCCGCGTTTTCTGGATGTCGTTCTCGTGCCCCTTTAAACACCTGTCGCTCTAGGGCGTTTTCACAATTGGTGTAGTCCAGGAATCGGAGTCCGAACGCGGCTTTTCATCAAGAAAAGCTGCACATAACCAACTCTGGCCAGATCACAGTAATTGTGAAAACGCAATAAACCCCATTGCGCTCTAAACAGTGGACGAGCTCGGGTATAGTATTTGCAGCCCATTTTCAATAGGGAAACATCCGTTGCTATAATTCGCAACCTGGAGGCGATCCTTGCCGCATTCCAAGATCAAACGTCTTTATCTGATCCCAATCGTCTCGAAAGCCCTCGACATCATGGAACTTCTCGAGTCGGAAAAGGATCCTCTTCCCCTTGAGCTAATCTACCAGCGCTCGCAGATATCAAAGACCAGCGTTTATCGAATTCTGAAGACCTTTGTCCATCGCGGCTATGTCGCCCAAACGCCGGACGGGGCATATCGGCTTGTCTCCCGGCCAAGGAAGATCCGCTTCGGTTTCGCCAGTCAAAGCGCGGAGATGCCGTTTTCTGAGGCGGTGACGAGCAGCCTGCGCGCCGCCGCAGCAGCGTCGGGCGTCGATTTGGTAATTCGCGATAACCGCTACGACGCAGACACGGCCGTCAAGAACGCCAAAGAGTTTGTCGAAGAGGGAGTGGATCTCATTATCGAATTTCAGATCGAGGAGCACGTTGCTCCTTCGATCGGCCATATCGTCGCACGCGCGGGAATCCCTTTGATCGCGATCGATATTCCACACCCGCACGCCACCTATTTTGGTGTAGATAATTTCCAGGTTGGCTTTGATGCTGGGGAAATTCTCGCTCAGCACGCGATATCCAAATGGAAGCGCAAGGTCGACCGCGTGATCGGATTAGATGTGGCTGAAGCCGGTTCCTTTGTGCAGAGCCGGATGAATGGAGCATTCGATGGGATTCGCTCCCTGCTCCCTGAAATCCCTCAGGAAGGATATATCAAGCTCGACGGCCGCGGGCTCCGCGAGGTAAGCGCGCGAGTTCTCGGTGATTATCTCAAGAACCATCCGCGCACCGAACGCATCCTGATTGCCGCGGCAACGGATACGAGCGCGCTGGGTGCCCTGCAGGTCACGATGACCGGACAGCGCGAGAAGAATGTTGCGATCGTCGGTCAGGACTGTATTCCGGAAGTGCTTGAAGAGATGAAGCGCCCGGGTAGCCCCATCATCGCGTCGATCTCGCACGAAGTGCAGACCTACGGGCCGCGATTAATCCATCTCGGCGTAGCCATTCTTCGCGGTCATCCCATTCCCCCTTACAACTATGTGCAACATCGAGCGGTGACCGCAAGCATGGTCGAAGAAAGCACAGCCGTATAGGGGGAGCCGGGCGGGACCACGAAACTCTACTTCACGCCGGCGGTTGCCGGGTGAATCCAGATTGCACTCCCTCCACCTGACCCGAGTGTCAAGTTGAGAACTGCGCTGCGATCGACAGTCCTCTTCTCGAAACTCGTGTGGGTCGCGTCCTTCCCGACGTCGGGCGCGTCAGCGTAAATCTCAGCCACATACTTACCGTCTGCCAAAAAGGAGAGCGGGAGCTTCAACTCCCTCGAGTCCCAGTTTGTGATGCTGCCAACGAACCAGTCCTTGCCGCTCCTTCGCGCGATGGAGATAAACTCCATCGGCCGGCCATCCAACGCGCGCGTTTCATCCCAAACCGTGGGAACCTGCCGGATGAAGTCGAAATCGCGCTGCCCTTTGTACGCTTCCGGGTAGTCAGCGACCATCTCGAATGGGCTCTCGAACACAACGAACAACGCCAGTTGGTGAGCGCGCGTTCCCAGGACCATAGGCCGGACTCTCTGCGGTACAAATTGGTCACGATTTCTGTTGCGAAAGCCGCCGGGAGTGTAATCCATCGGTCCGGCCAGCATCCGCGTGAAAGGCAACGCCGTGTTGTGGAGCGGCCCGACCCTCGCACTCCATTTCGAATACTCGAGGCCCATCACACCCTCCCGGGTCACCAGATTGGGATAGGTCCGCCGGATGCCATCGGGCTTGAACGCCCCGTGGAAATCGATCATCAAGTGATGGTCTGCAGCTTTTTGCAGAACTCTCCGGTAGAAATCCACCATCCATTGATCGTCGCGATTCATAAAGTCAATCTTGACGCCTGCCACCCCCCATTTTTCGAACAGCGGAAACGCCTCATCCATGTAGCGATCGACCGACGTCCAATGGGTCCATAGCCAGATGCGCACATTGCGCTCTTTGCCATAACGAAAGAGTTCCGGCAGATCGATATCCGCTGAAGACCTGGTAATATCGGCCACCGGATCGTCCTTCCGGGTGAGCGCCCATCCAGCATCGATCAACATATAGGGAAAGCCTGAATCGGAAGCGAAGTCGATGTAGTGCTTCATCGTCGCGGTGTTCATGCCCGGCGTGAAGTCCATACCGTCAGCTGCGCCGCCCGACCACCAATCCCAAGCCGACTTGCCCGGCTTGATCCATGAGGTCTCAGCGATCTTTGAAGACTCATTCAGATTGAGAATGATGTTCGATTCAACCAACCGCCCAGGTTGATCGCCAAGCATCAACACACGCCAAGGGGTTTGGAGCGGAGCACTGCCTTCTACAGCGACCTCGGGTCGGTCTACCCTTGGTGCTAACTGCGCCGTCAGGTAAGTTGTCTGTTTGTTGGGATGCGTTAAATACATACCGGCGTAGTTGTTGATATCGGCCTCTGTGATGGCGATCCAGCCCTTGCCGGGCAGCTCCGCCAGCAGCGGAAGAGCGATCAGCCAGTCGGGATGAAGACCGCTCACCAACCGTTGTTGATATTCGTCCTCATAGGAGCTCTGGAATCCATCTAGGATGAGCGGATAAGTTGTCGCATCCTGACTGAAGACAAATTGCGTAAGCTCTCGGCTGATCGAAAAGCTCTTAAGCCCTTCCTGCGCAGGGAATACATAGCGGAACGCGGCTCCATCGTCAAATACCCGCACCTCGAGCGATACCTTGCGCCCCAGGCGGGAGTCCTCTTCGAAGTTGATGCGAGTGCTGTTGTAATGATTACGTGCTGTGCTCGATTTGCCCGGCGGCGGCACGTACGTCTCGTCGGCGGAGCCCCGAGTAACGGCCACCATCTTCAGTTGTGGCCCCAGTTGCGGCTGGTCTTGAATCGCGAAGCCCAGTTCCGAGTCCGCGAGCATAGGCTGACCGCGATACTCAACCGAATAATGCAGAGTTGGAGGCCGCTGCTGAGAGGAGCCAAAACTCACGGTGAAGCGTATCTGGTTGTCCGGTGAAAAGATCTGAACAGGCTCCATTTGCTTTTGCTGAGCCGGCGCGATCGACGCGATTGAAACCAGGAAAACGAGGACGAGCAGTAACTCCATTCGACTCGCGTCCAAAACAGAAGACCCCCTCGAGATTCGTTTGTTTGTCGCGAGGAAGTATAGCAGTCAGGTTCGAGGATGAGAGAATCTTGCCTACGGTTGTGCTCGATCAGAAATCCGTACTGAGCCGCAGAGAATAGCTGCGGCTTGGGCCGATCGCATTCCTGGAGAACAGCCCATTGAAGTCAAGCAGGTTGAGGCGGTTGTTCAGGTTTTCTCCGTCCGCCTGGAGTCGAATCGTCGCCTTTTCACTGGTATGCAGATCGATACCGAGAGAAGCATTGACAGATAGATTCGGTTTAACCCGTCCCCGCGCAAAGTTCACGCGGTCGACAACTGCCTGACTGTACTGCTGCAGTGCCTCCTGTTCCGTGCCTTGGAACTGGAAGGGCAACCCGGACCCATAGTCTGCGCCGCCTGCAGCCCATAGCCGATGTGTGAACTGATATTGAAAGCGCGCACGAGCGGTATTCCGTTGATCCTGCGAAGCGGGGAAGTGTCCTGTCAGTTCGGTTTGCGCCTGGGTCACGTCACTGCCGAGGAAAAGCCCTCCGGTTACCGGGTACCAGGTGTTCCCCACAAGATAGGAGTAACTGATAAACCCTGATAATTTCCCAGCACGAACCAGGTTGAGTTTCCCTTCCGCTCCGTAAAGCACGGCCTTATCAAACGCGATTGGAAAACTTACACCGGTATTCAGAATCTGATTGTCATCCGCATAGTCTCTTTCGTCGCGCCGAAAGACATTCACGTCCAACCGCAGCCGATTGAGCGCAGCCTTGCTGATCCCTCCCTCGTAATAGTTGCCGGTCGAAGGTTGCACTGGCAGGCGGAGGAAGCTAGAGTTCAGCGCAGCAACCGTAGGAGAGCTCGACAATAAGATGTTCTCAAACGAGGGTGTCTGGAAGACGTTGTCATACGAAACATGCGCAACCAGGCCCGCCGAGGCAAAGTAGCGGCTGATCGCCAATCGCGGGCTGAAGTGATTCTGATTCAGAAGTAGTTGATAATGATCCCACCGCAACCCGGCGCTCACAGTCCATTGACCAAGGCGCATCATATCCTCGATGAACGCGGATTGTTCCAGGTCCGGCCGGTTGCCGATGAAGCTGAATGTACTTGGCGTGGATGGATCAAACTGCCCGGCATCAGTTACGGAGTCGTAGTAGTTCTCGTGCAGAAATATGTTGTCGGACTCGACGCCGGCTTTCCATTCATGACGGCCGTGGCTAACTGAGATCGTGCCCTTGAAATACCCCTCCCGGAAAGAGTTGTGCAGCGAGACGATGATCGGCGTCGACCGGTCATTCGAGGAAAGGTCGCTGGAGTTATCCCGCACCATCCCCGCCAGGTTCCCAACCATATTAGGGGAGAAGACATGTTGATAGCTGGCGGTCCCCATGGTCTCGAAGTTGTCACCGTTCTGGAGTTGTCCTGCCTCCTGTTGCACGATTTCGTTTGGAATCTCGTAACGTGCCAGTTCATGGCGCACCTGCAGGCTGAGTCGATCGTTCTCCGTCGGAGTGAGCTCGTATCTTCCGGCGAAGTCGCCAGTCGTGCCATCGTTCGTATAGTTCTCGGGAACAACGGGATTCAGGTAATGGCTGGTCATAGCTCCGCTGGCGGAGCCGCCTACGGTATTCTTGCCACGCATGTACTGCAAATCGGCGAACCCTGACGCGGTATCATAGCTTCCGCCGAAGAGAGTCGCGTTTCCGTGCAGCCCCGGGTCAGTCAGACGTTTCGTGTTGATTTCGACCACGCCGCCCATCTTCCTGCCATATTCGGCCGGAATGCCAGCCGTATAGATCGTCATTGAATCCGCAGAGTCGGCTTCAATTTCCGGGCCGAAACTTGGCGAGCGGTTGTCCGTAAGCGGGATTCCGTCAATGACCAGTTGCGTTTGATATTCGGAACCACGTGGGTGCAACACAGCATTGCCCTCATAGAGCCACCCAGGTTGAGAGTTCACCAGATCCTGCACCGAACGCCCGGGCAGAGAAGAAAGCCTCTTCTCAATCTGCTGTTTCCCGATCTGCATCGTGGAAGCGGGATTGTCCGGATCGAGGAGAATCGCTGCCTCATCGACTTTGATCTGCGTCGTAACGGGGGCAACCTTAAGCCGAATTTCGTAATTCAGCGGAACTGCCGAGTGGATGTCGACGGGCGCGGAAACTGGAGAAAAGCCGTCCCCCCGAATCTGGACCATATAAACCCCGTACGGAAGGGGTTTGATCCTGGCCACGCCCCCAGCGTCGGTAGCAAACGAGTTGTCGTATCCGTTCGCTTCACTCTTGAGTTCGACGGATGCATGGATGCCGGCTCCGCTGGGATCTTCGACTCTGAGCCACAACTCACCGCTATTCACCTGCGCTACAGCGCATGACCCACATACTGCAAAAAGTGCAATCAGCTTACTCCGCGAAAGGGTAGGCATACCTTGTGTCCATCGTACCGTGAGACGGGTTCCAAATCCCTGCCCGGGCCAGGGTAAAGCGCGGGCGTCTGGTTTCTGGACATCACAAAGCGAAAAGTAGCACGCTGGCGCAACCCTTTTAGACTGACGCCTCTGCATGGAAAACGTTGCAGCAGGGGCGGGTGCCGCAGGCAGCAAGGGCGGGTGCCCATGGTCTCGCTTTTGAGGCCTGGGATGAGAGTATCCCAGCATGCCCGTGCAGGATTCAGGAGCGATTCCGCAAGGGACGGCTAAAACCCTCGGTTCGAGCATGCACCAATGGGCGGGGGCGAATTCAAGTTGACTGATGGCCCCCAGGTCTCACTTTTGGGGGCCAGTCCATTATCCCCAGTCTTTCTGCGTAGCATCAGCGAATGCGACCCATACTCCAAGGCCAGCACCACATCCCGTC
>DASYBJ010000455.1:0-4193 GCA_036500845.1 Acidobacteriaceae bacterium
TTGATCGAGTTCGCAAAAACCTGCCAAGCGCTGCCTGCTTCTGAAGTGATGACTCGCATCCTGGCCGCCGCCGATGCATTCGCCGCCGGCGCTTCCCAGCACGACGATATGACGCTGGTGGTGCTCCGCGTTCTTTCCTGAGGGTCGTTTATCGCCAGACAGATCCAACGATCGGGTGTTGCGGCGGAAAGGCTGACGCTGCTGGGCGGTTCTATTTCGATTGGTGGCTGGACTGGTAGTGCTGCTGGAGCAGGTCCTGCCCGAAGTCGCAATGGACATCGCGCCACACGGAGTGGATGTGATTGCCGTCATCCTGCGTGTCGTCCAGTTCAATCAGGAATGAAGCGGTCTGAACGCGGTAGTAGTGCGGATCGCCCCGGTTGGTTCCACCAGACCATGCGAAGTAGATATCCCGGCCGGCCTTGTTGATCTGAGCGATCCGGTTCTCGGCCAACTCGTTGGGCACGTTGCGGGCGTACTCTTCTACGAGTGTCATGAGCCCTTCAAACTGTCTGGTGTTCATCGTTGAAGCGGAGAGCCCCGACGGCTGGCCCTGAAGAGCCGCCTTCCGGCTGGCGCCGGTTAGGATGTCCTTGTAGGCTGTTGCGTTCACGATCGCGACCTTCTGCTGTTGTTCGTCGAGGGCATGGATCAGCTGGTTTCCAAGGTCGTCCTCTCCAGCCAGAGTGCGTAGGCCCTTGCGCGGTCCCTCCCGAACCTCCGCGGGATTGGCGCCGAAGAAGCTTGGCCCATCGACAACCTCGCCATTCACGATCGTGTAGTTCTGGCTGAGATGGTGGCCCTCGACGCGATAGCCCCAGGTGCCGCTGTCGGAAGGAGTGCCGAAGACCGAGAAGTAGTATTTCTCCGGGTTGCGGGTCTCGCCGTTGTCTTTCTCGATAATCCTGAGCACTTCTTCCAGGCTCATGATCGTCGTGGCTTTAATGTACCCGGTCTGGCTCAGCCCGGCGGCGAGCAGCGCGCTGGCAAGCTGTTGCTGATAGGGCGCCATCTCGCGCAGCGAAAGACCCTTGCGGTCCTTCGGGATGAAATGCCAGTTCAGCCGCTCATCGCTGTCGAACGGGAAGCTAGCTTTACCGCTCTGATGCGCATCGAGCGCGGCGAGAAAGCGATTGGCGCAATCGGTCATGAGCGACGCCGCTGGGACACGGTGCGGATGGATAGAGTCGGCATGACTGTGGCCAGCGCCAACCATACCGGCTCCCACAAGCGCAGCGGACGACCAGAGAAACGATCGTCTTTTCATGCACACGAATTTCCTCCCGCCACGCCTGTTTTGTCAATGGAATACAGAAACACGGGCCAGCCAATGCGCCGTTACTGCATCGGGGCCTCTTGTTCGTCATCCGATATTTTCTTTCTATATGGCGTCAGTCACGTGAGCTGCCTCGGTCGAGAACCCGAAAGGACTACGGCATTCTCTTCTAACCCAGCAACTTCACGCCACATCGGATCAGGTATCGGGCCGTCATTTCAAAATCTTTTGGCGGACTGGTCGGATCATCTGCATTTCCCTTTGGGACAAAGATGACCATCCCTTTCCTTGCCCGGGTCAGCAACACACGATACGCATTTTTCCGGTAGATTTGTTTATCAGCACTCTTGATTGCACTCCATTTGGTCTGCGACCCATGCCTCAGGGCACGTAGCTGCCAGCCTTGCAGATCGTTCCATACGAAATCCCCACCCCAGCAAAGCCCGATCCAATCTAACTCCAATCCCTGAATCTCGAACTCCGTAGCAAACACTTCGCATCGATAGCTCGAGCGCACATCTGTCTCTTCTGCTAAATACCAGTGCTCCCACTGATATTCCGCATGAAAAGATGAGCTAGGTTCTAGCCCTTCAGCGCGCAGGCGCATAGCACCCGAGGAACCGATCAATCCGTAACGATTTTCCCCAATCCCTTGCTCTCGTAACTTCAATCGTGTTTGGTCTAGATTCCGCGAGAGAAAAATTGGGAATCTCTCTGTGATCTCTAAAGAAGCTGCGTCCTCTGCATTTCCCTCCAACATAAGATTCACCCATGTTGCCAATTGATCGGCCCGCAGACTCCGATTCGAAGTCCGTAAGTGCAGCGCCGAACATGTCTGCACTTCCTTTTGCTTCCTCGGGTCATCAAACAATCGATGTCCCGCGGTAGAGGCCCCGCCTTCCAATACCTCGGGCGACGCATATATTACCCAATCCTTGGCGCTGCCGATCAGAGCTCGGCCCCATTCCTCTAGCCCTGCCTCACCGTCATTGATTTCCTGCCCACCGCCTACCAGAGCGACAACCATTGCCCAGTCCTGGAGTCGCTCCATAATTTCTAGCAGCATCTCCGGCTCCGAGTAATCTCGCCGGAACTTCTTCTTGTTCTGAGCGCGATTCCAAGCCCGCTGCGCCTCGTCAAAGATGATTGCGTGATTGGATGGCGGTCCTAAATTGTCCTCTGTATGGTATCGAGCAAAGACGTGAACATTTTCTATCAGGGTCTTGGCCTCCGCACGCGCCTGCGCGGCCCTTGCCCCACTTCGCATGCTTTCTCGGGTAAAGAGATGTTGCATTACCCGCACAAGCGGACCATTGCCGCTCATGAAGTGAATGGCATTGGATTTGTTTTCATCCGAATGAGCAAGGCTCAGGCCGACGAGCGTTTTTCCCGAACCGGGCACGCCGGTCAAAAAGCAAATCGCATGATGAGTATCATTGCGAGCTCGGTCCACGAACCCTTGAACAGCCTTCCGCACGCTCTCAATCTCATGTTCCGACGCTTCAGCGTGCGCGATCTCACGAATCGAAAGTCCACTCCTCAGCGCCATTGCTGCTTCAATGATGCTTGGCACCGGGAAATATGGGCTGCTGTCCCATGCCTCTGCATTCATCTGCCCTATAGAATGCTTCTCTATTGCGAGCAGTACGTTAGAAAGGCATTGCCAGGAACTACGTATGACCTCGGTGACCCAATATGTAGCCAACTGGGGAAATAACTCACGCTGATTCAGCGCGTTTAGATTCGCTTCAATTGCATCTGATGAAACAATGATCGGCACAATCCGGTGACCGAGCGATGCCTTGTGAAAGTAATGCAGAAGGAGCGAGTACTCTTCAATCTGGCGCTTTGCCTGCAATGCAATGTGACCAGTCTTTGATTCTAGAACAACGATCACATCTCGGATCAGCAGGACGCTATCAATCCGGAGCTCCTTCCTTGGAATTGAAAACTCAAGAAGTAGACCCCATGACTTTGCAGAAGCTGCATTGATGACACATTGTTCTAATGACCTGCGAAGGGAACGAATGTCACGTTCCCAAGTCAAGGTCTGGTCTGAGTACTGGCTTGTATAGCCTCGGTTTGCATACGCAATCGCCAAACGAGAGAGGGTATGCTCCTCGGTCTGCGCAAGAAACTCCTCTACAGTCGCCCGGTAAAAGGATGCCATTTCGCCTGTTATTGTGTGTCTGTTGGTCGGATATCAACTCTTGTGAAATTGCTAGGATTCACTTCACACCCGCAACAGACGGTTGGTCCCAGTCTGGCTTGGCAGCGCAATCGCGGGGTATCCTACGTTCGTCCGCCGGAGGCCGACGTACGTGGGATAATTCAGCTTGGCTTCCATTTTGTTTTTGCATCTCAATCGACATATCGTTCCAATAGAAGGCGGGCCTAGGTCTCTGACCGTTTGATTTCGTGTGTTGAGGTTCGCGGTATCCCAGGTCTCAAAATCGACACCTGGGGCACTCCACTGTCGTACAACAACAGACGGTCAAACACCTAGCCGGACTTTACAGGCTGCGGAAAAACTCTGTTTTATAAGAAAAACTTCTGTTTTGTATCAGGGCACGACTTCAGCCGCAGGCGAAGGCTTTTCCGTCCCGGCAGCAGGCTTTGGGTGCCCCATTCTACGCGCCATGCCTTTCGGCGCGTAGGGTGGGAAACCACAGCTCTCTACCCCTGATTTTTAAGGAAGCTCTGATTAAGCCCAGCTTTGTATCAGGGCACGACTTTTAGTCGTGCCGTTAATTGAGCAGAATCATTGCGGCCTTAGGCCCTGAGGTATTTTTCTAACGAACTTATCGGGCAAATCGAGTTTTTCCGCAGCCTGTCTAGTCTATAACTCCACGCAATTCGACATTTCTAACTCGACCACTTAAATAACTTCAGCGCATTCCTACCCCGGATCTTCTCG
>DASYBJ010000456.1:0-17496 GCA_036500845.1 Acidobacteriaceae bacterium
TTTCCGGCAGCCTGATTGCTCAGGATCAAGCTGCAGACCAGAGTATTGCCGCGCTTGCGCCGCCGCACAAGACGGTGACGTTCTCTTACCTCAGGCCCAAGAGAGCAACCATTCCCTTTTTCAGCCACGGCTATCTGATCCACTGACCTGTCGCAGTGACTTCGTTAAAACACAGGGTCGTAGACACGTCGTAGACATTTGCGTATCAAGCAATAGATTCGGCCGCTTCCACAATATCTCGTTACACTCGACACGCAATTACTTATGACGTTCCGTTTAGTCCCGCAAGAGAACAACATCATGCTGAATCCTAGGCATCCGGATGCTACGAAGATGATCAGACGTTGGCCGCTCGAGCCTCTCCTCTACGATCGTAGACTCCTCTGAGCTGATTCGGTTCTAGGGCCGGTTAACACTATTAGGATGAATTGCGAAGCGAGCCTGGGAAGGGCGAGCGGAGCAAGAGGGCGAGAGCGGCAGTACCGCGCAGCCCTGGAATATTGGGACGACAGCGACGGGAGCCAATTTTCTCGGGATCTAGAAGCGAGGAGCGACGAATATCGGGTATCTTCGAGCGACGAGCGACAACGAGGCCGGGGGAAATTGGCTACGCGAGACTTTCATCCTCCGGCCGCAAGCATGGAAGCTAATCCTGGCGCGCATCTCCTATAGCCTAGGGGCCGAAGGAACGGTGTCGTCTGATGCGGTCCGCTGCTTCAACGTAGCTTGGCCGCAGAGCGGCAGTCACGCCCGGCGTGGCAGTTGCAAGTAATTCATAAAGCCGTCTAACCTGGCCGGCTACTGAACCAACCGCTGAAAATGTCGGCGTCAAAGTGAGAGTTGCAGGACTGCCAAATGTCCATGACTCAGCTCCTGCAGGAACCTTGTTGATGGTCACCCGGTTTGAGTAAATCTGGTACATCATTGTGTTGTACCGGTCATAAATGCCTGCAAGTTTCAGTTTGTCGTCCCCAACCGGGGACACAAATGGGGCAGCGGCGCCAGGATCGGTCAGACCAAACAAAGATGCGATGTCGTGCAAAAGGGCCTGATAGTAGCTGGCCGTCCATGCTCCGGGAGGCAATGCCACCACTACCGCATCGTAGACGCCGCTGATGTCTTGCCGTGCTGTAACTGCCCATTTCTCCAGGAAAGCAACCGCGCGGCAAATGACTGGATCAGCCGTTGGGCAGGATCCGGCGCCAGTTACAACGTCCGGAGGCGTAGGGCCAATAGAGACGCTTCCAGGAGTATGGAGATTGCGCACAAGCAACACATAGCTATCGGTATTTCTGAGCGTGTCCGCAGGGCTCAGCAGGATGATCCCTCTCTCAACACCATAGGAAAGGTCTACTGTTTGCAAAGTTGCTGTCCCGTGCGCGCCCTCGTGAATCAACGTTTGTGCCCGCTTGTCCACATTTGGCTCAGAAAGGAAATCCGGGCAAAGGGTCATCATGGCTTTACTGCCAGCCGTGTTGCATGGGTCAGCCGCAGGAACGCCTATTCCGACTCCGCAGTTATAAGCAGGGTTTGTACAATTCCCGTCGCAGATGTTGTGACAACGCATCTGCGACGGCATAGCTGTGATGTGATCACGCAACAAAACGAGTTTGCTGCGCACAGTGGCAGCGACGCCTGCTCCGCCAAAGAGCGTCGATAATAAAGTTGTGGCATTGGCGGAGAGCGGCGCGTTGAGCCCGGGAATCGCTGCATTCAACATGGCCAATGCGCGCGGCTGCGCAGTACTGAAAGCAGTTCCGCATGGGGCCGACGGTCCTGCCGAGCAGGCCGGAACGGCTGAGACGGGAGGCGGCGCAGCCGCTGGGGCAGCGAGCACTTCGACCTTGCGCACATCGCGATAGTCAATATGGCCAACGCCAGCTGCAGGGAGTGGAGTCACTGTCTGCGCGCCGGTATGCGGAGGCACGGCAGCCGATAATGCGGCACTTACTGCAGTCGCGCGAGTGCTTGCAAGGGCCACTGGTTCATCTTCGCTGCGAAATCCATTCAGCACCACAGGGATCGTTGGCGTAACCGTAGAAACAATCTGCGGTATCTTTGCCTGCTCCACTGCATCTAAGACGGCGCTGTTGCGATCGAAATAGATGTTCATTGTGTCCCCGGGAGCTTTTTTCTTCCCGGTCACAGGAAAATCTGCTGGAGTCGTGGGCACGCGGGCAATATGCTGGCTGGCAATACCGTCAACCTGAACACGCTCTCCCTCCATGGCTGCCATGGCAGCATGTTCAGCAGCTTGCTCCAGCCCGCGTTCCGTCATGGACGAGCCGAGAGCTCCTGCCCCGCGGCTTTGCTGTATGACGTGCGCCAGTTCATGTGCGAGTAACCGCTTTCCATTTGTTGTTTGCGGTGAATACCTGCCTGTATCAAATGCAACATTATGGCCCACCGTATATGCCAGCGCATTCACGGCTCGCGCTGATTCAGCAGCCGAAGCACTGGTATGTACTCGAACATGGCTGAAGTCGTGATGGAAGCGCAGTTCAAAGAAGGAACGTGTGGTGGAGTCGAGCATCTGGCCGGGAGAGCGCAGCGCCTCGTGGACAATGGGCGGCACTCCATTCGCCGGAGCTCTACTGACAGTTTTGCGCTGAAGAAGCCCCTCTTCGGGTTTCTGCGTGCATGCGTCACACTCGCCGCCAGAGCCGCCGCACGCACACTTGCGCTGGAGCACAGGACCTGAAAACGATGGGCCTGCGAACGGACGGACCGCGCTGCCGAGCATCCGCATCACTGCCTGGCGTACGATGGGGCCTCCGGGACGAACGGCTGGTTCCATATGGTCATTCATGACCGCCGCGGCCATGGCGTCTGCCTGGGTTTCAAGTGGGTTGTTGCCTGCTCCGAAAACGAGCCTGCGCTGAAGAGGAGTGGTCTGGTGCGTGGAGCGCTCGGCAGGACTGCTCTCTCCCGGCCCAACAGACGGGATTCCCGCGAACGATTTGGGAATCACGGTCCCGAGGGGAGTGGCCAGTTTACGTTGCAACGCAGAGTCACGGACAGGGTTTCGCGCGCGGGCTGGATCTTTTGCTGTTTGTTGAGTTCGTTTCGCTGACGTAGCCGCGAGGGTTGCAGACCTTGCTCTCATTGCCAGACTCCGAGTTCAGCCATCAGGGTACGATTCCGGCTTAGCTGGACGCAGTGTTCGTAGAAGTCCCTGTCCTCATCCCGGGAGCGCTGTTCAAGCCGCTGCGCAACGATAGAATCTCTCTTCGCATCGCCCAAAAGGTGCGTGAATCCCACACGGGCGGCGGCCTCATGATCGAAAGCGTCCGCGAAGGATGGAAACAGATAACGGATGCTGATTCCCCTGAATGGCGACTCCGGATTCGAACGATGAAATTCGACACAGGATTGGAGCAGAAACTGCTCGACCACCATGTTGTAACCCTGCGTGTCGCCGAACGCACCCCACGCCCTCGCGTGGTCCGGGTTTAGGATCAGATCGATCGCCAAGTTGGCATAGTAACGAAGAAAGTCGATACGAGTTCCGCCGACGATGCCGCAATTCGCTTCGCGATAGTAGCTGAGAGAGCGCGATCGAGACCACTCCCACTCGGCAGGCAGCGATGCGCCGTGTTGTGCGAAAGCTTGCTCGACCTCGATCGGCCCACACCACTCCGCAAGCGGCGGATGATCCTCAGGGCATTGGGCGAACACAGGCGCATGCAACAAGCTGGGCGGCAGCGCCTTCCACAAAAAGACATCCGTATCGAGGTGAACGAAGGGTCGATCCTGCAGTTCGTAAGCGATCAGTTTGCCGAGTGCCCACCAGCCGGCGTCTACTTTCCGGATCGAATCCAGCTCCGTCGAGACATGTGCAAAGGACAGACCAAGCGAATCCACCAGCAACGCTTTTCCGGCACGGTCGGTGACCAGCATCGTATCCGGGTAGTACCTGCTCGCAAGCCGGAAAGAGAGTCGCCAAGCGAGTAAATGGTGCAAGGGGCTACGCCACATCCGTCCCTTGAACTCTTGAAACGGTTTGCTCCAGAATGACCAGACCGCGCGCATGCTGTCCTCTTACGGATTCTGTACAACTGGTATTCTTCCGATTCTCCCTGGAGAAGCTTGCACACCCACCAGAGTGAACGTAGTGGACTGTGCCACCGGACTTCCGTAGGCAAGCTGGACAGACGCGGTGATCTGAAACGTGTAGGTTTGACCCTGGCCAGGATTGCCAAAGACATTGATGTTCACGCTCTTTTGAGTGGTGCCTTGTGGGATCACAAGGTTTGTGGTTTGTAAGCTCACGTAGTTGCTTGCATTGACACCCGACGTTGTTGCGGCGAGGGCGAGGCTCACCGTGGTCCCAGCAACCGTAGCGGCCGGATAACTCAACTGCACGGTCACCTGTGCCGTTACCGGCTGTGGCGGCGTCCCAGCCACGACACCCGTAACACCACCGAATGAATCCACCACCACGGTGAAGGAGGCGTAGTTAGTACTTACTTGGGAGACACGATTGAAAGGCGCGAGATAGAACCAACCTTCGAAGTCACTCGCCTTTTCGCCATTCCCAGACGGCATCTGAAGGGAAATACATGGTGTCTTTTTGTCCTGGCGCGTCGTTTGAACACCGAAACTCTGCCCATCAAGAAAGAGCTGCGTAGCGCCGCTCTGCGCGAAGATCGCATCGCCTAGAAGTTTGACGCGTGCTCGAGCATGGATTCCGAACTCTGCCATGATTCCGAGCAAATTATCGTTGATGAGCTGGAGGTATCTCGATTGCAAGCCGGTCAGGTCCGTTTTCGGCAGGCTCCAAAGAATCTGCTTTGCCGTCGTATTTATCGAAGTCTGCCAATCGAGTACGGATACGTTGAGAGGAAGGGTTTGAAAGACTGGGGTGTAAATCGAAGTTGCCTGGAGCGCGGCCGGCGCAGGCGTCGTGACCGCTGCACCTGAAGCCGTCGTAGCGGCTGCCGGCTCTCCAGAAACGGATGCTAACTGCTGCCGGTACCCATAAATCAGGGATGTATCCATCGTCTCGATTGTGACGATGACATTGGCTCCGCTGATTGGACCTGTCGGAGCTGCATCGAGCGTTAGCGTCAGTCCGCTCTTCAGCAGTAGGTCGAACGTTATTATGTCATCGTTCTGCCAGCTATAACCAGTTATGTGTAACGCAGGCGGCATGGCCGGAGGCGTCAACGACGTAAGCGGAGCGAAGATCCGGCGGCAGGGCTCAACAACGAGTTGACGTTTGCTGGAGTCCCAGTGAATGCAAGCGAGCGGGGCGTGGTAAACGATCGTAGAGTGTGCAGGCTGGAATAAATTCCCGTCGCTGCCGCATGGAGGCCAGTCGATCAGCCCGGAGGCTGTTCGCGCTGCAATGGTCCAATAATCTCCCGAGTGATACGTTCCTGAACCGAAGCTTACTTCGATACCGTTTTCGAGCGTGAGCCACGAACCGACCGGGAGCGGCAACCCGGAGGGACCAGCGGCGGTCCCTGTCTGCTCCCACCGCCGTACGCGTGCGTTGCGGTTTGTGTCGACAGGGATGACCGGAGTTGTCATAGTAATCGACGGACCTGTAGGGTCGACCAGCAGAATCTGATAGAGCGTTCCAGGCTGGTTCGGTACCTGGCCGAAGAGATATGTATCGTCAGTGATCTCGACCCACTCATTCGCCTGGAAACCCAAATTCGCGTCCGGCCCCAGCGAGTCGACCCATATGGTAGCCCCGTTGATGCTACGGATTGCAACTACGACAGAAGCATTCTCGCGCGACCATTTGAAAGTAGCTGTGGTTTCGTCGCCTGGATGATGAATTTCCACCCGGTAAAGTTGATTTTCCAGTCCCTGATATCCAGCTGCGGGGATGGGTTGGCAGGAGCAGTTCTGTGTACCTCCACTGGTCATCGCGCCCATGCTGCCTGTGCTTACCGGGTGTTTTTCCCCATACATCTGCACGCAGCAATCGACCGTCGGCGCTGCCGGGGCTGGGCTAGGGGCTACAGCGGTTGGAGAAACTGCTGTCGACCCTAAGGCTGCTGCAGCCTGATTCGCGAGGGTTAGATTCTTCTTAGCCGTTTGCGCTGAGACCTTGGTTGTCTTCAGCGCCGCCTGCATAGGAGCAACCATCTCCTTGGCGTTGAGCAGCAGTTCTCCCCCTCGAACCGTTCCAGTTGGGAATCGTGACGTCCCCGTCCCGGCGGGATTTGGCTGCGTCTGCGGCGGCTCGACGAGGCCGGCAACGACGCGCCACACTGTTTGCAGGCGTGCTGTGGTATCCGCTTGCCCGAGGGCAGGCTCCCTGAGGCAGGGATCGTCGAGCGCCGTTACGAGGCGCTGCCAAACCTCAAGAAACACTTCTACAGAGCCGCCTTGTTGAACCAGATCAGCAAGCAGCGTGGAGTCGCTGGGCGAAGGGCCGATCAAGTAAGGCTGGCTGCCATACGGAAGGTTGTCCTGCCTGTTCTCGCACATCAGCCCTTCAACATAGTAG
This sequence comes from Acidobacteriaceae bacterium, assembly GCA_036500845.1. Lineage (GTDB taxonomy): Bacteria > Acidobacteriota > Terriglobia > Terriglobales > Acidobacteriaceae > PALSA-350. The sequence continues at coordinate 6,467 of DASYBJ010000456.1, forward strand.
CGTCCTGCTCCGATCAGAATCTCGTTATGATCCACTGTGATGGCGAATCCTGCGTCATTCGCGGGCGCGCCATATTCGCCAATCACGTCGATTGTCTCGGTCTTACGCAGATAGCCATCGATGGCGCATTGCTCATTTGCGTCGGCGTCGAGGGAAACGCGTCCCTGCTGCTCGAGGACCGCCGTGTATTGCTTCTTTGGATTGAACCGAATCCGGCTGAAATCGCCTTTCATGAGGACACCTGACCATTTCATTAAGTAACTGTGAAACTCACATAAGTGCGCTGCCTATTCCGATGAAGCTCCGCTCCTCAGGAGCGGAGCAATCGCAGCCTCGCCTCGCCGGCTGAGAGCCATAGAAAATCAGAGCGGGTTTCACTTCAAGAAGCGGACGTGACGGATGAAGAAAGATTCCACTCTCGAGGCACACTGGGAGGAACTCCGGAGCCCGCAGCTGGACATTGCGTATCGCCTCGGTTTCCTGGATCTGGTAATACACGCCTATTTGCGATCCGTTATCCGCTCCCTGCCAGATTGCCAAGGGAACATCCCCGCTGAGCAACGCATAGGCCGGTCTTCCGTATCGCAGCGTGATGAAATTCGGCGCAAGCACCGGTTCACTCGCAGCATCGGGGGGTAGACACCGATAGCGCCGCGGGGTGATCGAATCGAAGGGCAGCGAACAGAAGCGCACGCAGCCAGTCTGTTTGCGGCTTGCCCATACAGCCGCGGGCCAAGGATCGCGGCGCGGACGGCGCGCGAAGAAGATCGTGTTCGATGCCAGCGGGATTGTGCGCGTGTGCACCTTACCGACAATGGTGCTGTCCTCGACATGGAGATCGGCCCCGGCAGACGCGAGATCGGCGGCTGCGTACGCGACGCAGCAGGGCGAAGTCGAATCAACGATGCTGGAGCAGATACGCGTACTTCCCCCGGTATCGGCGGCGATGGGACCGCTGATGGCGCGGGTCAAGGTCAGGGCCGCTTCCGTTGCAGTGACGAGAATGCTGGGATCGCCCGGCGCAACCGGCTCGCCGGCTCGGGTGAGAGTGATCCCGGGAACGAGCGTTGAGTCGGCGATCTGGATCGTGGCGGTTTCGCCCGTAACGAAGATTTGACCCGCCAGCCAAACTCCACTGATCAACAGTTGTCCTGCTGGGGTGGTCTCACCCTCTGGCAGGGGAAGCCCTGCGACGCCTTTGACTTCCATGTTGCCCGTCAAAGTGCAACAGGAATTGTTCCATACAACGTCCCGAGGACCACCCGATGGGATCGGCTCTCCGGCTGCGATCGAAAGACTGCTCCCTGCTGGAAGCTGAATGGCACTTGCGGCCGTCAGATCAATCGCGAAGCACTCGAAATTCGGGAGCACAATGATGCCAGAGGAGCCAGGCGCCATTTGATTCCAAGCCTGAACAGCGTCTTCGAGAGTCGGGAAATCGGCGGCTCCGACAATAGCGAAGAACGCCGTCTGCAGCGGATTTAAGAGCGAGAGAGATGCCGAGCGATCGTATGGCCCACCCGCAATCTCAGCGGGGAACCCATAGGAGTAGTTCACTCGAAGCGACTGCGGCAGGGGAACGTCGGCGGCGAATTGAATGCGGCCCAATTCGGGATCGAGGGCAATCCGGCCTGAGGGAACCCTGCACCATGAGCTGCCACTGCGATCGCCCAGATTCGCGCAGCAAATTCGAGCGCAGTCGATATCCACCCCATCCGCAATCAACAAAATGCTCGCAGAGGGACCGTAGAAGATAGGAGCATTGGGCTCCGGCTTGTGGCAATGCCTTAGACTTTTTGCGAACTCGTGTCGATGGATCGGCTGCGGAACATCGATGCGCGTCGTTAGGCCGCTGAAGGAACTGCGAACCGGGGGCTGCGAAAAGAGCGGAATATCCTGACCAAGCGGGCTGAACATGTAACGGCCGTTTCCGACGGAGAATGCCGGAGCATTGACTACCGGCCAGCTTCTCCAGCGCCAGAGGTGGATGGCAACATCAGGAATATTGAAACGGCCTGGGCCGTGGAGTGCGGTCTCCAGTGGTGCAGGATCGGGATCTACAATGGCGCGCAAACGTGGTGCGATCCGTCGTACATCGATCGTGCGGTTCTCAACGTCGAAGGCTGTGTTGAATCGGTCGAGTGCTCCGATGCGGCGCAGATTGACCGTTGTGTCGTGATGGGGGCGGAGATGCCGCATGCTCTCCGTGGTGATCAGGCGCTTGAACTCTTCCACGGCAACGGCGGGACGGCCCGAAACATCCATGCACAGCTGCTCAAGGGCGAGCAGAGTGCCTTTGCGACGGCGATAGCTGATCGTGTTTGCCACCTCGGCGCGGCTGTCGAAGCTGGCAGAAACGACTTCGTAAATCGAGTTGTATCCGATCAGGTCGCCAATGTAAGGGATTACCCAAGGCGAACAGGTCTCGATGAACTGGTCGTCATAAAGCTGCTCGATGTTGTTCTCGACGATGCCGGACTGCGCAGCCATAACGGCGAACAGCGCTTGCAGCGGACCGCCATTGGCTGCGTCCCGAGTGCGGTAAACGGCAGGCAACAGAGCGAAGAGTTGATCTGCATTCAGGCTCATGACCAGACTCCGATGTTGCCTTGCGTTTGTGGGTCGAGAAGGAGCATTTGTGCTCCTTGCGGCGGAAGAGGCCCGGCGGCGCATAGCATGGCGGGGATGGAACCCGCAGCCGGGTCGCCACTGAGGTTGAGCGCCTCAAGCTGAACGGCAATCACGCCCGGAGTCTGTTGGATGATCTCGATGATTTCGCTGGCGACGGCGTTTTGCGCGAGCTGCCGTTTCTCGAACGCGAAAGCGGCAGATATGTTCTGCCACACCTGGGCGAGAACCAGCTTAGCGTCATAATCAGTCACGTCGACCCGTACGCCGGCGGTGAACTCAAACAGCACCGGCACGAACGACGTAACCTTCAGAGGAACGTAAGGATTGCCATAGGACCGGATTGCCTTGATCAGGCTGGTGATGATGGGATCGCCGTTCTGGAGCGTTGTGCCATTTTCTCCGGCTACCGTGAGAAAGACACCGCGCAAGTTACCGAACCAGGTCCAGGTGGCGATGGCCTTCGCAATGCCGGCAAAAGCGAGCGCGAAGTTTTGATAATCCTCCAGAGAGACGACCCGTCCGATGGTGAGCGTGGGCAGAGGGGCGCTGGTCCGCGCAGCGTCAGCAGAAGCAGGATCAGCAGCGCCGGAAGCTGCGCTTGGATTCACGACGGACTTGAGACCCTGAGGCCGGTCGAGGGGTTGCGAAAGTTGACCGGCATTCACCATGCCAGGCAGGCCGATTCCCTTTCTGTAGACGGCGCGGATGTTGGACTGTCCGGTTGGTGTGCGTGCGCCTTGCACGCCGTTTCCGAACTGCACGATCGTCTTGCCCTGAGAGTTGACCCGGGTGACGAAAACGCGATCGGCCGGACCCGCGGAGAGCAGGTTAGAGACCTCATGCCAGCGAAGATTGTTGACCCAGACCTCGAGCGTAGATTGTGAACCACTGGCGGAGGTTGAAGTGACATACGTCAGTGGCGGCTGCTTGAGAGTGAACTCGAGAGCGCTTTTGGTTGCATCACCACTGCCGAGGATCTCCTGAACTGTTTCGCCGTCTGTGGCCTCTACCGCGTTTGCATTCACAGATACGGTGTTTGCGTCGTAAACCCGCGAGAGAGTTGTCGTAAGGCTGAGGGTTGTGACGTCGCCCGATACTTCTGTCGCACTCACGACGGCAGCTTCGCTTGTGACGGGATCGCTCTTGTCTGCTGGCATGAGCTGCATGTTTTTTTGAGAGACGATCAAAGAGCCCGAAACACCTGCCAAGGTTAGAGCGCTCCAGGATGGATAACCCGTAACTGGATCAGTGACTGGGGGAAAGCTATCCGCGAGGAAGATCTGTTTGTCCGAGACGGGCAAGGTGCCGGCTGAATCAGCGGGCACAAAAATTGCGCCGTTGCCGGTAATTACCTGGAGGCGCGCGCGCTTTCCGGAAATACCGATCGGCTGGTTCGCGGCAATCTGCTGGCCGCCAACAATGGAGATCGATGTTCCCTGGACCGGAACGATCATCCCGGCGGCGAGCGGAAACGTTGTTATGCCGTTCCAGTTGACGATCGGAAGGTCGGCGGGGCTAAGCGCAACGCTGTGCACGTAGGCCGTGATATTGCGCGTCTCCTGCACAAACTCCCACAGGACCTCATTGAGCGAGAGATAAGGATCGCCGGCGAGAATCCGTCCCCAGTCAAGGGTGAGCTGCGTAGTCTTCGCGGTCAGCGTGTAGCGGCCTGGATTCGAGTCCACCGCATGTGTGATCTTGAAGAACGATGTGTAGCCCAGACCGGTGAGCACGATCCAAGGCAGAACAGTATTGGCTTGAGGGGCTAGTCCCGGATACGAGGCGTCGAGATTGATCTGATAGCTGTACTCCTTGTAGTAAAAGCTCCAATCAGCTCCCGGTCCGGGAGTGGGGGGATAGCCAGGGATATTCTGGAGATTGGAATTGGATTTAGTGTCTCCAAGCGTCATTGGGTTGGGCGCTTGCACGCCATAAAGTGCAGCTTTTTTGCGAAAGATGAAGATGCAGACATCATCCGTCGTCATACCGGCAGTAAAAGATGTCGACAGTGGCTGATCCCATTCAATCCTTGTGTTGCCGGAAATGGAGTCGATGTTCACGGCAGTAACGTAGTGAACATCTCCTGGTCCGTTGGCCACGGGCTGGCCCGACTGCGCGGTGAGAAAGAGCAACGCATCGCCGATGTTGATGTTGTTTGTGGTTCCCTGAATCCACGTGCGGATGTCTGATCCAAAGAGCTGCCAGCGAATGGTGGTTTGAGCAGGTATCGCATTGCACGCGATGAGGGCAGTCAGATCGGATGAGGTCTCAAAGACCTGCGGCTTTTGACCGGGTCCAGGAACACTTTGCACGCGGGTACCCGCGGATATGAGCACATTATCCGGCGAGCCCGGTGCGCTTGTAAGTGTGAACGCCAACACAGCGGAAGCGGAAACTCCTGGGGATGGCACGTACCCGACAAGACGGGCCAGTTCAAAAACCGATCGCTGATCGACCGCCGTTCGAAGGAAAGCCTCGTTGGCAAAGCGCTCTTGATAGAACGTCAGTATGTCGAGGGCAACGGCCCATGCATCGATCAGCGCCATCGAGAAATCGGATTTATCGCGTGTGCGCAACAAGGCAAGCGGAGGAAACGCAGGATCAGACAGCGCGGCCAGCATGCTGGCGTTGAACGTGGAATAGGTGCCGACCCGATATGCAATGGATGAAAGTGCGGGACGATTAGTGATCGCCTGCGGGGTCTCTTGAGCAATCCCCGCGCAGCAGCCGCAAAGTTGCTCATTCGGAATGATGCATCCGCCGCTCATTTCCCACCGTCCATTTGGAGCACAAAAACTCCATGATCGAGGTGATTCGGGTCGTTGTCGCAACGCGGGATCTCGAGACGGCCCATCGTGAGATAACCCCGGGAAACACCATCCGTCTTGGGGTCATCCATGCGCGCGAAAACTGTGAGAGTGGCGGATCGGACTCCCTCAACGGCCTGAGCCGCAGCAATCAAGGGACTGGTGTACACCGTCTCGCCGAAGGTAAAGTTTGCAGCATTTAGCAGCCCGCTTTGGCCGTTGCACTGGTTGCCGGTGACAAACACCTTAATGAGAGCTTCGTAGACGTCGCCCTGGAAGTGATCCGGGTCGACGCAAATTTCCATATTGATTTGCAGTCCGACGACCACGGCGCCTTCCACAGCGAGATCTGTGCCCATCATCCGCAACAGATTGAGGCGGCTGGTGGTATCGCGGACGAGCAGTGGGGTGAGCGTCGCAACAGGATCGATTGAAACAAAGGCTGTGTACCAGCTGCCCGTCCAGCGCAGGGTGCCGCGCGCAGCGCGAATGGCAGCGGATTGAGCGGCCATCCGGCCGTAGTCATCCTCGGTAACGCAACGCAACTGCGTCTCGTAACTGAACGGCGCGTACTGGATGATGTGCTGCATGCTTTCCGGATCAACACCGCCGGTAGCGGGTAGTGGGTTGCGGGCTGCGCTGATGCTCGTGAGCGCAGGAAGAAAACTCTGCGGCACAACAACGTGAGCGAGTGAATCGCGTCCGATATTTCCGCTGCTCCCGTTGCCCACCCGGTAAGTCGCGGAAAAGGAGACTCCCGTACTGGGCGCCGCACCATATTGGCGGTCACCGAAGCGCAAAAAAACTGAGCCATCGTGCTCGATTTCCGGGACAAAGACATGATCCGTATCGTTGCTGGACAGGAGATCCTCTTCCGGTTTCCAAGTGAACCCATCATTACTTTTGATGGAGATCTGTGGAACGACATCTGTCTTATCCGGAGCAAGAAACGACGTGGCTGATGCGATGCCGGTGAACGCCGCGCTAAACGTCAGGGGTGAGTTGGCGAGTTGTGGATAGTACCGGGGAACCGGCGCAGCCACCGGAGCTTGTGTCCCGCAGGTACAGCTGCTACTCGATGCCGGTGAAGGGGGAGCTGCGGGAACTTCGTGGAGCGCCTCAGCTGTGATCCATACACCATGATCGGCAGGGATAAGGTTTCCGCGGGCAACGCTCACGTTGAACACGGGACGCGAGCCACGTCCCTCCATAGTCGACGAGAGGCAAAGTGGGAACGGAAGTGCGTCCTCCGCGGACCATTCGATGCGAGTGATCGGCTGACCGTTCAGCGGATCGACCAGGGGCCTTTGCTTATAATCAGTGGTAGTTACATTTGTCAGCATCACGGCCCAGCGATTTGCCGGGTTCGCGTCTCCGGCTTGCCCGGTTCCTGGTCCGAGCACTTCCTCAAAGATCAACACATTTCCGGAATGCAGCGTGCCAAGATTGTTCACCAGCGTTGCTTGTGTCGCTCCAGGAACGAGACAGCAATCCGTATCGCTCCAGGTGTAGAAATCCATGGAGTTTTGTTCATTGAAGAGCGTCACTGCCTGCTTGCTGGCGAAGACCGGCTGCGGAGTCTTAGCAAGTTGTTGCGCCACCGGATCGCCGTGCTTGGCTACCGGTGGCAGACCAGGAACCCGGACATAGAATAGTGTTCCTTCAGGAACCTCGATGTTATCTGCAGCCGCAGTAAGAGAGACGAAGGTTCGTGCATTGCTGCCCTCGCCGATGCGGTAGTCGACAAGGCGCGCATGGCGGCGCAGTGAAATGCGGCTTCGTGCGGTACCGATATAGGCTTCTGTGCTGACAGCATCCTGCTGATAACTGAGATGGTCTGCGGCATAAGCGAGTGTTTCTACCATGGCGATGCCGAGATCGGCTGCGTGGGTCTCCGTCCACGTGGGATTCAGAACGGCAAGTCGATCGAGCATCACCTGCCGGAAGCCACCGTAATCCTTGGCAAGGTAGTTGATGTCGGGTTTATCCTGCGGGGGAAGGGGACAGCAGTTTTCCGGCACACAGTCGGCGGGCGTCGGGCATCCAGCTTTGAAGGAAAAAGAGATGGTGGAGAGTTGAGGATCGAAGCCTTCAGGCGGGTCGACTATACCGGGAGCTGCTACAAGCGTGAGTGTATATGGAGAGAAATCACCTGTTTGGTTCAGATTGACGATGATGACAAACGGCGTCGCAGCTGTCGCGGGCGAAATAGAGACGGCGTGCACCGGTGTGCCGCCCGTGATCGCGATGTTCGCGGGAGTGAGTGATAGTAGACGAGCATCCTTCAACAGGGTAAGCGCCAGCTGTTGGCCGCAACCCGTGTTCCCGATCACTTCGAGATAGTCGATACCATTGAGCGCGGGGCTTTGCAATACCAAGGCGCGGCGGTTCTTTTGCGAGCAGAAATAAATCATGCCATTGCTCCGCCGTAGACGAATTGCTGCGTCTGCTGTTGCTGGGTCTGGATAACGCTGTAGACGACAGTGATTTGGAGCGTGGCTTCGATCGCAGTAACTGTGACGGACTGCACACGAATCAGATCAGCGAGCCACTGCTGAAGTCCGGCCTGAATCGCCTGCTGTTGAACACCTGCAAGAACATCGCTGTTCGGAGCAAAGACGAGTTGTGCTGTTCCGCTACCGAAAGTCGGACGGTTGACGCGTTCGCCCGGCGAAGTAAAGAGAATCTGTTCGATCATGTCGCGGATGTGCGTCAGCAGATCCGTCTGTGCCGTGCGCCCGGTCGAGTCGAAATTGTAAGGAAAGGCCAGATTCATAGGCGCCTCAAATCGCAGTGACTCGTGTTTGCGTAACGATCGGAAGCAGCGGCGTTCCTGTGGGTACGCAGACGGCTTGGCTGCTTTGGACCAGCAGCGGTTGACCAAAGGAAGTCACGCGCACTGTGCCGACGATCCATGTTGCGGTGATACAGGGAGGAACGGCCGGAGGCACACCAGCGCACCCCGCTACGATCCACGGATCAGGCAACAGACAACTCGGCATGCCGTCGAGGGTAATGGCGGGATTGGGAATGAGCGGCATGGCCTGTCCGCCATGCACGCACATAACGGTCGCAGCCTGCTGAATGAGAAATCCGGGCATGATCAGATCACCTCCATTGCGCCTTCATTGACGGTTACCGCAGGTCCAGTCATCACGACCGTTGCGCCCTGTCCGTTGCTGATGGTAATTCCGGTGTCCGAGATGGAGATGAATGCTCCGGTCGCAGCCTTGAGCAGGATGCCTCCGGTAGGACCAGGAACATCGCTGACAAGTACCGTGTTTTGGCCTGTTGTCTGGATCACGACCTGCGCTACTCCCGGCGGCGCTGCGAGTGCAAGGGCCGGAACCTCGGCGGCCGATCCCCAGTAACAACCGACCCAGATGGGATAGTCGGGATCGCCTTGCTCAAACTCGACCCATACGCCAGAGCCGATCTCCGGTACTGCATAAAATCCGGATTGAATGCCTGCGAAAGGCAGGCACGGCATGGCCCATGTCGATGGCAGAATGTTCGACACATCGGGTACCTGGACCATTAAGCGGCCAATCTGTAAGGGGTCGACGTTGTCTAGCACCGTGCCCCGATATTTGCCGTGATATTTTTCCATCTCTTTGCTCTCTAAAAGCACTAATACGGAAGGGCCGGCACCAAAGGCAGATTGGAAATAAGCGCGTTGCGCTTCAAGACGAAGCTTTGCTTGTATTCGCCAGGCTTTAACTTGTGCGTTGTGCTGTCGACAAAGTGCATTCCATCGAAGGCAATGCCCGCTCCACGTACACCGATCAAACTTCGCGCGCGCAGGACCTGACCGTACCGGAGAACGTCGAGCGTGCCGTCGCCCGTGACCACATCGGCGGATTCAACTGCTCGCGCCATGCCCTGCATCAGCGCCTGTGCGGGCGAGAGTTTTGCTGTGGCAGTCAGGAATTCGAATTTCTGAGGGGTTGGGACCACAAGGCCAAGCGGTGGATTGAACGGTGTTACGGGAGGAATGGGGATCTCCAGAACTACCTTCGTCGTTTGGTCCTGAATGAAGATGAAGGGCAGCACCGAGCTTTGCGGCTGATAGCGAAAGTTCAGGCTTTCGACGTTGGTCCACGAATCCATGTTGACGTTCAGCGACGGTTGCGGAATGCCGACCCTTACCTGCGGGCCCCAATACGCCTGGTTCATGCCAGGGAGAGGACCCGGGGTGATGTAAAAGACATAGCCAGCGTCCTTGGCGAGTTGCTGGATGTAGGCGAGATCGCTCTTCTTTTGCGAAGGCGTCTGCACAACCGGGACGGGGATATCGGGAGTGGGTACCGGAATAACCTCGGGCACGATGCCAAAGGCGCCGTACTTGCCGAGGATGGTAAGGACACGGATATCCGGGCTCATTCCGGGGTAAGGCAACCCCGAAAAGTCGATGAGGTCCATGAGCGCGGAGAGATCCTGTCCGGTAACAACCAGCTTCGAGGATCCTTGCACGGCATCGGGAACAACTTCGTGATGCTGAATGATCCCGTCCATGATGACTTGGGGTAAGCCTCCAAAAGTGACGAAAAGGATGACGCGCAAGACAGGGATTGGGGACCCTGCCGCGAGCAGGAACAGAGTCTGAAGAATCGAGTTGTCGGCCAGCGTGAAAGTGAGTTGGAAACCGCTGCGGCCCGTGGCAGACTCGGTCACCTCGACAGAGGTAAGCGCGTCAATCAGGGGCTTAGGCACCGGCACCGCCTCCACCGGACCAGCCAGCAGCGTAAGGTAGAGCGGGCTAGCCATTGCGTGCTCCAGCGGGAACGTTGGCGGCAAGTGGAATGAGAATGGTGCGGCCTACCTGCGAGGTAAGATCGTCCGGATCTGTCGCGCCGTTCGCGTCGCAGATCATCCAGTACAGAAGCGGGTCGCCGAGGAATTTCGCGGCAAGGTTATCCAGCCGATCGCCTTCGACAACGACATAATTCTGCACAGAGGCGTAGATATCCGCCTGGGGCAGGATTCGCCGGGCCAGATACTTCACCGGTGTTCCGTCCGGCTCGGTATAGTTCTCGATCGACGCGCCGTAGTAGCGGCTGCTGGGATTCGTGGGCGCCCCGGTTCCGGCAGCGGATGTGATGAGAGATGCGAGTGCGTTATCCATAAATCGTGTTGCCCTCCTCAAGCCCGCTGCGCGAGGGACTCTTTTGTAATCTGGTAGATCATGTAGAGTGCGCCGGCCGGAGTCAGGAAGCCGACATCGTTGATGCTGAGGACCCGCATTCCGAGCGATACTTTGGCGCGGATGGGATTGAGTGCAGGATCAAATGCCTCCTCAGTGATTTGAAGATCGGTAAGACGCACAGGTGTGATACGGCTTTTGCTCCATGCGAAGACTGTGAGCGCCGACTCCATGGGAAGAATCTCAATCGTGCCGAGCAGCGAGAGGATTTCGTTGGCGATGAGCAAGATGCTCGATGGATACACCAACAGCTCGAGCACGGCGAGCTGCGGCTGAATCCCAAGCGTCACCGCCGTTGCATCTGAATTGGCGAGCTGATCCGTCGCGTCAATTTCAACGTCGCATTTGATCGTCTCGACGGGAGGACCCTTCAGCCGCAGGATCTCCGT
>DASYBJ010000457.1:0-11807 GCA_036500845.1 Acidobacteriaceae bacterium
TGCCGGGATTTATTTTGGACGCGCGTAGCCCCGATTGAACGATTCTTCGATGACATCCGTACGCAGCCGCAGCCGTAGATCCTTCGAACGCACACTCGCCAGCGCCAAGCGAACCATGGTGCTGAGCGAGATCGTGAAGCTGGCCATCGACAGCTTCCGCGTAAACAAAGTGCGGTTCATGCTGACCGCGCTAGGCATGGTCATCGGTTCGGCATCGCTGATCCTCGTGGTCACCATCGGCCTGACAGGCAAGCAGTACATCCTGAACGCGATCGAGGGGATCGGCATCAATACGGTGGAAGTTGAGTACGCGGGCGCGGGGTCAGGTACGCCAGGTCAACAGAATCTGCGCAGCGACTACCTGACCCGGGACGATGAAACTGCCGTTCTGGAGCAGGTGCCTACAGTCGCCGCGTCATCGCCGATCCTCGAAATGCATGACCGAATCAGCTTTGGCGGCGGGGTTACCAAGGATGTCTTGGTGCTTGGGGTGACGCCGGAATACAAGTTTGTACGCAACCTGGTGGTCGTGTCCGGCCGCTTTTTTGATGAGGAAGATGAAACCAGTCACGCCAAGGTTGCGGTAATCACTGTTCCTTTTGCGCTGGAACGATTCGGCGGCATCGATGCCGCCGTCAACCAGTCATTCGAGATCAGCGGCATCCCATTCACCATCATCGGGGTGTTCCGAGAGCGCACGGACACCTTTGGCCAGAGCGAACTCGCCGACCAGACCATCCTGACGCCATACTCGGTGGCGCGCTATTTTCAGGGAACAGATAACGTGAAGCAAATCTATTTCTCTATTCGCGATGCCAACGATGTGGAACAGGCAGCCAAACAGATCGGAGCGTTAATCCAGTCGCGGCACCTCAAGACTTCGGTCTATCGCACCCAGACCCTGACTGAGCTGCTCAGCACCGCTAAGTTGATCGCGAACGCGTTGACCGTGATCCTCCTGCTGGTTTCGGCGGTGACACTTGCAGTAGGCGGCGTAGGCATCATGAACATCATGCTGGCCAGCGTCCGGTCGCGCATCCGCGAAATTGGGATTCGCAAGGCGCTCGGCGCGACATACCGGGAGATCAAGCTGCAATTTTTGCTCGAAGCGGTCTTCATTTCGCTGACCGGGGGATTGGTGGGAACGCTGCTTGGCTTAGCGATGCCGTATTCCATTCGCTTCTTCACAAATTACAGGATCCCGGTTTCGGGTTTGTCCGCCTTGATTGCGCTCTTCTCGGCAACGCTGGTCGGCGTAGTCTTCGGCACGCTGCCGGCAACACGCGCGGCACAGATGGACCCTGTCGAATCGTTGAAATATGAGTAGCTCAAAGCCGGTCGGCTGAAAACCGGTTAGCTAAGATCCGGTCAGCGAACCGCTTTCTAGCTGACAGCCTTTTTTGGCTGACCCGCTGACCTACATCACAAAGGCTACGCGCTCCAACTCATGCTGCATGGAATCGAGATCGCGATCTGTGCCCTCCAGGCGGGTGATCGCGTCCCGCGCTCTTTGCGGACTGACGCCGTAACCACGCCCCGTAAGAAAATCACTGAGCACGTCGGCGGCCTGCCAGGAATCGATCCCGGCTTGCATCAGTTGCGTCCTCAAGTTTCCGAGGTCGGTTGGTGTGAACTGCTCGATTTTGGACTGAGGTTCAACTTCTGCCTCCCCCCGGCGCGCGGTCTTCGGGTCGATTTTGGAGCTCCCAGTGATCACCGAATGTATCTCTCCTTCTTGAACCTGAGTCCCGTAGCATCGTCTAATGTCTTTGATGCCCGGCACCCGGAATATGCGTCTCAATTTGCGTTTTTGGACAAATACTTGACAAATACTTTTCGTGCCACTGGAACCGCCTGCATCGCTCGTTAGGTTTATCGGTAAACTCAGGAACCAGGATTAGAACGATTCTCTCCTCGGCTTACTCGAACAACACCACGTACATGGTCCACTCGCCTCTCGCCCGCAAATACGCCTTTCCTCCAAATAGACAGGGAATGGAAGTATTCGTGAGCGGACGATGGTGTTCGCATGTTGGCCGATTCAAAAAGAAGAACTGCGCAAACGACTCTCAGCTGCCGGGGCGCGGAGGCACGAACGTCGCGTGCGTTTCAAGCATCACTGGAATTCCGTCTTGAATGGGGTAGTAGCGGCCGCATCCACGGCAATGCAACCACCGGGAGACGGTCTCTGTTTGATCCTCATTCCTAGGGGCAGCATCTACTTTTGCATGGCACACCGGACAGACCAGAATTTCGAGCAGTGCCGGAGAGATGAACCGTTGAGGCATGGCGAAAGTTTAGAACACTCTTCGCTGAGCACGACGAAGTCCATTTACTATGACCAACGGGAAGGATCAAGGATGGGACAAGCAAGAGTTCTGAGTGGCACCGAGACCGCGGCCGCCATCAAATCAGAGGTAAAGGCCGAGGTAGAACGGTTGGCACTTCAAGGGATACGGCCAGGACTTGCCGCCGTGCTGGTCGGTCATGTACCCGCCTCCGAAATCTACGTACGAAGCAAGGTGAAGACTTGCGAGGAGCTGGGACTCTTCAGCGACCTGATCACTCCACCGGAGACGGTGACCACCGAAGAAATGCTGGCTTTGATCGATCAACTCAATGCGCGTGAGGATATCGACGGCATTTTGATCCAGCTACCACTTCCCCAACAGATCAATGCGAAACGTCTGCTCGAGGCCGTGAGCCCGGACAAGGATGTGGATGGCTTCCATCCTGTAAACGTCGGGCGTTTGCAAACCGGCCAGCCGGCGCTCCCACCCTGCACCGCAGCGGGCGTGATCGAGCTCCTTAAGCGCAACGATATTCCCATCTCCGGGCAGGACGCCGTCGTCCTCGGTCGCAGCGACATCGTAGGCAAACCCACGGCCATTCTCCTGCTGGCGCAAAACGCAACCGTGACAGTATGCCATTCGAAAACACGCGGCCTCCCGTCGTTCACGCAACGGGCGGATATTCTCATCGCTGCAATTGGGCGGCCCGGATACGTAACCCCTGAGATGGTAAAGCCCGGCGCAACTCTGATCGACGTCGGTATCAACCGAATTACCACTCCTGAGCAATTCCACAAATACTTCCCCGATGACGCACACCGTTTGGAGACATTCGTCCTCAAAGGTTCAACCCTTGTCGGCGATATCCATCCCCTCGCCTTCGCCAGATCCGGCGCCTACACACCTGTCCCGGGAGGAGTCGGCCCATTAACTATCGCCATGTTGATGGCGAACACCGTCCGCGCCGCGAAACTGCGGCGTGGATTGCCGGTCTAGGATCCCCGGGAATGCTGCGTGTCGGGCTGACCGGAGGTCTGGGCAGTGGAAAGAGCACTGTTGGGCGCTTCTTCTCTGAGCTCGGCGCTTTTGTTGTGTCCGCAGACGAGATCGCGCGCAAACTCATGCAGCCAGGCGAGCCAGTGTACATAGCGATCGTGCGCGAGTTTGGCCAGGATGTCCTGAGGGCCGACGGCACACTCGACCGTAAGGCTCTTGCCGAACTCGCCTTTGAACACAATCAAGCTGACGCGCTGAACCGGCTCGTTCACCCCGCGACTGTGGCTGCCGAGAAGGAATGGATGCGCGGGATCAGCCAACAGCATCCATCCGGAGTAGCTATCGTCGAATCGGCTCTCATCTTCGAGGTCGAAAAGTGGGGTACAGCGCCCGGATGGATGGAATGCTTCGACAAACTGATCCTGGTCACTGTGCCGGATGAGGTCAAGATTGCCCGTTTTGTAGCCCGGGCGATGGCCGCGAGCGGCGGAGATGCGAGCCGGCGGGAGATTCTGGAACGCGACGCTCGAGCCCGCCTTGCCCTGCAGATACCCGATGCGGAAAAGGCGCCGAAATGCGACTACGTGATTGCCAATACCGCATCATTGAAGGAAACGCGGAGCGCGGTGAACCAAATCTACGCGGAGCTTCGCCAGCAAGCCGAAGGGCGAGTACAGGGATCAGGGGCCAGGGATCAGGGGTCAAGTCCCGGCTAAAACAGGGTACGGATCGCCCTTGCTTACCCGGCGACTCGCTCCCGGATGGCCCGATATCCGATAATTGAATAGTTCTTTATGAAAGCTCGTCGGATCATCTTTATTTTCGTTTTGATCGTTGCTTGCCTCGATCTGATTTTGCACCTGGCTGAGCGTCGTATTTCGTTGCTTGATCGTGTCCAGAACTCGCTACCTTCCGCGCTCGACCTGACTGTGGCCGACGCTCAACCTGCTTTCACTCAGAGCGAACAAAGCAATATCTCGGTCTACAAACGCGTTTTGCCGTCCGTCGTGAATGTGACTTCTTCGGCCCTCTCATTCAATTTCTTCTACGGAGTGGTGCCGCAGCAGGGGCAGGGATCGGGTTTCATCCTGACCAAAGATGGGCGGATTCTGACCAACTATCACGTCGTCGCCGATGCTCAGAAGGTAGAAGTCACGCTGTCCAACAAGCACAAGTATCCGGCGCAGGTGATCCTGCAGGATCAGACCCATGACATCGCTCTTCTACAAATCCATGCGCCCAACCTCACGCCTTCAGTCCTCTCAGAATCACACGATCTGCAGGTTGGTGAGAATGTGTACGCCATCGGCAATCCTTTCGGGCTGAACGGCACGATGACGACCGGCATCATCAGTTCCATCCGCTCAGTACGCGAACCCGAGGGTGCCCTGATCGAGAATGCCATCCAGACCGACGCAGCCATCAACCCCGGCAATTCTGGAGGCCCCCTGCTCAACTCCCGCGGCGAGGTCATCGGGATGAACACCCTCATTGCGAGCAACGGCGCCGAACAAAGCTCAGGGATCGGCTTCGCGATTCCCGCCGATACGATCAAAGCCATTCTTTCTGACTTCAGTAAGTATGGAAGGGTCCGGCGCCCATCGCTCGGAATCGTCTCTCTACCCATCGGGCCGGATCTGGCCGAGCAGATTGGGCTGGCGGCCGACTACGGTGTATTGATCCAAAAGACCATTCCGGGAGGAGCAGCTCAACGCGCAGGCCTGCGCGGCGGAAGCCAGCAAGCCTACCTGGGGAATACGCCGATCTATCTTGGCGGCGACTTGATTGTCGGCATCGACTCCGAACAGGTCACCAGCGCTCAGGATGTCTCGGAGATCATGGACCGGCACCAGACCGGCGATACGGTCACGGTCACCTTTTACCGAGGACGAAAGAAGATGACCGCTCCGGTCACCCTCGGTGAAGCGGGGGACGTTTCCACCTGACGCAAGGGATCCATTCGTTCGCACTCTCCGGGCAGGTGAGCCTAGTCCGATCGGGTGATTGTGAGAATTCGCGCCAGGGACGAAACTCCTTGGTATGCAGTCATCTAGCGCTCAATGGGTCGAAATTGGGATGATGGCAGCCGGTGCTTTCGGTCTGCTCATCCTGCTGGCGCCTGGCTTCGGCAGCAAGCCGAAGCAAACCGCAGATGGCTGGTGTTTCCCGGTCAAATTCAGTTACTTGCTCTTCTATTGGCTCAGCTTCGCCGCTGGAATCGGTGCAGTGGCGTTCGCCGGCAGGCGTCTCCTGGCTCTAGGAGCTAGCAGCCGGCTCGGGTGGGCCTGCTTCGCCTTTGGTTTTGCTTTGGTTCTCTCTGTGCTTTCCAAGTGGCCCCAGCCTCTCATCTTCGATCAGGATGGTTTGCTAAGACGTGGCTCCCCGTCGACCCGGATTCGCTGGCGGGAGCTTAGCTATGTGCGCCAGTATCAGGTTCGCCAGGATCGGGGTATCGTGATCCACAGTGTCCACGGAAAACAACTCGTCGTCGCGGAGACGAGCTATCAGGCTGCCCGAATGCTGGACGTCCTGCTCGAGTATCACCGCGTTCCTCTCCAATCGGTCGACGACGAATTGGCGCCGATCACGATCTTCAAGGCCCAGCTTCCCAAGCCGGAATAGCTTCCTCCGGGGAATAAACTCTGCCTCGGCTGATCGGCCTGGCTGTTTCAACTGCAGATTCGATTCTCGCCATTCTTTTCCGCACATACTCGCACGCCGGATATCCTCTTTATAGGGCAGTTCATCCCCTCTTGAGACGACTTGCCCCAGGGCATTCGCTCGGATGAGAAGATGTTCATTCCTGAAATGAGGCGCTAACACCTTGAGATCTGCGGAAACAGCACGATGCTGAAAGTGATTTCTACCCATGTCTTCCTGCGCCAGCGGCTCCACCCAGGGCTGTTGGATGCTCTGCACAAGGGCGGCGCGCAGGGAATCGAAATTTTCGCCGCACGGCAACATTTCGATTATGCAAGCCGCGTTCACGTCAAAGAGGTTGCTGACTGGTTTCGCGCAAACCCGGTTGAGTCGTTCTCGATCCACATGCCACTGTATTCCGACACCGACATGGGCCGGAGTGGCGCTCCCGCCGTGAATGTCGTGCACCCGGAGAAGTCCAGACGTATTGACGCCATGGACGAGGTCAAACGAGCCCTCGAGGTAGCAGAGGAGATACGGATCAAATATCTGATTCTCCATCTTGGGGAGAGGGAAGACCGATGGAATCCGCGAACCCTCGAGCACGCAATGACAGCGATCGAGCATCTGAAGGCCTTCGCGCGGCCACTGGGAGTGCAGCTCCTATTGGAAAACATCGCGAATGAAGTCACCCAGCCCCAGAATGTTCTGGAGATCCTATCGATCGGACACTTCAAGGACGTGGGCCTATGTCTAGACGTGGGACACGCTCACTTCAGCGAAGGTGTTCGTTCGACGCTCGAGCAGTGGAAGCCTCAGATCTTCTCGACGCATATCCACGACAATCACGGAATGAAAGATGAGCACCTCTGGCCCGGAGATGGAACCATCGACTGGACCGAAGCGATGACCGAGCTACGATCTGCGCCTCACTTGGCTGGGGCCGTCCTCGAGATTCATTATCAGCTCGAGGAATCTCCCGACAGTGTCAGCAAACGGGCAGCGGAGACCTTCTCGAAGCTCGAGTTGTAAACAGAATTGGAATCGGTGTATGGCGGAACCAAAAGCGGCAGAAAATCCCCAACTAAATCCCCCGGGAAACAGCGAGAAAACCGTTGCAGTCCCTCTCGCGACCGCTCCTCTGACGACCATCGCTGCACTCAACCAGCGCGATGGGGAAAGGGTTACTTTGCGTGGATGGCTCTACAATCTGCGCGAAAGCGGCAAGCTTCTCTTTCCCATCTTTCGCGACGGTACCGGCACCGTTCAGGGCATTGTGCCCAAGGCGGCTGTCTCCTCGGAGGTCTTTGAACGCGTGCGCAGCCTGACGCAAGAATCGAGCGTCATCGTGATCGGGAAGGTACGGGCCGACAAACGAGCGCCCGGGGGCTACGAGCTCGATGTTGAGGATGTAGAAATCGTGCAGCGGGTCCCGGAAGAGGCGCCGTTCCCAATCACGCTCAAGGAACACGGCGTTGATTTCCTGATGGAGCGCCGGCACCTTTGGATCCGGACACCTCGGCAGGCGGCGATCCTGCGGATTCGTGCGGAGATCATCAAAGCCGCCCGCGATTTCCTGGACGACAATGGCTTCGTCCTGACCGATCCGCCAATCCTCACTCCAGCAGCCTGTGAGG
The DNA here is from genome assembly GCA_036500845.1 of Acidobacteriaceae bacterium. Classification (GTDB taxonomy): domain Bacteria; phylum Acidobacteriota; class Terriglobia; order Terriglobales; family Acidobacteriaceae; genus PALSA-350. The sequence goes on from DASYBJ010000457.1 coordinate 7,565, forward strand.
GTACGAGCACTCTCTTTCCCGTCGAATATTTCGGCGAACCGGCTTATCTGACGCAAAGCGGCCAACTCTACATCGAGAGCACCGCTCTCGCCTTAGGCAAGGTGTATTCGTTCGGGCCGACTTTCCGCGCGGAGAAATCGAAGACGCGCCGCCATCTGACGGAGTTTTGGATGGTGGAACCCGAGGTGGCGTTCGCCGATCTCGATGACCTCATGGCTCTCGCGGAACAGTTTATGAGCTTCATCGTGCAGCGTGTGCTCACCAGGCGGGCGGCAGACCTGAAGGTTCTGGGTCGCGATACTGCCAAACTGGAGCGTGTACAGGCGCCGTTTCCTAAGATCACCTATGATGAAGCCGCCCAAATGCTTCTCGATGCCCACGCCCGCGGCTTGCTGGAGCAGAAGTTCGAATATGGCAACGACTTCGGTTCTCCGGATGAGACGTATCTCTCGGCGCAATTCGACCGTCCGGTGATGGTGCATCGCTACCCGGCTGCCGTAAAGGCCTTCTACATGGAACCGGACCCAAGCAATCCCAAGCTAGCGCTGTGCGTCGACGTCTTGGCACCCGAGGGCTATGGTGAGGTGATCGGCGGATCACAGCGTGTTGCTTCGTACGAGCTCCTCAAGAAACGAATTGAGGAGCATCATTTGCCGCTCGAGGCCTTCGAGTGGTATCTGGACCTGCGACGCTATGGGTCAGTCCCGCACGCTGGTTTCGGTATGGGTATCGAAAGGGCTGTGGCGTGGATCTGCGGTCTGGAGCATGTGCGCGAGACCATTCCATTTGCGCGCACTCTGAATCGCATGTACCCGTAAGCTCAAGGCACCGCCGTATGCCGGCAAAAGAGATTCTTTGAGCTGCGGGGCGGCTGCCCGCACCATGAGCGACACCTCATCTTCACAGCACCTGCACATAGAATCGAAGGCGACATGACGAAGAAACTGCGCGTCGGCGTGCTCTTCGGTGGGCGCAGCGGCGAACACGAGGTCTCGCTGCTCTCTGCCGCTTCCGTTCTCAAAGCCATCGATCCTGCCAAGTATGACGTCGTGCCGATTGGCATCACCAAGCAGGGCCGCTGGGTCGCATCGGACGACGCGGAGGCACTGCTCGCGGGCAAGCCGCCGGCCGGGCGCCAGCTACGCGCCGGCGATCCAAACGCAACTGCCCCGGCAGCGCTTTTGACCAAGGGAGAAGGCGTAATCGTACCGCCGATGCCGGCCGCCAGTGGAAGCGGGTCGCTTGTTCCGTTCGAAAGGGAAGCTGCAGCGATCCAGCCCGGAGCCGAGGTCCTCACTCTGGATGTTGTCTTTCCAGTGCTCCATGGAACCTTCGGCGAAGATGGAACGATTCAGGGCCTTCTCGAATTAGCGGACCTCGCCTACGTCGGATCGGGTGTCCTGGGTTCCGCCACAGGGATGGACAAGGACGTGATGAAGCGGCTATTCGCCGCCGCCAAGCTGCCCATTACAAAGCACGTCACGGTGCTGCGCGCAGAATGGAAGCGCCAACCTAAGAAAATCGTTGCGAAACTCGAAGAGGCGCTCAAGTATCCCTTGTTCGTCAAGCCTGCCAATCTGGGCTCCTCGGTTGGTATCAGCAAGGTGCACAGCCGGAAGGAACTTGGTCCAGCGATGGATCAAGCGGCGAGTTTCGATCGCAAGATTGTGGTTGAGCACGGGGTCGGCGGGCGAGGGAAGAACAGTAAAGCGCGCGAGCTTGAAGTCGCCGTCCTGGGCAACGATCGACCGGAGGCCTCGGTCGTCGGGGAGGTCGTTCCTGGGAAAGAATTCTATGACTACGAAGCCAAGTACCTCAGCGAAGGTTCCCAGCTCATCATCCCGGCGAAGCTCAGCAAGACACAGACAAAGGCCGTTCGGGAAATGGCCATTGCCGCGTTTCGAGCGTGCGACTGCGCCGGTCTTGCGCGAGTGGACTTCCTGCTTGAACCTGGCGGATCCGAAAGGCTCTATCTGAACGAGATCAACACCATGCCCGGCTTCACCTCAATCAGCATGTACCCCAAGCTATGGGAGGCGACTGGTGTTCCCTATCGCGAGCTGATTTCCAAGCTGATCGAGCTGGCGCTCGAACGCAGAGCGGAGCGCAAACAAACCTCCTATAGCCATGAAGAGTGAGACTCGCCGCCCAGAAAAGCACGCGGCGGTGTCCAATACAATTGGAAAGGGACTCAGGCATGGGGGACCCTGTTCCATTGTCTTCCGCGGACGTGCGGTGTGAAAGGACCTGGAGAATCCGATGACGTTGCTCGATGCACCGAACTACGATCCCGCGAAAGCGAAAAAGCGCAGGAACCTTCTGATCGCGGCGGTTTCCATCTGCGTACTTCTCGCCGGGCTCACCTGGTATTTCTGGAATTGGCCGCAGGAGCACTTGGTAAACCAATTTTTCAGCACGGTTGAAGCCGGAGATTTGCCTAAGGCTTTTGCTATCTGGAATCACGATCCGGATTGGCAGAAACATACTGACCGGTACAAAACCTATCCCTATGGACGTTTCGAACTGGATTGGGGACATGCGAGCGAATGGGGCGATATCAAGAGCCACAAGATCGTGATGTCGAAAACCACCGGATCAGGAGTCGTTGTGGGCGTCGATGTCAACGGGCAGAAGACGCCGGTCTTCCTTTGGGTCGAACGCAAAAACAAGACGCTGGGCTTCTCGCCGGTAGAGCTCTCAACAGAGTGAGGCGGAGAGAATAGAGCCGTATTCCATTTTGTTCCTCGATCCCCATTCGATGCCCCTAGAAAGCCACCATAACAGCGACGTGACCCCCAAGAAGAGCAACACCGGATTTCACACCGTCGCCCTCGCCACCATCACATGAGTCCATCACCAACCCCCGCCGCACCTTCGATGAGAGCAAGCTCGCGCAGCTTGCCGATTATGTGCCCAGCCACATAATCGGCCTTTTGTGCTGTTGACCGTTTTGTGACCGACGCCCCCAAAGGTGCGGCAGCAGGCGGTCCGCGTTCCGCGGGACACATAACGAATGAACCTGCCAAACCCAACGTGGGCACTGTTGGGAGGGACAATCTACGTCCGCTCAATTTCCGTATGGCTCGTGACCCGACAAAAGAGCACGTACAAATCGCGAAGCAGTCGTCCCCCAGCCTTCTATCTAATCTGTCGCGACAACGAATCATATTGCCCTATTGGTTAGCAGTCTCGTGGTGCGTTCTTAAACGTATCCCTCTTACGTCAAAGCATGGCGCGTTACGCAAGTAGATTGGCGCGCTTTGCAAGTGCGTCCCGCCGATTGCCGCAATCTAAAGTGTGAATGACGATAACGAGTACCGCGGATCGGCTCAAAGCCGAACTTGGAGATCAATTCACTCCTCTGCAATTTGACCTTAGAGACGCACAGGCCATCAGGACTGCGGCCAATCTGGTCCGCTCGAGCCTCCCTATCCTCTGAATGAGACAAGTACCAAAGCGCAACGACGCTGCGGCTTTATGTGAGAAACAACAAGGAGAAACATTGAAAATTGGATTTGTGACCACGCCCTTGTCAGGGCATTTGAACCCCATGACGGCGCTCGCGCGCCGACTGCAATCACGCGGCAATGAAGTAGTGTTTTTTGGCGTTCCCGATGTCGAACCATTCGCTCACGCTGCGGGTCTCGACTTCGTGCCATATGGAGAGACAGAGTATCCCCCTGGTTCTATCGACGAGGTATTTAGCTCCGTGGCACAGTTGCATGGCTTTGAGGTGGTGCGGCATACGTGTACGGCTCTAACGCCTGACCTCACCCGAGTGGCTTTCGACTACCTGGCCGAAAAATTTGCAACGACAAGCGTTGAGGCTGTGGTAATCGACACTATCCCTTTTTTCATCGAACTTGTTCCTCTAAGTATGTCGATACCTTATGTACAGATTTGGAACATTCTTCACTTCGATTCCTCTGGAGCAACTCCAAACTGCTTTTTTAGTTGCCCGCTGGATACTTCTCCGGAAGGTCTTCATCGAAACGCTGCGAACTTGGATAAAGTAGGGACAATACTTGGTCCGACAGCGGAAGTCGCGAGGTCCTATTCCGAAAAGGTTGGTCTCAAGATCGATTGGAATGATCCTGCTGCGACTGTTTCCAAGCTGGCTGTAATCACTCAAACACCGAAGGAATTCGATTTTCCGGGAACCCCCTGGCCTGCACAGTTTCACTACGCTGGCCCGTTTCACGACGATCGGGGCAGGGAGCCAGTACCGTTTCCATGGGACAAA
>DASYBJ010000458.1:0-4271 GCA_036500845.1 Acidobacteriaceae bacterium
TACGAAGCTCGGTTTCAAGCTGATTTTGTCTCCGGGTGACGAGTTGATGAGGATTCTTGCCATCACTCACAAAAAACAAATCGCTCAGAACACGTCAGCAGACGCAGAATTATCGGCAGCCCGTCAGGAGGCGCTCAGCGCCCTCATCGCACACGGCATCGCTCCAGCTAAGGCTATCGACCTTGCATCGCGTTGTGATCCCGAGACAATCATCGATCAGGCCGAATACGTTGCTTCGCGGACAGCAACGGATCGACGGGGAAGGATCGAAAATCCCGCGGGGTTGCTGATTTACACCATAGAGAACAACCTTCCACTTCCAGCTGACTTCGTTACGGGCCGTCGCAAGCGGGCACAACAGGAACAACGGCTCAAAGCTCAGAAGGAGAAGGACAGAGAGACAGAATTATGGCTTGAGTACCAGGAATGGCGTGAACAACTCGTTGAAGCTGAACTGAAAGCCCGATATCCGGGTCCCGAGCTCGCATGTAAGATCGACGAAGTTGCCTCCCAACGACGCAGGACTGATCAGGTGTTTGCGCGTGTTACTCCTGACCAACGCGAAAAGCTGGCACTCCAGCTATTACGCAAGGAGTTGCGTGAGGAACTTCAATTGCCGAGCTTAGAGGAATGGATTCAATCGAAGAATCAGATCGAGCTGTTTTCCTCGACATCGACTGTTGAAGCTTAGTACTTCGACGGGGATCCTGAATTAACCAGCGGCTTTGAATAAATTAGACAATTCTGTAGAAAGACAAAATACAACGTCGACGTCGTTATTTCCTGATTTCGATGCGGTCGTCAAAGCGATGAGCCAAGTTGCCTATGCCGACCACAATGCCGTTGTCCAGCTAGTAGAGGAGTGCACCGCCTCGTCCCCGATGTCAACGCAGAAGAGATTTGCGAATTTATCCAGGAGAAGGGCAACATCATTGCCGGTTCATCCACTCTCAAGAATCCGATTGGATTTCTCCTTGCCACGGTGCCGAAGTGTTTCGTGTGGGAAACCTTCCTCGCACGTCGGGAACAGAAGCGTCTTCATGCGGAGGAGTTGCGACTTGAAGCCAAAGCTGAAGCTGAACGCTTGGAAGCATTGGCGAAGCAAGCCGTAGCGTTGATCACAGAAGCGTCGTCACCTGAGGAGTTGAAGGAACAGATCCGCCCGGAGTTTATCGCCGACCCTTATAAGCCGCTGGGCAGCTATTTGTCTGAAGATGAGAGGGCCGAAGCTGGGAGAGTCTGGAGTGCGGTGCGAGACAGGCTCCAATCGCTTCTTAACGTTCAAGTTTTTCAAACGTGGTTCAGGCCGCTGAAGGGTTTTAGATACCACGAAGGAACACTTAAAGCTCGTCGTACCGGTAAGGGAATTCATGTATCTTGAAGAGCATTATTCCGGTCAGTTGAAGGAAGCGGTAGAGCGAAGCACGTCACGAAGTCGAAGGGTTGTCTGGTTTGAAGCGACTGCAGTTCTTCGATGGATCGGAATTCAGAGTATAAGCTCGCTCAATATACTTGGTCGCATCTACGTCCTGTCTCGCTTCTACGACCAGATCGTAATTCCGCCAACCGTAGTTGCAAGATGCGAATGGCTGAAGGTGTAGTGCGTGCATGGGCGGCGAAAGCTCCTTCCTGGTTGGAGAAACGAGAATTGCTTCCTGTGCCCGACGCAGGGCTCAACTTCCTGGATCGTGGCGAACGAGATCATTGCTCTGGTGGAACTGACATCCCCGATCGGATTCAACGACAGGCCAATATCATTTTCATGTGGAGGACACCAAAATGGCGACCACAGTCAGGAGCATAGTGTTGTGGCGGAAGGAAATTGAGAACCAGCCTGGAGTCCTGGCAAGCACCTTGGAAATGTTTGCCAGTGCAGATGCAGACCTTCAGATCATCATGGGTTATCGTTACCCGGGTAATCAGGCAAAGGCAGCGGTCGAACTTTCTCCGATTGCAGGGAAAAAGCTGGTCACCGCTGCGGAGACAGCGGGATTCAAGGCCTCTGGAATCCCCACCCTTCTGGTGGAAGGTGATAACCAGCCGGGGTTGGGGCACGCTATTGCGGAGGCGATCGCTGACGCAAAGATCAACCTCGATTTTCTCGTGGCGCAAGTAATTGGGAGAAAATACACAGCAGTCATTGGATTTGAAACCGCCGAAGACGCAAAAAAGGCTGCCACCCTTATCAAGAAAACGACAACGCGCAAACGCAAATGAGACCGATGGCGCGTGCTCTCCAGGCGCCCCCAATACGGATCATGAGTGACGGGCAACCCAGAAACTGTCCTGGTGTGCCTGTGAAGTCACGTGTCCGCCAGGCACATGATCTCCTAACATGTCACGTGGAGAATGGCGTTTGCCTCGGACTCCTTTTCTATTAGCCGGATGGCCTCGCTGGTCGGTACGATGACCAATTCGACGTGGCGGCGTTCTGCCTCAAGTTTCACTTCCTTCATAACTGGTAAACGGCCGTACGCTCCGCTGCCGATCACAAGCCGGTGGCATTTCCAGGGTATCTTTTCTTCGATGGACAGGGGCGTATGCCCAAACTGGTCACGGAATTTCCGGGAAGGTGCCTTCTTACGTCTGCGGATTTCTCCACGTTCGATCACCACGTCCTGCTCGTACGTGTTGCCGTCGATTCGGAGTGAGCCGAAGGAAAATTTGTTGAAGCGCATAGGCGCCTCCTGGTGCCGCTGTGTTCAGGCGCTCTTCTTCGAGGTGACGGCAGAGAAGGCAGACCAGCACTGTTCTACCTCGCGACTATCGCATTGCGGGCAGGCGGTCTTTTCCGCGTCATGCTCTGCGATGGTCAGAATCTTCGAGAAGGATTTCTTGCAGGCGTTGCAGAAGAACTCATAGTGGGGCATAGAGACCTCCCACAGTTCTTGAATGGTTACACCTGGATTCTAGACCAACCCGGAGAGGCCGTTTCGACCAGGCGGTGTCTTTTGCTCCGACGCAAGAATCGGCGATGACGTATGCCATGGGCCGCCACCTGCCTCGGGAAAGTAAATTCAACGTACACTGCTGGCGTATGGCGCCGACGATTGAAAAGATTTCTGCGATTACTTTTCGGGTCTTGAACATGAAGGCCTCGGTGCAGTTCTACCGAAATGTGCTCGGCATGGAGCTGCTTTACGGCGGAGAACAGGCAAGTTTCTCTTCACTGCGGGCGAACGGTTCAGAATCTGTAATCCTGAACCTCGAACAAGGTAACAGTGTGCCGCAGTGGGGCCGGCTGATCTTCCACGTTACGGATGTGGATGCGTTCTGGATACATCTGCGGGAGAAAGGACTTGATCCTGAAATCCCACGGGACGCGTTTTTGGGTGAGCGCTATTTCCACATGCTCGATCCGGATGGCCACGAGCTGTCGTTTTGCTCGGCCGCTACCATGAGTGGGCCGAGAGGACGTGTCCAAACGCGGTGGATAGGCGATCAGTCTCGGGATTGCTCCTGGATGACGGGCAAACGGGACGTTACTTATCGGTAATTGACGGGTAGACGGGTTGGCGACAAACCTCCCGGAACCTTGGTAATGAGTAACTCGGCCCTGCTATCAGCAGTTGAAGGTCAAGGTCCGCTTGCACTATGGCCAACGCAGAACCGTGCAGTCGCCGTAGGCTTTTCAAATCACTCGGACTTTCGCCATGAGTGGGACGCCCATCAGAGTGCACGGGGACCGTTCCGCAACATCCTTTGCTGTGTGCCCCATCAGCAGTGTGTGCTGTCGCATTCCCAGGACCAGTAGGTCCGCCCGGTATTTCTTTGCACATTGGATGATGCTGTCAACTTCGTTGCCATTGACGAGTTGAGTCTCGAGCCATAAGCCGGCGGCTTTCGCCCGTTGACGAGCATCCTCTTGAAGCAAAGCGTATTTCGTCCGTTTGTCGTCACTCCATTGGATAGCTAACGGAGCAGAGACAGCCCAGGAAAAGTAAGCCGGCAGGGGTTCGATAACGGTCACTATGCTCAACTCTGCCTGTAGCGTCTTTGTCAATTCAAGCGCCGATTTGAGAGCTGCGTTCGCTTCGGGTGATTCGTCGTAAGCAACCATGATTTTATGAAACATCGCGACTCTCCTTATCAAACTACCAAGGCTGTTGTTGATAGCTCTAATCAACCGAACCCTGAAGCATTGATTCGAGCGCTTGCAATATTCAACATCCGTTGAATATGATGACTGAGGAAATATAACGATGCAAAATCGAGCGAAAGAAAAGAAGCGTCGCGGGCCAGGGAGGCCGGGGAAGAACCATCTTCAGGGT
>DASYBJ010000459.1:0-9617 GCA_036500845.1 Acidobacteriaceae bacterium
ATCGCCGTCTCTGTGCTTGCAGTTCTCGCAATGAGTGTGGCGCTGTTCGGAAGTTTGTATCCCGTTCCTCCCGCCCCGTACTCGCTTCTGCCGTATCTCTATACCGGATTGCTCTTGGCGGGCTTTGCCTACTCCGCAGTACGCAGTGCACGTTCCGAGCCGCTTAGGGAGAAGATGCAAGGCGACCTTGGCGTAACTCCGAACCAGATCGACTAACTTCCTGCAGATTGGGGCTGAGCTCTAGAGAATCTCTGCTTAAGCTGGCCAGGTGGAATTCCCGATCCTCAGGGGCTCCAAGCCCTTTCTCGTTGCATGGTTGGCGGCACGGCTAAAAGCCGTGCTCTTCCCAAACTGCTCCTACACGGCTAAGGCCCGGAAAGCAGATCCCTCGGCTTCGCTCGAGATGACAGTCCTATTCCGATCCCGGATCCCTGGTCAGTCCCTTAGCACGAAATTTAATCAGAGATTCCTTAGGAAGGTTCGTCCGCCGGGGACCCCGATTGAACAGGTCAGGACGCGTAAGGACTGGCGGTTTTTTCTTCCTAGATTAGAGCGGTGAGTGATCCATTGATCCCGATGCACGCCACCGTGGTTTCCCACTTGTGCCCAAACACAGAGCAAAAATGGGGCACCCATTTTCGTGGTGCTTCATGCTTTGCCGAATACACAAGTTGTGCTTATTCCTCAAACGTTTTGGAAGATGCCGGCTAGTTCCCGGCTGGTTCCGGATGCCTTGCTACATCTGGCTTCTCGGACTCTTCGTCCCCGGCAAGGTCGAACCGGTGATCCCACGGCCTTCTTTGATGGTCACTAACTGATTTGCCTCGACCGCTGGAAAGCGTTCGATCAAGCCGTTGGTCCAATGGACTTCTAAATCGGCATGGGTGCTTTGACCAAGCCCGAAATGCAGCCTGCGGTCGTTGACGGAATAAAAACTCGACTGCGCCATCACAGCCTGGGCCTGGGTTTTTCCGCCATATTTGGCCAGCACTCTTGAACCGATCGCGCTCCTGTTCGATTTCGTCCCAACCAGAAGAACCTTGAGCCACTTCGAGCTGCCCTTCACGTCGTTTCTAAGTAAGGAGGGCGGTTCGTTCAGATTGATGATGACCATATCGACGTCACCATCGTTATCGAAATCGCCGAACGCGCACCCTCGGCTACAGTGCGCAGCGGCAATCGCCGGACCGGCCTCTTCAAGCAACTCTTCGAACTTACCGTTGCCCAAGTTGCGGAAGATGAACCGGGGTGTTTTGAGCGGGTAATCGGGATATTTGGCTTCCAGTTCCGGATATACGGAACCAGTAACCACGGCGAGGTCCGGCCAGCCGTCATTGTCGAAGTCGGCAAAACCCGTTCCCCAACAGATATACCGCGTCTCAACGCCGAATCCCGCCGCCACCGTCATGTCGGTAAATCCCGCGGACCCGTCATTGCGATAAAGAACGCAAGTGTCTTCGGAAAAATGCGTCTTGAAGATATCGAGATTACCATCGAGATTGTAGTCGCCTACTGCGACTCCCATTCCCGCCTGTTCCATCCCATCTTCGCTGAGAGCGACGCCTTGTACAGCGCCATTCTCGACGAAGGTTCCGTTGTGCTGGTTTTGGAAGAGGAGGCTGGGAGTGGAGTCGGAAGCAACATAGAGATCGCTCCAGCCATCGTTATCGAAGTCGGCCGTGACGCTGGTCATCGAAAAGGTTCTTTGCGCTTTGCTGATTCCGCTTTCTTCAGAGACATCGTGAAATGTTCCGTCGCCCATATTGCGATAGAGATAATTCCTCGGGAGCGGCAGACCGCGTGGTCCGCAGTTGACCGGGACCCCTTTGTAGTTGCAGTAAGGGTTCTCCCCTGGTTCGGGCAACCTGTCGAGATGAAGGTCAACGTAGTTTGCGACAAACAGGTCCAGATAGCCGTCCCGATCATAGTCAATGAAGGTACATCCGGAGCCCCATCTCAGATTTCCTTCGTACAAGAGCCCAGCATGTTTGGTCACATCGGTAAACGTGCCGTTTCCATTATTCCTGTAAAGAACGTTCTGACCGTAATAGGTGATGAAGATGTCCTCGAAACCATCGTTGTTGTAGTCGCCAACAGTGACTCCGGAGGCCCAACCGGTACGGACCAATCCGGCCTTGACGGTGACGTCGCTAAACGTGCCATCGCGGTTGTTTTTATAAAGACGGTTGGTGGCGTGAGGAGCCGAGCCGTCCATTCGCGTTCCGCAGAGGACGAAAATGTCGAGCCAACCATCGTTGTCGTAATCCAGGAATGCCACGCCGCACCCTACCGTCTCGATGATGTATTTCTTTCGATCCAGACCACCATAGATCACCGGATTCGTAAGGCCGGCCTGAGCCGAGACATCGGTGAAGTGGGCGAGAAACGGAATACCGGAAGGCTTTCCTCTCGGGAGCGGCTTTACGCCCCGAGTTACGACTCCTTGCGCGATAGCGAGCGTGGAGCCGGCAGCCATCCATAGAAAATTACGGCGGGAGATAGGAAGGGTGGCTTTACGCATCGGAGGTCAGAAGCGATTCCCTATTGGGGAGGGGCAGCGGAAGGGCCGGAGATCTTTTCAATCAAAGACTCGTCGGTCTTAGCGTGCAGGGCTTTGGTTTTCGCGAACTCCTGGTCGGCCTTCTGCTTTTGTCCCATCGCCTGGTAAACGCGCGCCAGCCGGTAATGTGCGTCCGGTTGCGATGGATCGAGTTGCTCGGCCCGCTCGAAGGCCGCGGCGGCATCCTGATTTCGCTTCTGATGAAAGTAGACCGAGCCGAGATCGAAATAGGCAAGCCGTATCCCACTTTGCAAGTGAATGGCCTTTTTCAACAGCTCTTCGGCAGTGGAATCGTCGTTCTTGTGAAGAGCGATATCTCCCAAATAGGTGTAGGCCTGAGCGTAGCCGGGATCGTTCTTGAGCTCAAGATTGAATTCCGAGACTGCCCGGTCGTAGTCACGCTGGCGGTCGTAAAGATACCCAAGCTCGAAATGCAGATTTGGTTCATTCGGGGCGATACGCTCGGCTGCCTCGAGTTCCGTTATCGCCTCAGGTGTCTTGTTCATACCGTCCAGAGCCACCGCCATCAACATGTGCGCCTGAACCGAATCGGGGTTCACGTCGAGAATGTTTTTGAACGCGGCCAAAGCACAATCGTACTGCTTGCCCCATAAGCAACTTTCAGCAAGGACATTGTGCAGTTCAAGATTCGAGGGATCGGCGTCGCTCGAGGCTTTGAGATAGGGAATCGCTTTTTCGTATTGGTGCAATCCAAAGTAGCTCATGCCCAGCAGCACGGTGGTGCGAGTATCTTTTGGCTTCGCCGACAGGACGGCTTTGAATGGCGGGATCGCTTCTGCAAAGTGTCCCTGCTTGAACTGCGCCAGTCCCAAATCGACAAGGATGTCAGGCTGGTGAGGATTCAACGAAAGCGACTTATGGTATTCCGCTACAGCGGACTCCAGTTCTCCTTGCTGTGCGAGCGCGAGACCCAGCCCGGCGTGGACCGAAGCGTTGTCTGGATTCTTTTGCTCCAACTGGCGAAAGAGCACTTCGGCTTCGTGGAATTTGCCGGCCTGCATCAACGCGGCTGCCTGCTTGGCGGTGGGTTCTTGCCCATAGGAGAAGGCAACAGTGAGGAGAGCGTAGAGGAAAATCGCGGTCCATTGACAAGTGCGGAACTTCAAGGAAGCCTGCCTTTTCGCTTTCGTGTAACTCACTGGCTGCATGAGAAGCCTATTTTGCTGACCGTCCGAAGGCAAGCAAGGCCTCGGGCAAGGCTGTTTGCCGGGACAGCTCCTTGACGGGCCACGGATTCGTCCAGAACAGGAGCACGCGGGCTCGAGGGGCAGTAAACATTTTCCCATCGCAGCGGATGATAGTGTGCGCTCCATTTCGCGGTCAATCTGCGTTGTTCAGCGCGCAAAGGGCGCAGTTTTGTTCTTTCCGCAGTGCCGGAAATTGACTCTATGGCGTGATCGACTCACCGTAATGCTGAAACGTTGGAGGCGGGTCATAGAAATGATGCAGCAACTTACGCCACTCCTGAAAACGCTCGGATTCGCGAAATCCCACGGTATGGTCTTCCAATGTTTCCCAAGTGGCGAGCAGAAGATATCGATTCGGTGTTTCGATACATCTGCGGATCTCAAGCTTGCCAAAGCCTGGGCTAGCTTCGATGAGAGGGCGGGCAACGCCCACAGCGTGCTCGAAGGCTGCTTCTTGCCCTACACGCACGTTGAGAATTGCGACTTCCAGAATCATGGCGCCTTCAAAAAGTTCACCGGCGAGAGTGCACCGGGCAGGTATCACGAAGAATCGAGTTGGGGGCAAGCATCGTCGTCTTTAAACAGAAGAGGCGGCTCAAGAGCCGCCTCTTCTGTGTTTTGCAGTTTCGACGTGCAGTGTCCGGCTTAGAGAACCTGAACGTTCTCTGCCTGCCAGCCCTTGGGTCCCTTGGTCACGTTGAACTGGACAGCCTGACCCTCTTGGAGGGTACGGAATCCGTTCGCCTGAATCGCGGTGTGATGCACGAAAACATCCTCACCGTTCGCACGGCTCAAAAAACCAAACCCCTTAGCATCGTTGAACCACTTCACTACGCCTTGTTCCATTGTTACTTCCTTGATTGAGAAATGTCGGTGAATGCAATTGGGGCATCTGCAGGTAGTGCGGTACTGAAGAGCAGAACTAGCCGAGGACCAAAATCGTATTCCACGCTCCCGTAGGGTAAACCCACGCAAGGGGAATAGCAAGCCACAAATTCTGAAGGACAGACAAGACTCACATGAATTGCAGCAAGCGCAGCAGATTCAGTGGGTTGAGGCCGGTGTACCAGTTCAAACCTAAGCCTCAAGCTGTTCTTGCCCAATCAGGGCGGCGAAGCGCAAGAGGCGGCGATCGTCGTTGTGTGCAGCAAGGAGTTGCAGACCACCGTCGGTTGAAGGAAGAACCACGGCGGGGAGCCCAGCGAGGCTAGCGGGCGTGGTAAAGCGCAGGATGCGCGCCCTCGCCTCGCTCTGATCTTGGCTCGCATCGAGGAAGCTCAACGGAGTGGCGGGGGCGAGCAGAAAATCGAACGCCTGGAAGATCTGCTGCATCCGTTCACGGAAGCGCGCGTTGCGTAGACGCAATTCACGCACTTCCTCTTGTCCGATTGCAGCGCCCCACTCAAGACGCGCGGCAATTGCGGGATCAAATTCATGATAGAAACCGACGTGCAGTTTCGCCGCCTCGTAAGCCTGGAGAGGCGCATAGATATCCCAAGCCTCAGACCAAAATTCCGCGGTGAGGGCCTTGAGCCGGGCACCTGAGCGGCCCAAACGAGCCTGCCATGATTCCATCGAGCGCTGGACTGGGGCATCACATTCTTCAAGGAAAGAGCCGCTCAGAACTCCAATCGATATTTCGTCGCGCGAGATCTGGTTGCGCTCCGCCGCCGAACTCTCGGCGGGCAGGTCGCCGGGCAGATCAAAGATGGCCTCGGCGAGCAGGGGTGCATCACGCAAATCGCGGAAGAGCCAACCGACCGTATCGAAGGATAGGGCCAAATGAGCGCCACCGCGCCAATCTGCGACTCCATGAGAGCTGCGGTACCCTGCAAGCCCGCACAGCGCGGCCGGCACACGGATCGATCCGCCCGTGTCCGTCCCGATTGCGGCCAAAGCCGAGCCTTCCTGAATCGAAGCAGCCGCGCCGCTTGAGGATCCGCCCGTCAAGCGGCTGCCGTCCGACGGTTGCACGCAGTTGCCATAATCGCCGTTTTCGCCGGTGATGCCGTAGGCGAGTTGGTGCAGGTGGGTCTTGCCGGTAATGATGGCACCCGCTCTTTTCAGCCGAACAGCAATGGCGGCATCTTCGGACGCAGGTTGATTGTGCGCTGCATAGAATTTAGATCCGATGCTGGTTGTGAATCCCTGCAGGTCGAAGCAGTCTTTAAGCGAGACCGGAAGGCAGCAAAGCGGCGGAACAGAAGACCCATCGTGAAACGGAGCGGAGAGACTCTTCGATTGCCTTGCTGCTTCACCGATGCTCCACGAGCGATCGAGTGTGATGTAGGTGTTGCGGCTTAGGTTCCCGTTCGCGCGACCGAGGGCGGCCTGCAAATTGCTGATGGGATCGAAATCCGAGCGAAGACGGGCATCGCAGAAGGCCTGAATCGGACTGGGTGCATCTTGCATGGAGTGATTCTAGAACGGCTCTCTTCGCGAACAATTGAAAGTGGAAGAATTGAACGACAGGGCGATCGCCGGTAGACGTGGCCTGGATGATGCCAGCGCATATCGATCGTCTCGTCCAAAAAATACTGTTCGAAAGAACGCTTCTCCATTCCGCTTGAAACAGCCGCTTCGCGACCGCTCGAAACAGCGCTTCGCGACCGCTCGAAACAGCGCTTCGCGATTCGGAAGGCGGAATGCTCGTTCGCTTCGTGATGAATCAATTCATCGAGGTTGTTATCGCAGAGTCGTGCCACCGGGAGTAGCATACGAAAGCGTATGGCCTACGTTCTCGCGCTCGATCAAGGCACCACAAGTTCACGTGCCATTCTCTTCAATGAAGATGGCAGGATTGTTGCGCAGGCCCAACATGAGTTCGACCAAATTTATCCTCAGGGCGGCTGGGTCGAACACGATCCTTACGAAATTCTTACCTCGCAGCTGAACTCCGCCATCGACGTCCTCGCAAAGGCTGGAGCGCGGCCACGCGACCTCGCGGCAGCCGGAATCGCCAATCAACGGGAAACCACAATCGTATGGGATCGGCGGACAGGCAAGCCAGTCTATAACGCAATCGTCTGGCAAGACCGGCGCACAGCAACAGCATGCCAGAGGCTCAGCGACGAAGGCGCCGACGAAATGGTTCGGAACAAGACCGGGCTTTTGATCGATCCATATTTTTCCGGTACGAAGATCGCGTGGATCCTCGACAACGTAGGGGGAGCGAGGGCGAAGGCAGATGCCGGCCACTTGGCGTTCGGTACAGTCGACAGTTGGCTCGTCTGGAACCTGACGAGCGGCAAGAAGCACTTGACCGATTACACCAACGCCTCGCGCACGATGCTATTCAATATTCTCGAAGGCAAATGGGACCAGGACTTGCTCAGGATGTTGAGAATCCCGGAGAGCATGATGCCTGCGGTCGTCTGGTCGAGCGAGAGGCTTGGTCCCACGACAACCTCATTGGCTTTAGGCGGCGTTGAGCTCGCGGGTATTGCCGGTGACCAGCAGTCCGCGCTGTTCGGACAGCTCTGCTCCCAACCAGGAGACGCCAAGAATACTTATGGGACGGGTTGCTTTCTGTTGCAGAACATTGGCAGCAACTTTGTGCTTTCTGAGCAACGTCTGATTACCACGCTAGTCTGCAGTCTGGATAAGAAGCTCGAATACGGATTGGAGGGGAGCATCTTCATCGGTGGCGCGGTTGTGCAGTGGCTTCGCGACAATCTCAACCTGATCCGCAGATCCTCCGATGTGGAAACGCTCGCGGCAACAGTAGGAGACTCGGATGGAGTGGTTTTCGTTCCCGCTTTCGTCGGGCTCGGCGCGCCTTACTGGGATCCGTATGCGAGCGGCCTGATGATTGGTTTGCGGCGAAGCACCACGCCGGGCCACATTGCCCGGGCTGCCCTTGAAAGCGTTGCCTTTCAGGTTGCAGACGTACTTGAAGCGATGGGCAATGAGACGGAGCATCCGTTTGGTACATTGCGTGTCGATGGCGGAGCAGCTGCCAACGACATGCTGATGCAGTTCCAGGCTGACCTGCTCGGAGCTCCCGTGGTTCGGCCAAAGATCATCGAGACCACAGCGTTAGGTGCCGCCTACCTCGCGGGTCTTGCCAGCGACTTCTGGGGCAGCGTGGAAGAGATTCGAAAAGAGCGTGAAGGGGACGCGATTTTCGAACCAAAGATGGAGCGGCAGCAGGCGGCAGCAGCCCGCAAGCAATGGAAGAATGCAGTAGACCGGTCACGACATTGGAACGAGGAAAAAAGATAGATGGACCGCCAACAGATGGTATTGCGCGCGCAGGCAAGGTCTGCACCTTGGGATATTGCCGTGATCGGAGGCGGAGCAACGGGCGTAGGAATCGCAGTCGATGCAGCCAGCCGAGGCTTTGACGTAATTCTCTTGGAGCGCGAAGATTTCGGCTCGGCGACATCGAGCAAGAGCACCAAACTGGTCCATGGCGGAGTTCGGTACCTGGAGCAAGGCAATATTTCTCTAGTAATGGAAGCTTTGAAGGAGCGCGGCATCCTGCGTAAGAATGCGCCGCACCTGGTCCACGATCTCGGTTTCGTGGTGCCGAATTACTCCTGGTGGGAAGCTCCCTTCTATGGAATCGGGATGAAGGTGTATGACCTGCTGGCCGGCAGATATGGTTTTGGCCGGTCGCGGCTTCTTTCCCGTGACGAAACTCTGGAACAGCTGCCGACGATCCGGACGGATGGGCTGCGCGGCGGGGTGATCTACTACGATGGGCAATTCGATGACACACGTCTGCTCATCCATTTGGCGATGACTGCGGCGGAACAAGGAGCCACGCTCATCAATTATGCGGCAGTCACTGAGATCACAAAGGACCGGGAAGGATTCGTGAATGGAGTGATCGCGGTAGACCAGGAATCCGGGCAGAGCATTCCTGTGACTGCCAAGGTCGTGATCAATGCCAGCGGGATTTTCGCGGATGAAGTGCGGCACCTCGCCGATCCGGGCGTAGCGGGCATGCTTGCCCCGAGCCAGGGAATTCATCTTGTTTTCGAGCGCTCGTTTCTGCGCAGCGAGTCCGCGATCATGGTACCGCATACCAGCGACGGGCGCGTTCTCTTTGCGATTCCCTGGCATGAGCACACGGTAGTTGGCACTACGGACACACCCATCGAAGAGCCTTCTTATAATCCTCTTCCTTTCGAAGAGGAGATCCAATTCATTCTCGACACAGCAGCGCAATATCTCACTCGACCGCCGAAGCGGAGCGATATCCTCAGCGTCTACGTGGGAATTCGCCCACTGGTCAAAGCGGGCACCGCACAGAGCAAGACCTCCGCGCTTTCCCGCGACCATACGATTCATGTAGACAACTCAGGAATGCTTACGATTGTCGGGGGCAAATGGACGACGTACCGGCATATGGCGGAGGACTGCGTGGACCATGCCATTTTGCTCGGCAAGCTTGATGACGTTCCTTGCAGAACGGTTGACCTCAAGATCCACGGATACAAGGACGATGTAGATTCGCTAGACAGCCTTGGAGCCTATGGCTCGGACGTGGAGGCCATTCTCGCGCTTGCCTCGACCAACCCGGAGTTGAGCAGACCGTTGCACCGCGATCTGCCCTACATCGCGGCAGAGGTCGTCTGGGCGGTAAGGAACGAGATGGCGCGCCGGCTTGACGACATGCTCGCACGCCGCACTCGCGCGCTCTTTCTCAACGCCCGTGCTGCGCTGGAGATGGCACCAGGCGTTGCCCAATTGATGGCACGAGAGCTAGGAGCGGACGCGGGCTGGGTAGTGCGGGAGGTCGCCAGCTTCAATGAGGTAGGAGAGAGATATCTAGTCCGATAGAACGGCGAGGCTGGTGCTGGGAGCTCATGAAGAAAATCGGCGGTGAGTTATTGGCGGAA
>DASYBJ010000460.1:0-5603 GCA_036500845.1 Acidobacteriaceae bacterium
ACTTTCAGCTCAAGCCGCCGGGACCATTACCCTGGGAGGAGATCTCACCGTCAATCGTCTAGGTTATGGAGCCATGCGCATCACCGGCGACGGCATTTGGGGACCCCCCAAGAAGGCCCAAACCCAACAAGTCTGTCATCAGCCGCAAAGTAACGTTCTGGCGAACCTAACTCATTGAATCTTAGTAGAGGAGACATGCAAAATTAATTTCTTTACGCTTTCATCCATGCGAAAGTGACGAGGTTCAAGTCAAGCGTAATCAGCAGCTTACTCTTACTTTGCGGATCGTGTCATCAATGTTGGGTTTACCCCCAGTTGCTGATCAACCTGCCCACCACCTCCATAGGCGAACTCCCCGCCTGGCTACCCGACCAGTGGAAGCTCACCCACTCAGCCCAAGCGCCCCTCTGATAGCACTACCGGAACCTGCGTTTCACGTAGCGCTAACAGAAGATCGCGGCGCTCGCCGGTCACGACTCGTTGGAGACCACACGGCGGTATTGTGAGCCCTCGCTGAGCTACAACAGGCCGTTGAGACGTTGAGACGGTCAGTGAATGTCAATCCGCAAATTATCTGCGAATACGGGCTGGTTGCCACAAATTAAATGCGAATGGATGCAGGTTATTTGCGAATGAAGTCGGTTATGATTTTCGAATGGTTAAAGCCGTCTATGCGATCGACGACTTTCCTCAGGACGGTCTTCTTTGGCGAATCGAGTGGATTGGCGGCGTTGGACACAACATGAGCGTTCCGAGCGACCCACTAATCGACGTTTGCCTGGCGCAGCTTCCCGCTGGCGAGACGAATCCGCTCAGCGCGAGATCACGTTCCTTTCAAACGAAAAGGACGGTGAAGATCAGTGTTGGCTTGCTACCCTACATCGCAATTGCTTCGGTTTGGCAGGAGCGGCGGCCGGTGGTGACGGACCTCGCTGCTTGCCGCCATCGGCGGCACATCGATACATCATTGTGTCGAACGGTAGCTTTGGGCGACCTAGCGACCAGCGCCAATGCTATTCCCAGACGCAGTTACCTTTTCGGTGCGTCCTGGCCACATGTCCGCCGAACCCTCCTGGTGGCCCTGGAGCAGGACGGCGATCCTTATGCGGTGTTGGTTCCGACAGCGGAGATCATTCGGTTTTACTACGCACCCTCGACGCGGCTTGCTCAAGCGCTTTTTTGGGGGGAATACAATGAGGCGTTCAACGCTGAGCGAAGCGGCATCTTCGAAGAAGGTGTAGTTAGGATCCATCTACGAGGTTGGCTGGAAGATCAAGATGCCTGGACGTTAGCGCGTTACATCTGCTCGCCTGTGATGCAGCGAGAAGCCAGCCGGCTTTACAAGAGTTTTCAGCTCTATCAGATCAACTTCACCCGTTTGATCTCGGAGCCGGGCCAAGCGCTCCCGTGCGGGTTCCCGTTCGAAGGTCCGACAACCATTCAAGGCATATTTATTCGCTTGCCGGGAGCAATAAAGGACAGCCCACCGCGTTGGCTGATACTTCGTATTGAGCGGTGTTCGGCACCGTTTCCCTTCGACCGAGTGATCGTAGACCGGGACAACAACAGCATCCCCGGGGAAAACGTGGAAGATGAGAATCTCATGCCGGCCTGGGCGAAAACCGAAGAATCAGAACGCGAGGTGGAGAAGCCGGCGCCGGAGATATTCCAGTCGAACGAGGAACCGAGACGCGGGCTTGAGCCTTTGAGGATCGGGCTGATCGAGGACCGCTTCGAATACCTGAGCGGCAAGACACTCGTGAAGGAGGAGAAAATTGTTCAGCGCTACCGTTTTTCACCGATGAAGGCGGACGCCAACCAAATGTTGACAGGCTTCGGTACGGGACAAGGGACGTGGGGCGCAAGCAACCTGCAACTGACCAAACTGACGACCGTCCAACCGTCGGTACAAAAACGGCGGGAACTGCCCGTTCTTCCGGCCAACATGGAGACCTTTGTGCAGGCAATCGAATTGTTGGCTAAAGAGCGGCCCTGTGAGGTCAGCCTGATCGGCGTAGGCCAAGGGGACACGAGTTTTGGGGAACATACTTTGGCAAGTTTCCCGATCCACGATCCGCGCAAGGGGAAGATAATCGCGTGGGCCTGGATCAAAAAGGAGAATCGAGCAAGGCGCGTGGCCATTGCCGAGATCCGCTCAGGAAACAAGATCGCATACGCGCTCGAAATCGAGCGGAGCAATCAGAAGCACGCCATTCTCATCCTTGCGCGCGACGACTTGCAAAAAATCGACTCCGGCGAATTGCAAGCATTCCTGCTGATGTGCGCTATGAGGCGGGGATGGCCGTCGAACGATCAGGTGCCCGGATGTCAACGCAGAACCACAACGCACTGGGGATTAGTGAGCATTCCCGTATTGGAAGCGCGAATCTGGAGGAAAATTGCGGAGGTGTTTAAGAACCTGGCAAGCGCTTAGCCCGTCAGAATACGAGTGTCAGCCAGAAACGGGCCGTTGTTGTCGTGCTGACGGCGACATATAGTTGCATCTATCAATAATTTCTTCGGTGATACGCTCCGTTCCGTTGAGCATCGCTGTCGTTGCTGCGGCGGCGAGGAGCATTTTGAGTTCGCCAATCGTGCCCTCTGAGCGAGTCAGAAGCTTCGCGGTCAGGATGCTGCTTTGCAGATCCGATGGATACTTCAGCGGAATGATCTTTTCGAATGAGGCAAGCAGCTTTCGAAATTCATTATCAGTTTGCCATCGCGGAAGAACCGTCGGCGGAAATCGGTTCTCAACGGAGGAGACCGAGCGGATGACCCGCATCATTTCCTCGGTGCCCAGACAGACGATGGAGATTCGAAGCTCATTGGCAAGATATCGAAGCGCATTGAGCAAGCGCTTCTGTTTTGCGGCGGTGCCCACTTCGGTGAAATTCACTTCGTCGAGCGCGAGGATGCGGATCTCGATCTTCGACAACGCATCCAATATGAGCACGAGCTTTTCTTGCGCTGAGGCGCCGGGGCGGAATTTCTTGCACAGCTTCAGCAAGATGGAACTGTACAACCGCGATTCGTCGGGAAAGCAGGGGCATTGCACATAGAAGACCGGCGCCGCGATAGTCCCGCCGCTGGTCTCGCTGGCCTGGTGCAGCGATAAAAAATGTTTCATGAGCCGCGTCTTCCCATTGTTGGTCTGAGCCGAGATCGCTAGGTTCGGCATGCGGTCGCACTTGGGATGCCTCAATAAATCTTCGAGCTGTTGGAGAATTCTGTTGGCTTCTGAGTACGGTATCCAACTGTCCTTCTGGATGTGAGCGATGCGCTCTTCAATCGGCCTGTCCAGCAACTCGCGTGCTTTGACGGAGAGGTGCTCGCCATTCATATCAATCCGGCTCCACGATGCCCTCGAAAGCTTCGACTCTCTCCGCATACTGATCGGCCTCGGCAATCGTAACGGCTCGGGAGCCGGGCTTCGCCGGAGTCGCGGAGGGCTGGCGTGGCGGCCTGTGACGCATTTCTCGTGCGCGCCGCGCCTTCTTGGTTCTGTGTTCGGATTCCTGTTCCAGCCTGCGCATTTCCTCGACAGCCTGGAAGATAAGGACCTCATCGACTCGGGCATAGCCGGCGTCACGTAAACGCTTCTCCGCCGCCTGAATCTCCCAGCGACTCACGGGCGGCCTGGTTCGATCGCGGTAAGGAATCGCGATGTAGGTGTTGCTGGCGGGATCCCGGAAATAGATTTCACGCATATCGCGCGGGATGATTCTAAAGGTAAACTTGCGAGGGTGCCTGGAGTCTTCTGGGTCACGCGCGTGAATCCAAGGTCTCAGTGCATCGTCCCAGAAGAAAATGTGGTCGATCACGACACCGTACTCCTGAATGGTGCGCTCCTCGAACGGCATGAAGTCGAGCATGAAGGCTGTCGGTTCGGCAACGCGATCCGGCAGGCCGACGCCGGGACGATCATCGGTTCCAAGTATCCCCTCCTTGTACTTGGCCAACGGCGTTGTCTTGATGCCCTTATGCAACGTGTTGGCGTAGACCTTGGCGACGTAGATCGTAAACCATTTTTCCAGTTCCGCGCGAGTCATGATGGCGCGGCCTTCCGAGTCATAATCACCCTTCTGGTCGACATTGGAAAACGTCGTACCTTTGAGCCGGCGAGCCCGAGTTAACCAGGTCCCGAACCCTCGTTCGATATGACCGCCATATCGCGGTTCTCGTGGCGGGCGGTGCTCGACGGCGATATCGTGATCTTGGCACGCACGACCGATCACTGTGCCTCGAAACTCCTTCGCGTTGTCGCAGTGGATTGTGCCCATTTTCCCCCAACAAGGCCACTCGGCCTGCACACCGACGCCAGTGAGCCAATCCTCCTTGGGCAATACCGCATGGGTAATTGCAAGGCCAGCCGTGAAGGCGCTTGGCTTCTCCAAATAGATAGCGAAGCCGAGCACCATGCGACTGTACACATCGATGACCACGGTCAGCGACGGTCGCTGGATCGGCTGGCGGTGCTCCTCATCGACTACGATTACGTCCATGGGTGTATGGTCGATCTGGGCGACGGCTAGAGGAAAATCGGCGCCGGGGAAATGGCCTTTAAGGGGTTCGTATTTTTCCGCCGCCGCCTTCCTGCCCTTGCGCTTCTCCAATTTGAGACGGTCAGGAAGGACTGCGACTCTTCGACGAACAGTTTCGGCATGAGGCGTCTTTTTAATCTTGCCTTTGAAGCACTGCAGATGGACTTCCTCAACGACAGCCGCAACGTCAGGTTGTTCTGCCGTGAGATAGATCTTTTTGATGGCAGTTTCGATAATGGCGTTGACCTTATTTGAGAGCCGACTCTTTCCACGATCCGAGCGTGCTCTGCGCAAAAAAACAGAAAGACGCTCGGAACGCTTATAGTCCTCTATCCACCGATATATGGTCGCCGGATGCCTGCCCACTGCCTTGGCAATCTTCTGGACTCTTGTCAACGTTCGTTTAGCGCGATCCATTTCGAGTAGGGGCTTGAGGATCTGGAATCGCTTCACGGCTGTTTGCCAAGCCTCTTCCGGCACGGACACAAGATCAGGCGTCCAGGCAGCACGGTCGCCAACGGTTCGATCTGGTGCTGCTTCCTTGACTGGGATACGTTCAAGCTTACGTTTGCCCAATTCCCTGGCAATAATGGCGTCCATGCCGGCGTAATCGACAACGACGAACCGCCGTGCGCGCCAGCGGATCGTGCTTCCTGGTAAGAATTTCAGAGTGGCGGCCACGGACTTTTCCGTTAATCTGACGGTGGAGGCAATGCGTTCTCATCATAGTGGAATCTTTACCATTCGCAAATAGCCTGTTGTCATTCGCAGATAATTTGCGGATTGACAGCACTGCAGGGAAAGGATATTGCGCCATGAAGATCATCATTGCTGGAGGGTCCGGACAGGTCGGCACCATCCTCGCGCGGCACTTTCACCAGAATGGGCATACCGTCGTTGTTTTAAGCCGCAGCTTGCAGGAGGTTCCATGGCGCACGGTTCAGTGGGATGGCTCCACGTTGGGTCATTGGGTCGAAGATCTCGATTACAGCGACGTCCTCATCAATCTTGCAGGCAAAAGTGTGAACTGCCGCTACACGCAGGAGAACCGCCGGGCTATTC
>DASYBJ010000461.1:0-10931 GCA_036500845.1 Acidobacteriaceae bacterium
CGATGCATTCCGACTCCCCAGCACCATTCCCATGCAGCATACGGACAACAACGAATAGTACCTGGCCTGGTCGAAACTTTGCTGCAATCTACCCTTTGTCATTTGACTGCCCTTTCTCTCGATCGATCTCTTTACTGTCGCGATCCTTAGCCCCTCGAAACCTTAGCCCCTCGAAAACCAAACACGACCTGGCACGCTCGTAGAAATCTCAAGTTCGAGCAGTAGAGTGTACGTTACCGGGAACACACTAAGCTCTCGTTTAACAAGCTGTCAAGAAGAATTATTTGCAGTCTTTTCACACAATAGACATGGGATCTATTGGGATTTAAGCGGTTTGAGCGCCGGATGCGTGTACGTTATCTCAGTTTACCGTTGACAACGCATCCAGCCCAATTTCAGTGCGTTCCAAGCTGGGCGTCGCATGATCTCGATGTGAGTGTCGGCTGCTTACCAGTAGTAAGCGACCCAAATGGAGGTAGCTATGCCTCGTGCCGCAGTCGGCGTCTTTCCGTGGCGATCCGGGGATACCGACGCCTCTGGCGAACTCGTTACCGAATCGGTTAGGTCCTGGTCATCACTCTGGCTTCAATTTCCTCAAGAGTCTTTCCTTTCGTCTCCGGGACAAAGGTAAACACGAAGATTGCCCCTAGCATGCATATGGTTCCGTATCCCAGAAACGTGCCGGAACTACCAAGCGCCTGATTGATGATCGGAAATGTGTAAGTCAACATGAAGGAAGCCACCCACAACGCGCTTACTGCAACCGATACTGCCCTCGAACGCACATGATTCGGAAAGATTTCGGCGATGAGCACCCAGGTCACCGGCGCAAGGGTGAGTGCGTAGCAGGCAATTGCACTTAGGGTTAGTACCAAGACGGCAGACCCATGCATTCCGGCGCGATAAGCCATACCGGACAAGAGATGGGAGACTCCGATCCCGACACAGCCAAACAGCATCATCGGGCGGCGGCCAACGCGGTCCACGATTAGCACGGAGATAACCGTGAAGATCAAATTGATCGCACCGGTGATCACAATGTTGAGCAGTATGTCGTTCCCCCCGTAGCCCGCGCTGCGATAGACCTCGGCGGCATAGTTGAACAGGATGTTGATTCCCGTCCATTGCTGCAGCACCGCCAGGGCTACGCCGATGAGCACGATCTTTCGCACCCCGGGCAGCCACAATTCTTTCCAGGAAGCTCGGGCGCCTTCCTCCTGCTGCAGCGTCTTCTTGATATTTGTTACCTCGGAGAGCGCGTAGGAGAGTCCTCCGACCCGGGTAAGAACTTTGAAGGCAGCATCGCCGTCTCCGCTGACTATTAGCCAGCGGGGGCTCTCAGGGATGAAGAGGGACATAACCGTGAACATGAGCGCGGGCAGCACGACGGCGCAGAACATCCAACGCCATCCGTACTGCACGTTCCAGGTCTGCAGAAACGCTTCGTGGCTGATATGGTCGGGGATAGGACGGGCAATCTTCCAGTTGGCAATCTGGGCGAGCAGGATTCCCACCACGATCGCAAACTGATTCAGACTGACGAGGCGACCGCGCACTGTCGCCGGACTAATCTCGGCGATGTATAACGGCGAGATATTCGAACTGAGGCCGATGGCGGCGCCGCCTACGATGCGCCAGAAGATAAAGGAACTGAAGGAGTCGGACCAGCCCGTCAGCCCTGAAGAGAGAGCGAATAGGACTGCGGAGACGAGGAGTACTCGCCTCCGTCCGAATCGTTCTCCCGCGTAGCCGGCCACGAATGAGCCTGCGAAACAGCCGACCAGTGCGCAACTATTGGCCCAACCGATCAGCTGTTCCGAGGTCAGGTGGAAGTACGCCTCATAAAACTGACGTGCTCCTCCGATGACGACCCAGTCGTAGCCGAACAGAAGCCCGCCCATCGCCGCCGTCAGGGTGATGGCCCAGAGATAAATTGTATGCTCTGGCTTAGGCGCCGAGGAATCAATCGGTAGTTGGCCCTGAGCCATCTGCATTGGTTAGCTCACGGCCATTTCGATCGTTGACTGGAAATCCGCAGCCCCGGCATGGTTCGCATCGAGTGAAAGCACTGCGGATAGCAACTCAGAGCCCTCGGCCGCACGCCCCAACCCGAACAGCGACTGGGCCCGAAGGAACTTCGCCGAAATCTCCTGTCGCCGGAGCAGGTCCTCTTCAAAGAGCAGCATCGCCGGGAGTGAGGTAGCAAAGTACTCGATTTTCGGTATCTGCCGTTCGAGGTCGAGGGAATAGTCGTAGATCTCCTGAAACAACTCCTTTGCCTCATCCTTGCGACCAAGACTCCCAAGCGCCCGGGCACTCCAGTAGGTATTGTCCGATATCGAATGGATCTGCATCTGCTGAAAGTCGCCACGCTGTCTTGTTGCGCGTTCCCAATGCGATGCGGCTCGCTCACTCTGGCCATTGGCTGCAAATCCAACACCCAGCCAATAGTCGATCATCGTGAGATTCATGAGCAGGTGCTTGGCCTCGCTAATACTCTCAGGCGGATTCCACGCCGCCTCAAAATTGGAGATCGCTGCTGACGCGTGTCCCTTCGTCAGCATCTTCTGACCAAGGAGAAGGTTGGCTCGGACATACTGCGACAGCACCAGACCCTCCCCGCCCTCCCAAGGCTGAAACCGCCTGGAAAGCAGAATCTTAAGAGCCTCCTCAGGTTGGCCAACCTGATTGAAGAGCGAGGCCAGCTCAACTGAGAGATCGTCCCGGGATGCGACCAACTCCTGAACTTGCTGGAGGGAAGCGAGCCGGGCAGCCGGAGACAGCCCGCTGCGCTTCAATAGCTGGTCCTGCTCATACACGATTCGCGCGTCCCAAGGTGCGGATTCTCGTGCGCGATCAAAGGCGGCGCGCGCTTTATCCCCGTTCCCACAGACGTTGTAATAGGCAATGCCGAGGTTACGCCATGTCGTCGAATGCTGTGGATCGAGTTGTGTAGCGCGTTGCCAAAGCCTGATTGCTTCCTGATGACGCCGCCGATCGTACAGCAGATTGCCCAGATAATAAGGCGCGCGCGAATCGGTTGGATTCAACTCCATTGCAGCCTGAAGCAGGAATATCTCCTCGAGCCTATTGGGAAAGACATAGGCGGGATCGGCAGCGGCTGCTAACCGATAGGTCTCTAACCCTTTTTCCTTGTCTCCAAGGAGAATATGGACATGCGCCAGGGCGTAGAGCAACATGGTGGCAGCTCCATCTTGCCCTTGTCCAGAATCACGAGAAAGCACGTCCTGGGCCTCTACGAGCAAACCGGCACGAATGAGGTCTAGTCCCAAATCCAGGCGTTGCTGGCCACCATCCGGCGCGACTCCCGAGAGAAGGTAACGACTCCAATTGTCGAGCGGATCAAGCTGTCGCGTGGCCTCGAGATAATCCTGAGCTTCCTTTTTCCTCCCGAGACGTTTCAGAACGACTGCCTTCAAGTTACGCGCATTCAGGTTGTCCGCTTCCGCGCGCAGAGAACGCTCAAGGTGATCGAGGGCCAGAGTCCACTGCTTGCGCGTGCAGTCGATTTCTGAAAGACGATGGTACCCGGGACCACGCCACGCCGCGTTCCATGTCGATTTATAGAAGGCTTCGTACGCCTCGGTACTTCTTCCCTGGTAGCTCAGCGTCAGTCCGAGGTTATAGTGCGGCTCTCCATCGTAGGGGTTGGGATTGCGCTCTGTCAGTCGCGCGACGGCAGCTCGCAGATACTGTTCCGCGGTTTCGAAATCGCCGCGTCTCAGATGCCAGCGACCCAGAGCATGATTCGATCGGCTGTCTCCACTATCGCGCCGGACGGCTTCCAGCCAGTAGTCCTCAGAATGCCGCGTTGCGTGCCTGTACTGCTCGAGATGCAATCCGATGAGGTAAAGCTCGTCGATGGATTGAATACTCTCAGGTAGAGCCGGTTCCGTCGCCACAGTGGGAGCCGGTGCCGCAACAATTTCGTTTGGGGCAAAACGAAGGAGCACCTTTTCCTCGGCGCCTTCACTGACTGTCAGCGTGATTTCTAACTCGCGGCTCTCGTCGCTGAGAGAGAACTCTTCGTGGATTGGATGTGCGGGCTGCAAATCACCGTACCAGGTTCCGATCTCGTGGTTGCCTGCTTTCACCTTAAGTCTTGCAGATGGCAGCAGACGAGTGACCAGCAGGTGGACGGCAATCTTGCCAGGCCGACGTTCCATGCGAAGCGCCGCGTCCGTATTTGCAATATCCGGCACACCGATCTCACGTAGCGGGTACCAATACTGGCTGAAGTTCTTCGTCTCCCCTGGGGCCAGAAAGGAGAAGTCGGGCTGGTTGTCCGTGTACACGCCGGCCATCAGTTCTACGTACGGGCCGTCGGAATCAGTGAGACTGCGGTCCCATGCATATCCAAACTCATGATTGCCCCAGGTCCACTGTTTCTTGCCCGGAGAGATATGGTGGTTTGCTACATGCACCATACCTGCGTTGGCGGCGTGGTCGTAGCCCCCGGCGAAATCCCCTTTCGAGTTCGCGATCATGTAACTCGTCGGGACCGGAATGTTTGCATACCAGCTTAAATCGTTTGGGGGATAGGAACCATCGGGCACAAAGTGCGCAGGCTTCTCATCCTCTGGAACTCCATGAGCAGCGCGCTCTCCGTAGTTGATACCGTAGTAGCTTCCTTGGCTTAGCGGAAACTCCGTCACCGCGCGCTTGGCATGATCGGCGACGAAGTGAACGTCCGCAGGGAAGAAGGACTGATACTTCTCGTGGACGCGGGTTGCTACATTCGCCCACCAAAGGAAGGTCTGAGTATCCTGCGTGCGATTGTAAAGACGGACCCTCAGTTCGAGAAATGCCTTCCCAGGACGCAGGCACACTCCGTGCATCCCCTTCATTCGGACCATGGGATCATGGTCGCTACACCAAATCGTGACCGAGCCATCCGGATCTCGCTCGATTGTCACTTCGACAGGCATAAAGGTCGCAGGCCGGTGATGTTGCGGCCAGTTGAACTCAACTCCCCCTGAAATCCACGGCCCGGCAAGTCCGACTAAGGCGGGTTTGATCACGTTTTGCCGATAGAAGAAGTCATAACCGTTGAGTTTGTCGTAACCGACGTGGATGCGTCCGCCGATCTCAGGCAGAATCATCAACCGGACGAACTCATTTTCAATATGTACCGCTTTCCATTCCTGAAGCTGCCATTCAGTATCTACTCGGTCGATGACCGGCATGGGATAGACGCGCCCGCTGCTCCCTTGATAGACCCGCTTTTCGAGAAATAAGGGATTCGGGTCAGGCTTCGCAGGCAAATACGATCGCATTACCACGGGTTCTTCCCATGCCTTCACTGTGCCCGTCTCAGCAGCCGGCGCATCCGGCAACCGCAACTTCGGAAGCTCGCTCTCCACCTGGGCGAGACCTCTATTGACGAAATGTTCCGTTTCTCTTGCCATATTTCCCCGGACAACTTCGCGTCCTGTAGTCTCCGAAACCTAGCCAGGAAGGCCGCCGAATGTGCCGCAGGCGTCTGCAACGAAATTAACGTTTACGTTACCGCCACTCAAACTCTAGGCAGCGAAGGCGGCCTTGTCAAGAAAAGTCGACCTGAGTGCGATGTTACGTTCACGACGAGCAGGAACAGTGCAAATCTGCCATTGATGGTGCTAAGAGAGCGCCACCTCTCATCGAGAGAGGATCGACCATCAGGAATCACTTCGACGAGCTGTGCAGGATCGCGCGAACGAACGCAGCCGCTTGGTCTCTCCATAATTGCAGCCGCGGCCTTGTTGAAATGAACCCGAGTCTTCGCAGAAAATTCCTGTATCTGAGAGGCCAATCGAGCGTCTCCGACAGACGTCGATGAACACCATATCTTTGCCTCCTTTCTATTTTCCGTGCTCATACACGGCGTATCAATCCCGTGAGGTTTCTGTCGGTCGCACTTGTGTGCCTTTCTTCAGCGCAGGCTCCTCAAGCGGGCCTGACGCAACGCCTCGGCGGCTGACTCAGGAGAAGATAAGAACTGATGCTGAATTGAGCCCCAACGGAACATCGTGCGAAATCGAGGGGCACCTCGATGCTCGCCTGGCCACCGGCAAGAATATTCCCAACATCGATCGGCAGTTGCGCAAGGATCTTCGGATGGCTGCGCAAACGCCTCAGGGTCGATCCGACGAGCGACGTGAGCATCAACAAGGCAGCACCAAGAAACCATTGCGGTTCACCCCAGCTACGCCGAGGGTGAATTCTGCGAATTGCATGGAGTCGAGTCAATAGCGGGCACGACGCGTGTCATGGCATCTCTCCGGATTGCGTGGGTAAAGCTTCGGACCCTAACGGTGCTAAAGTGTAGGTACACGCAACAAGCCTCGCTGAGTGTCGTTTTATTGTCCAATAAATTACTTACGTGTACGATACCGCTTCAGCAAGGTGTCACGTCAAATCGTTCGTTGTCAAGAAATTTTCTCGATATCGCGGTGCGAGCGCAGATTGTGACCTAAATCGATGAACGATCAACAGATGCTTTGGCTTAGAAACGACGTTCTGCAGCTAGGATTTCTTCCGGAGTTCGGAGGCAAGATCGCCTCTTTGCGCAGCGCGCGAACGGGCGAAGAGTTTTTGCTCCCGCCGCTTGGCGATTACAAGCAAGTCTCACCGTCGGCAAACTTCAGCGAAAATGACGGTGGAGGCTTCGACGAATGCCTGCCGAGCGTTGCAGCCTGCGAAAGCATTGCGGGCGAAGATCCGGTTCCCGATCATGGGGATCTATGGCGCCAAGCCTGGCACGTCGACTTCGAAGGCGACAGCGTTGTCCTTCATGCGGACTCCGCCTCCCGTCCACTGCGTCTCACGAGACGGGCTAGCCTGCATGGCTCATCGCTCGTTCTCGATTATGAGATACGCAACCTCTCCGACGCGTCCACGAGCTGGTTATGGTCGGCTCATCCGCTGTTCCGAATCGATGCTGGAGATCGCATTGTGCTGCCGAACGATGTCGAACGGGTGACGGTCGAGTATTCAGCTGATCGTGTATTTGATCGGAACACCTCCCTCGCATGGCCCAACGCGGAATCGACATCCGGAGTTGCCGTAGACCTAAGCGAAGTGGGCGTGAAGGATGGTGTGACCGCCCACAAGCTCTTCGCAGAAATGGATCAAGCCGGCTGGGGGGCCCTTTACAGAGGAAGAATCAACCAAGGGGTCGTCGTGCGTTTCGACCCATCGAGTCTTCCGTTCCTGGGCATCTGGATATGTTCGGGAGCCTGGCCAGAGGAGCGTGAAGCGAAGCAGTACACGGTTGCGCTCGAACCGACGACTTCGAACGTCGATTCCTTAGCTTCAGCAGCTCTCAATGGGACAGCCCGACAGCTGGAAGCGGAAGGCGTTTGCAACTGGACGATGGAGATAGAGCTTCTCGGTGGAATTTCGCCTGTCACTTTTGAGCATTTCTGCGCGTCAGCCGCGTCTACCCCATCCAATCCATGACCTGCCGTAGATTTGTAGACACACTCGACGGTCTTATGGTAGCTATCGATTCGGTGTTCCGACCAAAGGTAGGCAGTAAGCTTTTCGCTGAATGCTCTAGGCTGATCGACCCACGGTCCCTTCCAGCGCAGAAGGAAATCCGCAGCAATGATCTCAATCTTGGTGATGAGGAATCGATCAACTTCCTGGCTAAACGATTTCAGGTGAGTGCAGCCGCGATGTCCAACCGGTTGATGAATTTGCAATTGTTTACGTTAGAAATTGCTGCCGGAATAGCGGGCGCGCCGCCGGCAGTCGCCCATCCTGCACCACCATCAGACAGATTCAGATGTTTCCGAACGGTAACCAATCACTCTGTGCCTGGCCCCGAGTTCTCGGGGGGAATTGCTGGACAGGATCGGCTGAATGCTAGGGCGTTTATGGGTACGAATCCACTCACGTCTGAAATGCAAGCTCGCCACCGTCACCAGAATGGCCGGAGGGGACCACCGATATCGCCTGCCTGGGCAAAGGCAGCAAGACTACATTTCAAGACCGCGAAGCTTTCTGTTCCGGGACGCTTTGGGCGGCTTTTTCCTGGTGGACGCCGGAAATCCGGACGAAGCGATCGAGATCGCGGGCAAGGTTCCTTGGGGTGCTTCATATCCCTATTGTCAGCCCGTCTGTCTTTGTTCGATAGCCTGGTCGACTGTGCGCAATCGCTTGAACCATGACACCCCGGTTCCACCATTCTCCCGATTGGCTAGTTCCGCAGCGCCTTTCGGGAGGTTGACGTTCCTGGATTCTACTCATTTCACAGAGAAGACCAGTACCTCCGCACACGTTGTCCCATGCGGCGGCACGGCCACTAAATACTCTTTCAGTTCCGGCACCAATAAACCGGTCTTGCCCAGCGGGCCAGTGGGAATCTTCCCGATGGCCCGATAGTGGTCGGCATCGATTTCCTTAAAGACGTTTACGAATCCTTCTCCGGCGGCCACGTAGATTCTTTGGCTTGTAGGATCGAATACCATGTCGTCGACTCCGGTAGAGATCGGAAAGTTTTGCAGCACCTTTCCGGTATCCGAATCCAGTACATTCATGTTTCCATCACGGCACGCGGCGAAGAGTCGATGATTTTTTTCGTCCATCGCGACGGACGTATTCACCTTACATGTGAGCGGCCAGACGGCGGTTACTGCCTGCTTCTCGCGATCGATCACGCCAATAGAATTCTTCTCAGTCATATTCAGAAATAGTCTCGATCCTGATTTCTCGACGACCATGGCCTCCAGGCGATTGGAAGCAATCTTGATTTGACCTACCTTTTCGCCCGTATCGGTGTTCACAATTTCCAGAAAAGTGTGGTTCAGTTTCGCATCCAAGCCGCCGTCCGCAATGTACAGATTATGTGTCACGGGGTCATATCCGGTCGCATCCGAATCGGCGAGGAGCTTCACGGTGTTCCGCAGTTCGTACGTGGTTCCGTTGAAAATTTTTAAATCGCCGTCGGAACCGTCGGTCACGAAAATCCTGTCAATGTCGGCGCGGTATACCACCGAATGTCCGACACCGATTCCCTTGATACTGTGCACAAATTTGCCGGTGCGAATATCGTAGACTTCGATTGTCTTATTATCTTCCGGGACGACGAAGAGGCGATTGTTTTTCAGGTCGGCTGTCAGGTGGTCGAAATGGTTCTGAACGCCGACCATGCGCGTTGTGGTCAGATTCTTGGCGAGTTGATCCGCCGAAACGGCGGGTTCGCCGCTGTGAATATCCGCAAGCTCGATGGACTTGACCAATTTCAGTGGCGGCGTATCCTCGGCAAATACGACAGCTCGCGGCGCTGTCGACGCAGCGATAGTGAGTGCGGCAACCCAGAAGAAATACCGTTGGTACGAACGCAAAATCCCTCTCATCCTTCAGAACTCGACAGATTTCAGTGTAATTGAGATCGCGGGCAAGATTCCTTTTGGGGACGCTCGGGCACGGTGAAGATACGCCCATTTTGGAGGGCTCAGGACTCCCGCAAAAGTAATTTCCTTCCGGCTGTCGATTTACTTCCGCGCCGTTCGACTCACTGGCAGAACGGGGAGACGGATGGGCCGCAGCTGATTCGATCTCCTCAATTCCAAATGCGAGGCCGGCTCCAGTCTCCGGCCATTGGATGAATGGCGAGAGGCGAGAGTCTCAGGGGAAATTGATGATTGTCAAAATATGCAAAGCTGTGTTCGAGCCAACAGCGGTGTTGGCTGTTCTCTGTGTGGCGTGTGCTGGTGTTGGTCAGGATAGGAGCGGTCCTTACCCAAGCATGGCCCGCTCAACGAATACCTCATGACGGATCGCAATGCCGAGATTACCCTGGCGCAAAGCGCGGTTCCGGACTCCATATCCCGCTATGCGACGGCCATGATCCTTGGATCTCATGGCTATGAAGCCGCGGTGAATGGCAGCAATGGGTTCGTATGCGTGGTGGAGCGCGGATGGATGTCGCCATTCGATAGTCCCGAGTTCTGGAATCCAAAGATGCGCGGGCCTATCTGCTTCAATCCGCAAGCCGCCCGGAGTATCCTGCCGATTACGATGGAGCGGACGAAGCTGGTGCTGGCCGGACGGACGAAGGACCAAATCATGGCTGACATCAAGCGCGATCTCGATAGCAAAAAGCTGCCCGCACTCGAGCCTGGAGCGATGTCCTACATGTTGTCCGCCAAGAGCAAACTCGGTGACCCCGTTGGAATCCCCATTTGATGTTCTATGTTGCGGTTAGCCAGGCGAACTCCTGGGGCGCGGACTTGCCGGGCTCTCCGGTGATGCGAAACCCTCAGTTTAACGGTGCTCCTGAACCAATCACCGTGTTCATGATCCCGGCAAAAACCTGGTCTGATGGAACGCCGGCGCCCCCAGACCAAACTAAGAACCGAAAGGAATGGAGACCAGCTAAGATGAAAGACCTCTTTGACCCAATCCTGGTGGAGGCCACAAAGCAGCGCATTCTGCAGCTGCGTCTTGAGAGCGAGCGGCAGTGGGGCAGCATGGCGATCGCTCAAACTCTCGCGCACTGCACCTCTGGTATTGAAATGGCGATGGGTGTCATCCATGCGAAGCGTGCACCATTTCCCGCCAACTTGCTCGGCCTGCTTATCAAGCCGTTGGTCCTCCGCGATGACAAGCCAATGCGCCGCAACTCGCCCTCTTCGCCGGAGCTCTTCTCCGTGGATCCGACACAGTGCGAACTCCAGCGCGAACGCTCCAGGCTTATCGCTGCAGTCGAAAACTTCGCCAGTCAAGGTCCTATGGGCTGCTCCCGCTACCCGCACCCGTTCTTCGGTCCACTCAACCCACAACAGTGGGCCATCCTCGTGTACAAACACGTTGACCATCATCTACGACAGTTCGGCGTTTAATGGAATTGCCCCGGCGTACAAGATATTCCCATATGGCAGGCGTTGTAGGAGGATCAATGGCAGACACTAAGACCATAATTG
>DASYBJ010000462.1:0-8265 GCA_036500845.1 Acidobacteriaceae bacterium
GTTTTCCCCGATGCTGCTACTTTGGGATAGAAAGCAGTTCGATGTCGATCTCAGCCATCTCTGGATCGCGATTTCTTCTGAGCCATAGAATGACCAAGATCAAGCACCTTGTTTCAGGCTTGCTGGTTTGCGGAATGGTTAGAACTCAATCCGTCCCTTGATGGAGATCATGCGTCGACCGGAACGATCTCCGACGTGATCAGGGGTGATGTCGTAATACTGTCCCCCGGTCTGACCGGAAATATCCGTATCGAGGTCATTGAAACCGGGACGATTGAAGACATCGGACGCAGCACCAGTCAAAATGAAGTGGAACCTGTCAGTAAGTGTGAACGTCTTGTTGAGGCTGATGTTGGTTGAAAGCAGGCCTTGCCCTTCGATTGCATCCACTCCGGCATTGCCAAAATGCCCAGGCTGTGGCCTCGTGAAGGCCGCGGGGTTGAACCACGTCGCCGGACTCTTGTGGCTGGGATAGAGTGGTACGTTCGGCACCCGATCCGGTATGCCTCCAAATGTGCCTGTGTTGGATGGGTCGGCGCCGTCATAGGTGGGTCCCATATAGAGTCCCGAGGTGAAGTAACTGATCGATTGGAGGTTCCATCCCCCGAGAGTGCGATCCATCCATGCTGGAGCATGGTTCATGTAATTCCGTCCCCGTCCGAACGGCAGGTTGATGAAGGTGTTGATGACCGCCACATGACGGCGGGTGGTCCCGTCTTTCGACCAGTGGCTCAGAACATCGTAGGGGTTTTCGGTATCCGAATAGTTGTTCAGGTTGCTCGCCCAGGTATAGTGCCCATCGAACCCGAACCACCCTGTCCTCCGCTGAACTTCGACCTGCAGAGCGTTGTACTTTTGGCTTCCATTTGAAAACCAGTAATTGATGGAATTGAATTGCGGCCAGGGATTCTTGCTCGCGTTGTAGGGCGTAAGGCTTGGCCTTTGAAGGTTGATATTCGCCTGGTAATTCAGGCCGCTTCCGTGCGATCCGATATATGACATCCGAAGGCCTACGTCTTTGAAAATTTTCTGTTCGAGAGAGACGTTGTATTGTCGGATCACTCCATTGTCGGTGTTCAACGGGTAGCCATTCACCGATTGCGAGGGGCTCGCCGCCAGGCTCAGGCTGGATGGAAAGGGATTCGGAAAGGCGAACAGCGCGCCTGTCTGGCTTCCTGGCTCATTCACGTTGGTGTAGTGCTGAGCGATGCCGAATGGTCCGCCGTTGTATGCGCGATCGGAGACCCCGAAGCGTTCTGTGAATTCGGCATAGCCTCCACGAAGGACCGTATCCTCACGGAGACGATATGCGGCAGAGAGGCGCGGGCGAAAGTTGTCAAGTTTGGCGTTGCCCGTTATCTGTCCGCCGACGACCTGAATGTTGGAGGGAAAGAGAGGACTCACCTGACTCAAGGCTGATGGAGAAACGACGACGGCTCCCGTGTTCAGGTCCCAGTTATATCCAAGGTTATCGGTATAGTATGGAAGGCCATAGTAGTCCCAGCGAAGGCCGTAGTCAATCGTCAGACGAGGAGTAACCTTGAAGCTGTCCTGAGCAAAGAGGCCACCTTCTTTGGATGCATAGGCCTGATTGTAGATAGGATTCGAACGCTCACTTGTCCTTGGAAGCCCCAAAAGAAAGTCCGCGTAGCCATTCCCGGTAAATGAGCCATCAAAGGAGAAAGAACCGAAGTCCGGAACCACACCTCGGGCAGTTTTGTAATTCACAAAGTTGCCGCCAAATTTCAGGACGTGTCTTCCGAAAGACCATGTAAGCGCATCCTGGACAACGAGGTCGTGCTCGTCATCTCCCAGGCCGCCTGAAGGCACGGAGAGATCCGCATATCCGGAAATGCTCATGCCGGGAAATCCCTGGATGCCTTGCGTGCTGGTGGTGTCGATGCCCTGAAGGCCAATCTGTTGGATCACGGCAGCACCTTTCAGCGGCGTCGAACCACCTTCTGTTTTGCCATCGAAGAGCCTGAGATAATTCCGTGCGATCTGAAACTCGTTCACGATCGAGGACGAAAGAATGTGCGTGTCAGCCAGCGTGTACTGGTTGTTGTAGCGCTCTCTGGTACGGAAGAAGTCGGGGAGATTATTGGCTAGGACGTACGGCGCGCCCTTGGAACTGAATCGAAAGCTCAGAGAGTTCCTTGAAGTGATCTGCTGATCGACGCGGGCAAACCACCAGGCTCCTTCAAAGATATCCGAAGGAAATGGGTGCGTCCATCCAAAATTGTTGAGACTCGGGCTGTTAAGGTTCTGGTTAGGAAGCGGAATAAAGGCATTCTGCGCTGTTAGAGCGACCGGGCTGATCCGCGATATCGGAATCGTATTGTTAGGAAAAGGAGCATTTGTCGTCGGATCGATGATGGTCGTGTTTCCGAAGTTGCCGTTGCGCATGGCCGGCGTGGGCACCTCGTTCTGATTGAAGGTGCCTGCGTAATACAACTGCTTCATATAGCCGAGGTAGAAGAATGTCTTGTCGCGGATGATCGGACCGCCAAGCTCCGCCAGCACTTCGTCCAGCAGCGAATGATTTTTGACCGGGGAGAAATAACCTGCAGAGTTGAATGTGTTGTTGAACATTCTATAGGCGACGCCGCCGTGGAACGTATTCGTGCCGCGCTTGGAGGTTGAATTTTCGCTTACTGCGCTGGCCGACTCTGCGGTTGCATTGCTCGTCGTGGCCGTGAACTCCTGATAAAAGTTGATGTTGACGTTCTGATTGCCTTCCCGATTCTGCAATCCGTCATAGTTCAGGACGAGCTGGTTTGCGCCCTGGCCGGAGATTTGAACGGAGTAGCCGGAAGCGGTAATGCCGGGAAGGGAGCTCAGAAGCGCCTCCGGGCCCGGATTCTGATCGTTGGTTGGAGTCAGTTTGATTCGATCGCTGTCAAACGAATCGCGAAGGACACCGGTATCGCTGGTGATGACGTCGGGGGTGTCTGTTACCGTTACTTCCTGCGCGTTCGACCCTACGGCTAACGATACATCCTTGACGCTGACGCGGCCATCCTCAAGCAGGATATCGTCGATGGCCACATCTTTGAACGCTGTCTTTGCAATCTCTAATCGATACTTGCCCGGATTTACTGGGCTGAATTCGTAACTGCCGGTATCTTTGGTGACGGCGCTTCTGGACGACTGGCTTGCGAGATCGATAAGGGTTACGGACGCCCCGGGAATAGTGGCGCCCGCCGGGTCGGTGATGGTTCCCCGCAATGTGGCAGATCCCTTTTGAGCGAATAGACTACCGGCAAATCCGAAGACACAGAATGCGATGCAAAGGGCCACAAACATTGCTCTGTGATTTCGTAGAACAAAAGAACCTGCATGCGCCTGCACATTACGCATACGCCTGATGGGGAGGTGATCAATTCCAGTCAAACAACGAAACGTCATTGGTTACTCCAGTTAGGAATGGTTGATAAGTCAGCCAGCTGCAAGATGTAGAGTTGGGCCTAGCTGGTTTTATGTGAGACTGCGGCTATCCACGGATAGGTCACATAGGATGTGTAAATCTGACCGCTCCTCACCTGACAGAGGGTGTACCCCTCGGGAGTACCATGCATCGACCCTTCCCACCAGGCTCCAGATACGGCACCACTGATCAGGTACTGCACACCTTGGTATTCGGACTTCTGCCAGACATGCAGATGTCCTTGAAGAATTGCCTTGAGATTGCAATTCGCTAGCAACGCGTGTACACGATAAGAGTTCTCTGCAATCGGTCCGACGTCTTCAGGGTGCCTGTGTGAAATGGTACCAAGGACAGTAGCAATCGGCACATGGGTGACGACCACGACAGGTCGCTCTGATTCTACGGTGGTCAGATCTGCCTTCAGCCACTCGAGCTGAGGCTCATCGAAACGAGCTTTAAAAATTTTGTAATATTCGATGCCAATCGAGTCGAGAACAATGAAATGCCAGCCCTTGTAGTCGAACGAGTAGTAGGTCTTACCGAAGTACTCCTGATAGAGCTTTTTCCCATACTCAAGATCATGAGGCTCGACAGGGCTCTTCTGATTGATACCGATAACATCGTGATTCCCGACAGTGTAGAAGACCTTCGAATGGAGAGCTTTTTCGGTTTGCTGGTAGAGCTTGAAGAGCATATGTGCTCTCGTCAGATCCTGCTGACAGACGTCAAAGACCTGGTCGCCGCCAGCGATGCAAAATTCTGGATTGGCGGAATTAATCTGGGCAAAGCACTTTGCGCATCCTTCTACCCCCGACAATTCCGGCTCGAGGTGGCAATCAGTGAAGAACACAAAATCAAAATCATCGGGATTCGATTTTGGCGATACCAAAGGTGAAGGAATCGCCTGAGCCAATCCCAATGGCAGTCTGCCAAGTAACAGCGATGAAAACGGTAGAGATAAAGATGATTTGAGAAAAGACCTTCTTAACATTCCTGAATAGTCCCATATGAACTGGGTCGGCGATCCATATAAGGTCTGCCCGATCGAGAGACCGCATCGAGTCTCTGAGATGACTATGGTCTCGCGTTCCGCTATGCCTACGCTAGGAATTTGGGCGTTTCGAATCCTGTAGGTGCTCTTTAGAAATCCTTAGGAAACTCTTAAAGGCGCAGCGCGGAACATTGGGGAGTGTTGATGGACCTGTTTGTAATGATTCTTTAATGTGAATCGGCTACGCTCGGCTTTGGCAGCTCTCATTGTTTTGAGGTAGAAAAATCGTCTCATGCATGGCGCGCAACCGGAAGAGGGTGCAGTCTTTTCAGTTCAGACAGAGAGACAGGTATACATTTTTGGAAATTTTCGCTTAGATGTGCAGGACTGCCGCCTTTGGCATGGCGATATATCAATATCCCTCCCACCTAAGACCTTCGACATCCTCCATGTTTTGATCCAAAACGCAGGTCAACTCATCGAGAAAAAAGCTCTTTTGCACGCGGTATGGCCGAACACATTCGTAGAAGAAGGCAACCTAAGCGTTCATATCTCGGCTCTTCGGAAGATATTCAACAAAGAGTCGCCCGAGTGTGAATTCATAGAAACTGTACCGAGACGCGGCTACCGTTTCACGGCACCAGTTACGAAGTTGATCTCGGGAAACGGTCCACTGTCCGAAATCACGGATTCGAGGGAATCTGTCCCGCAATCGGATGCTGTAGTTCCACAAAATCTCGCGCCGGGACCGTATAGCAGGCGTACTCCAAATGTGCTCGCACGCGTCTTATGGGACGTACTCGCTGCTACCCTAGTGGCGACAGTTTTCATAGTTGCCACCACCCGCGTTATTCGCAACAGACATCAACGACCAGGATTGGTTCATGCAACATCCGATAGCCGGCCTCTTACGAGCGAG
Source organism: Acidobacteriaceae bacterium (assembly GCA_036500845.1). GTDB lineage: Bacteria > Acidobacteriota > Terriglobia > Terriglobales > Acidobacteriaceae > PALSA-350. The sequence continues at coordinate 5,338 of DASYBJ010000462.1, forward strand.
CCCGGAGTCTATTCATGGCCAACCTTCTCTCCTGATGGTAGTCGGCTTGCTTATTCATGGCGTTCCGATACCGGGCAAATCCGTAATATTTATATTCAGAGCATCGGCAGTGACAGTCGCGAGAAGCTTAGCAACGATGGCCGAGAAAACTTCTCTCCGGCTTGGTCGCCGACGGGACGAGAAATAGCATTCCTGCACACGACTAAAGATCCCAAGTGGTTGGAGGTCAAGATTGCGGAGGTGGGGACACCCCATACTGAGCGGCATCTGGCATTGATCGATAACATCAAATCTGCCTTCCATGATCTACCGACTCTGAACTGGTCACCGGGCGGTGCTTGGCTGGTAACGACAGAAAAAGATGAGATAAATGAAAGCTCCGCCCTTGAATTGATCTCTGTCGAGAACGGCAAAAAGGAAATTCTGACACACCCGCCGGCACTGACGGTTGATGTCAATGGTGCATTTTCACCACGCGGTGATTGGCTCGCATTTATAAGAGCACGAGGTCCCTCATCGAGCGAAATCCATATTATACCGGCCCACGGTGGTCCCGACAGACACCTACCATTCGAGATTCATTCGATCGATGGACTGACGTGGAGTGCTGATGGACAAAGCCTCATTGTCGCTTCCTCCCGAGCATTGAGCGTCGGCAACCTGTGGAAGATTCCTCTGAATGGAGATCCTCCGGTTGCTCTCTCAACTCTTCCTGCGCACACCGCGGACCCGGTAATCTCATCGGTGTCACATCGCTTGGCTTACGTAGATTTGCTTCGAAACGGAAGCCTCTGGCGCATATCGGCTGACGGTCATAGTAAAGATGAACAGCTCATCGCATCTCGATTCATTGATTCTGCGCCAGACTATTCCCCTGATGGTTCGCAGATAGCCTTTGAAAGCGATCGTACGGGTGCATCAGAAATCTGGATAAGCAGAAATGATGGAACGCAGTGCAAGCGCATCACTAACATCTTCGGACCGAATACGAGCGCACCACGCTGGGCTCCTGATGGGAGCATGTTGGCATTTGATTCTGGATTTCAAGGGAGATCAGCAATTTTTGTGGTGAATGCTTCCGGAGGAGTGCCTATTAGGGTGACAACCGGCGCATTTGAGATGGCAGACAATCTAGTGCCGAGTTGGTCCGGTGACGGAAAGTTTCTCTACTTCAGTTCCAATAGAACAGGCCGCTTTGAAGTGTGGCGAAAAGAGCTCAACGGCGATGAAGCAAGCCAGATCACGCAACACGGTGGCTACAATGGCTTGGAATCCGCTAACACAAAGAGTCTCTATTACATTCAGGATACAGATAAGGCAACAATTTGGCGGATTTTTCTTGATAGTGGAGAAAGTCGGCAGGTTGCAGGACCATTAGGCCCAGGGATGTGGGGATATTGGGCAATTGCAGGCGAGAACCTCTACTACCTGCAGAGGGCGATGGGAGGGACTACTCCTGCCGCCATCTTCCGAATGAATCTCAAGACAGGCGCTAAGATACGGCTCGGACAAACTCAACTTGGAGTCAACGAATATGATCGTGGACTTGCTGTCTCTCCCGACGGTCGGTGGCTACTATATGCACAGCGTGACGTCGATCGCAGCAGCATCATGCTTGTCGATAATTGGTACTGATTTGTTGCTGTCTCAATCCTACTGATCTTCTTTTCGATTCATCTGCGCCGAAGAACTCGACGCAGATCCAACGACTTCTCCTTCTGCGAATTGCTCCAGTGACTACCTCACACGGAGTGGCATCGACGTATCTACGCGCGAATGGCTCACCTTGAGCATGCTCGTTTCGCTCGGCGGCCGTGAACCGAAGGTGAAGGGGCACGTCTTGATTGCGATCGACGCTCGACAGTCATCCGCGGGAGCATCTGGCGAAACATGCAAGCCGTGGAAATGAGGTGTTCTGGACTGTCCATCTGTGAAAGACATTAGCGCCTCCCTGAATAGCTCCTACATGCTGATGACGGACAATACGTTCTGAACGATAATGTCCTTTATCGTTCACTTTTTGGGTCCAGACTCAATGCGGCCAAGGGAATCGGTTCACTAGGAATTTGCCTGCTCAATGCTTGCCAATCGCGCCGATTGTGCGTTCGGAGCAGCTCTGACTTGAGAGTTCCGGTCGGGTTGTCGCCAACCCGGAAATGTCGCCAACCCGGAAATAACTCAAGAGTAAACACTTGAGACCGAGACGGCCGCCCTCTCCCAAGATAGATATCGAAAAACGCCGCAGCATCCACAAATCCACGAAATCGGTTCGCCACTTGATGCGATTCACTTGAGCGAATAGTCGGCATTTCGTCAGCTTGCCTGCAGCAGCCCCGCTCTCTCCATTGTCTGGAAGGTGTTCCTCCGAAAAGTCGGTTCTACGGCCAAATAGCAACTCAACAAATACCGGATCAGTAAGACACTGGCGCGTCGGTGGAGACCATATAAATTCCTGTCGACTTCAGTTCGCGATGCCAAAGGAGTGTGCTCTAATGGGTGGCATTCGCTACCCATTTCAAAGGAGCCCACATGCCCACCATCACAACTAAGGACGGCACAGAAATCTTCTACAAGGATTGGGATTCAGGCCAGCCAATTGTGTTCAGCCATGGCTGGCCGCTGTCGGCCGATGATTGGGACACGCAGTTGCTGTTTTTCCTGCAGCGTGGCTATCGCGTAATCGCCCATGACCGCCGTGGCCATGGGCGCTCCACCCAGACCGCCGACGGCCACGATATGGACCATTACGCCGACGACCTGGCCGCTCTTACGGCTCATCTCGATCTGAAAAACGCCATCCACGTCGGCCATTCGACCGGCGGTGGTGAGGTGACGCACTATCTGGGGCGCCATGGCGAAAGCCGAGTGGTCAAAGCAGCCCTGATCAGCGCGGTTCCGCCGCTCATGTTGAAGACGGCGGCCAACCCG
>DASYBJ010000463.1:0-15772 GCA_036500845.1 Acidobacteriaceae bacterium
GCCTCATAACAGGCCCGCAGCTTCTCTACTGGGCCAAGCTTCTTTATCAGCTTGCCTATCGATTCCCCGCGGTTCACAATCGTCCCAAAACTTCGTACCTCTCCCTCCGGCTCGGCAATCGCTACGGCTATTGTTTCGGCACGGACATCTAAACCCAAAAATCGTAACTTCTCCTTCATGACCGGTTCCTCTCCGCTTGTGGCTCTGAGCTGTGACTCTCTCTGAACTCACAGCCTAACCCACGGTCAGCGCATTGGACCGGTCACTCCATTCTGACTAAGCTTTTCGTCTGAGCTGCTGTAGGCTGGCGGGTGTTAGGGATTGTCATCCTCGAGAAGCCCTGTCGGCAAGCCATCCAGGCTACAGGTGTTCACATCACGCCGGTACTGTTCGATCTGTTCAGGGGTCTTGGCCTCCGCCCAACGCGTGAGGGTCGGTCGCTCACCGAGAAAGAGATATCGCGGCACTCCATAGCCGCAAGACTCTTGTACGAGATCCACGTCGAGCACCACAAGTTGACGGGTTCCAACCGGCTCAACGTTCGCGAAGTACCGGTTGAGCAGCTCTGAATATTCCCTGCTTCGACGCGAAACCACGCGACCTCGGCCGTAAAGCCGCAAGATCATGGGAGCCCGTTCGAAAGAACAGAAGAGGATGGTGAGCCGCCCGTCTGCGCGCAGATGTGCCGCGGTTTCGTTTCCACTCCCAGTCAGGTCAAGATATGCGACTTGATTTGAGCTGAGCACACGAAATGACGCGACATCGCGCGGGGAGACATTCACCCTTGCGCCGTGCGCGGCTGTAGCATTGAAGAACATTTTCTGCCGTTGGATGAACTCACGATGAACTTGTTCGATACGGGGGAACTTTTTGGCCACGCGAAAAACTCCCGGGGGATAGATTCAGCTCAATTTATTTGGGCGAACATGTTGTCCGCAAGTTACGAATTTTAGTAACCAACGTCCTTCGAAAGAGAGGGGTGTGTAATAGTTGCGCTTCAAAAAATAAAAGACTATCTCTCGCGAAACGGAAGACTATTTCGATTCCATTCCGATCAGGCGCAAGGTGATGGTTCCCCAGAAGAGCCTCGCCCGCATCTGGACAGGGATGCGGCGTGCATCATCGGTGTACCAGATCCAAATATGTCCTCGATTCTTCACTACGCCCGCATCCGCCTTGGGCTGGATGCGGATTGTCTGGAAAGTACCGGCAGTGGTGGTGATCTGCTCCCGCGCCTCAGCCTGCATGGTGACTCTTACCACACGCATGGCGTCAGCGAGCGGCATGTGAAAGCTCTCTCCCGGTCGCAGCGGCTGCGAACCGCTATAAAAGATTGCAGACATCAGATCGGTAACGCACGGAGGGATGGGAGCCTCCTGGTGCTTCACGGTGCCGGTCACCAGATTTTTCTCATCGAGAACCTGCTTGCCTTCATTCGCCAGGAAACGCAAACTGCTCGTGATCTGGCGTCTTCCTTCCTGAAGGTGTTTGTTGAAGCTAGTGGAGCATCCGGTCTGCCGATTCAAGTAGGAATCGAAGTGATCGTCCACACGATACAGCAGGTTCACAGCACCGATCGACTGGCCAGTGGCAACGATGTGCTCCAGCCCGCCAACCTCCTCCAAATGGAACGTTGCGATTCCCGCGGGAAAGACACGCCAATCCACTGCATAGGTCAGCGTCTGTTTTGATGGAAAAGAGAACCCGCCTGCAGGCGGTAAGAGCGGAGGAGCGGACTGTGCGCCGCCTGCCAGAAATGCGATCATCAAGAAAAGTACAGTTTTCGCGGTGGGGCTTGGAAACCGGATCAATCTCAACTCACTTGGACTTCGTGGTGTGGACCGCCTGCCCTGTTGCACCAAAGCATCAATGGCGAAGCCAACGACTTGCGATAAGAGCGGCGTATATAGCGCATGCCCCTAAAATTGAATTGTACTCGCGGTGCTTCAGATAAAGAGCACCCGAAAACCCGCTTGGGCCGGCATCTCCAATTTGAGCCGGCGTGAGCCGGGGAAAAACCCGGGGAACCCGCTTGGCATATTGGACAAACTCCGGAAATCTGGAACGTAGAAACTCCTCCTCTGAAAGAATTGTGGGCACGTAGATGATCGCAAAGAGGGCACACAATAGTGCGGCAACCCAGAGGCTGCGTGACGCTATTGCGAATCCGAAGGCCAGCATCATCGATCCGAGATAGAGAGGATTGCGGGTGTAAGCGTATGGACCTGTGACAGTGAGCGTGGCGTTTTTCTTTACGTAACCCGAAGCATAGGCACGGAGCAAAAGTCCTGGAAGTACGAGAAGGACGCTGTAAGCCAGAGAGGCACTGGTCGGCCGGGCACGCCATAAGAAAAACGCGGTAAACAGAAAGCCCATCGGTACGCGTATACGACGCGCCACCTTTGTCCAACCGCTCGCCATCGGCTAAAGCAGCTCCATCGCTGCTGCAAATACCTCATCTTTAGTAATGGTCAGCAGCCCTGCTTCGGATTCCGCCCGCCGGCTGTGATCGCGCTTGCTTTCCGGGTGGCGCAACACACGGAAGGGTACGCCGAACGGCCCATTGCGCTTGGGCTCCGTAGGGCCATAAATGCCCACAACCGGCTTACCCAATGCGCAGGCGAGATGCAGAGGTCCAGTGTCGCCGGCGATCAGCAGAGTGATCCGCCGCGTGGTTGCGATCAGGCGCTCCAGGGTAAAATCCGGCATCTGCGCCAGGCCTCCACTTGCTTCGCTCACCTGCTGCGCTATCTCCTTCTCTCCAGGTCCAGCGTTCACCAAGACCTGATAACCCGCCGCGTGCAGACATCCGGCAAGCGCACCATACCGCTCCGCAGGCCATCGTTTGGCACCCCAACCCGCGCCCGGGCTCAACAAAACAGCTTTGCGACTGCTGAGAAGGTCATCCGCCCACGCCTCGGACTCTCTATCGCGGGGCAACAGCGGTTCTATGAGCGTAAGTTTCTCGCCCGCTATGGCAGTGCACACTTCGAGAGCCTGTTCGATCACGTGGAGACCCTGGGTCGGCACCCGCTCGGCAAACAGCCACCGTGCGGGTCGTTCGCGCGGCTCATCTTCGCCAAGCATGCGCGGTGCACCTGCGAGCCTCCCCACCAACGCGGACCGTACTGCCCCTTGTAAATCGACGCATAAGTCATAGCGCTCGGCCCGCAACTCCCGGCGCATATCGCCAATCTCCTGGAACGTCGCCGGGGACAGCAGAGACCGAGCCCATTCTTTCGCTTTCACCTGATGCACCCGGTCCACGAGGGGCATATCGCCGCTCGTAGAGCGAAAAAGAGCCTGCCATCGCGGCTCGACTGCCCAACCTAGGAACCAGTGCGGATGCGATTTGCGAAGAGAGGTCACCGCCGGCATGGCATGCAGAATATCGCCCATCGCGCCCAGTCGCACAATCAGGACACGGAGTTGCTCGTTGACTGAGACCAAGTCCTGATTTTCTCACACGGCCGAGAGGGACCGACTGTTTGTGCTGCGCAGAATTACGAGTAGAAGCGCAGACTCGGGACCGTTCGCAGCCGCTAGTTTCTTGAGGAGTCGAGCAAGGCCGATAGATGTTCCATGGCCGCGGTCTCATCATGCATCTGCAACGACAAACGTGCCACCCGTAAGGGCGCGACTTGTGAGAGACTTTCTCTCAATTTCGCATCGAGCTTTACGGCATCTTTTTCGGTGGTCACCATCGCCTCGCATCGATAGCGGGAGGCTAGCTGGCGCAAGCTTTCGATGTCTCGTTGCGTGTAGGGATGATGATCTCGGAAGCTCTTTGTCGCAACGAGTTCGCTTCCCTGGGCCTTCAGTGCCTGATAGAAGTCGCGGGGCCGGGCAATCGCGCAGAAGGCCAACACTGGTGTTTGGCCGCTGGGGACGGACAACGTTCGTTTGACTCGCCAGACCGGAGTTTCGCTTCGAAGATAAGGACTGAGTCTCGTCGTCAGCTCCGAGTCTTCCTCGCGCAGCACAATCACATCCGCCCGTTCGAGTGCTGTCAACCGCTCCCGCAGCCGCCCAGCGGGCAGAAGGCTGTCGGTCAAATCATCCCGGTGCACCAATACAATATCGATTGCGCGCGCCAGTTGGCGATGCTGAAATCCGTCATCGAGCAGATGAATCCTTTTGGGGGCATTGGGGATCTCTCGTTCAGCTCGCAGGCCAGCCTGATACCGGCTGGCTCCAACGTATACCGGTACGTGTGCCGATTGCGCGATCAGCAGCGGCTCGTCGCCGAAGCGCTCCGCATCGCCACTCTCTTCCACACGTTCGACAAGATCGCCACCGCGACGATATCCGCGGGAAATGACATCGACACTCCAGCCCTCCCGTTCCAGAATCTTGGCCAGGTGAATCACGAGCGGCGTCTTTCCTGAACCGCCGACTGACAGATTGCCTATGCTGATCACAGGCTGCCGGAGGCGTAGCGGCTGAGCTTTGTTATAGTGACGATTCCTGGTACGCAAAGCGGCGGCGTAAAGCAGTTCCAAGGGTGCGAGAAGGGCGCGTGTCATCTTCTTGCACTCCACTCCGGTGTTCCCCTTTGAACTAGCGCAAGGAGAGCTTCGACGGCTCGATCCGTAGCCCCCGTCTGGCTGTCAAACACTTCCAGAGCATGGACTCCGAGCATATTTGCGGCATCGCGATCGCCGAGAAGTGTCGATAGGATGGGCACCAGTGTCGTTCCGTTCGCAAGTTTCAGCGCTTCCTCTTGCAGAAGCCGGTCTACGATCGCGCGGAAGTTTTGATAATGCGGGCCCATTACAATAGGGATCGCAAACTGAGCCGGCTCCAGCGGGTTGTGGCCCCCGGCCGGAACCAGGCTACCGCCGACGAACGCGACGGAGGCCAAAGAATAAACGCTGGCCAACTCTCCGATCGAATCGAGAAGCATTACCGTCCCCGGTTCGAGTTTGGACGGCCGTTCCATCCATTGCGACCTGCGCACGTTCGGGAAACCGCTGCTGCGCAGCAATTCGGCCACTCGGTCGAACCGTTCCGGGTGACGTGGCGCCAAGATCATCAACAAAGTAGGGAAGGTGTTCCTAAGCTCTTCGAAAGCATCGAGCAGAATCTCTTCTTCGCCTTCGAGCGTGCTGCCGCAGACCAAAACTTGATTCCCTGCAGGGAGTTTGGCTCGCAGAGCCTTGGTTATGACGCTCGCCTGGACCGTACGAACATCGAATTTCAGGTTGCCCCCGAAGAGAACACGATCCTCGGGTACGCCAATCGCCTTCAGACGGTCTAGGTCCTGCTCGCTCTGCGCCAGCGCAATCGAAATCCCGGTTAAGATCCGCTTCCACAGGCGACGTAAGCGGACATAACGCGGATACGAGCGGTCAGAGATTCGGCCATTCACCACAGCCACGGGGATTCCGGCCTTACGGCACTCCGTGAGAAGATTTGGCCAAAACTCCGTCTCGACAAGCACCAGAAGGACCGGCCCCAAGTGCTTGAGATAGCGCCTTACGATCCAGCCAAAGTCCAGTGGAAAGTAGAATGTGCGGTCTGCGCCGACGCGTTCTCGCGCAAGCCTTTGAGCTGTGCGTGTCGTTGTCGAGAGCAGCACCCGGTACTGAGGAGCGCGGGCGTACAGCTCTCGCACGAGATGGGTCGCCGCGAGCACTTCGCCAACCGAGACAGCGTGCATCCAAATGATGCGCTTCCCGCTCGGCGATTTGAGGCGTTGCGGCACCTGGCCGAGCCGCTCAGCAAGCCCTTCACGATATTTTCCCTTGGTAAGGAGTTGAAGCAGCCAATAAGGCCACCCCACGACCAATACCAGAGCCAAGATAAAGCTGTAGAAAGCAAGCAGCATCAGAGAATCCAGCTCACTCTACAACTCTGTCGGTGGCCGCCCGGTTGGAACGGGGGCTGTTTGCGGATTGGGCATCCGAAGCTCATAATCGAATTCGGCAATGCATCGTCGATTCTCTGTCGCTTTTCTTCTCGCCGCCTGCCTGGCCGCGTCGCAACTGCTGGTTATCCTAATCGTTTCGCAATTCTTCCCGATCCAGGCCCAAACGCAAGACCACGTCGCGCCTCCAGCCAGGGTTGCTACCAGCTATCCAGCAGTGGACGTGCACGGGGCAGAGCACGTTGCCATTGCAGCTGATCCCTACAACACCAGGGAGAAGATCGCGCTTTTCCGGGTGGACTATCTGAAGTACGATTTTCTGCCCGTCCGAATCATTGTCACTAATAACAGCGACCATCCGATTTCCCTCGCGGATGCGCGCATCAACTTCATCACTGCCGCCGGAGACAAGATCCCGACGGCCGAGATACCCGACGTCGAGCGCCGCATCGACCAAATCAAGCGGCCGGATAGCGGCTACAAGCTCCCGGGTCCCTTGCCTCGCATCGGGAACAAGTCGGCAACGAAGAGCAAGGATATCGAGGACGATTTCCATTCTTTTGAGTACTCTTCTGTTGCGGTTGGGCCGCATAGCACAAGCGCCGGCTTTCTCTTCTACGATTTGAAAGGGATCGCCAACCCGCTGGTTGGAGCGAAGCTCAACCTGACTACGCTCCGCGACGCGAACGGTAAGGAGCTCTTCTATTTTGAAATTCCCCTGGACAAATACCTGGCGCAGCCAGGTTCGCAGGCGAAATACTAGACACCCTTCGTTGCGGGCTCCCAGATGAATTTGTGTATCTGCAAATTGAGACGCGCGTTCAACCCGTCCTCCAACATCCACTCCACCAAAGATCGCGGATCCAGGAGAAGATTCTCCGCGTTGCGCTCGGCCGTCGGGGTCTTAGTGAATGCGGGTGACAACAAGATTTGTCCCACCCGCTGATCGAGAGAATGCTGGCGGACGAATTGCCGAGCAAACTCATAGTCCGTACGATTCGCGATCACAAATTTCACTTCGTCCCGCAACGTGAGCGTATCGAGGTTGGGCAGATGGAAGCTTCCTCCTTCACCCGACCCCGGACACTTTACATCCACAATCTTGTGGACTGCGACTGGCAGCCCAGCCAGCGGCCGTTCTCCGCTGGTTTCAATCATCAGGCGGTAGTCGTCGCGCAAGAGGGCTTCGATGAGCGGAAGCAACTCTCGCTCTTGGAGCATAGGCTCGCCGCCGGTGAATTCAACGAGCTTAACCGGCTCTAGGGACTTGATCTGGCCTAAGACTTCTTCCAGAGAACGCTTATATCCGCCCTTGAACGTGTACTCGGAATCGCACCAACTGCACCGGAGATTGCAGCCGGCAAATCGGACGAAGATGCAAGGCAAGCCGGCGAAACTCGACTCCCCTTGTACGGACTTGTATAGCTCAATGAGATACACGGCTCACTCGTGATATGTCGCGGTCGTAGTGTCCGTCTCGAAGATGGTGCAATCCTTCACCTTAACGCGGCCACCCGTCATCCTGGCGAGTTGCTGGTTCGTTTCATCGAAGAAGTATCGGGCGAGATTCTCCGCGGAGGGATTCAGCTCGGTAAAAGGCTGAAGCTCGTTCAACATCCGATGATCGACACGGTCAATCAAGGGGCGCATTACCTGTTTGAGCAACTTGAAATCTAATAGGAGCCCGGATTCGTCCAGTTCGCTGCCGGACAGGGTTACCCTGACCCTGTAGTTGTGGCCATGCGGGTTCTCACACTTACCGCGGTAATTACGCAGGTAGTGTCCCGAGGAGAATCCCGACTCGACCGTTACTTCATACATGCTGTTTCCAATCCTTTCGTTGCAGGAGAACGACCCATCCTCGATTGTACCGGGGGGACGACCCTTTCTGTCGTTTGCTGGGGACCGGGGCGACTAGACGGATACTGGGCCTGTAACACGGTCTGGCCTTCAGCCACGGCGTCGCGGACGGCTCTCGTTCCTGCGGTCCACCTGCTCGAACATGGCAGTCATGACTCCTGCGAAGGCGGAGATTAGAGCTCCCATAAAGAGAAACAGCCCTGTCGTCTTCCAAAGCGAACCATTCCCGGGGAGGCCAGGCTGAGATCCGCTAGGCACGAAACTCATCCCGCAGGAGATCAGTGCAAACAGCAAGAGCGAAGCGGCAAGGATATATAGATTCCGTGACATGACGTCGGCTGAAACGGGCCTGTGTGTATGCTATTCCCTTTAGACGTGGCGCTGGCTGGTTTGAGGGCTGTGGCTTTTCAGGTCGCTTTCACGCGGCCAGAGCGCGGCAACCCATCCCGATCAGGCCGATCCTGATCAGGGGAATCCAGACCAGATGAGTTCTGGCCAGACGAAGACTCCTGGGAGAAGAACTGCTCGACGTCGCAAATATCTCGAGTGACGCGATAAGGCGGCAGGCTCTCCAGAAAGATCTGGCCATACCTTTGTTTCTGGATCCTGGGGTCGAGCATTACCAGTAAGCCCCGATCGTCCAGAGAGCGAATCAGACGGCCGAATCCTTGCTTGAGCGTGATGACCGCGGTGGGAACCTGATAGTCGAAGAATGGGCTGGCGCCGCCGTCTTCAATCGCGCGCATCCTCGCCGCGACCACGGGATCGGTGGGAACAGAAAACGGCAGGCGGTCGATGATGACGCAGCTCAACGCCTGCCCCTGGACATCGACGCCTTGCCAGAAGGAGGAAGTCGCGAACAAGACGGCATTCGGTGTCGAGCGAAACTCCTCGAGCAACGCCTTGCGTGAGGCGCTCCCCTGCAGCAGGCAAGGATAGTCGAGCTCGGCGAGCAGGCGGTCGTGCACGTCCCGCATCTGCTGATAGCTGGTAAAGAGGCAAAATGCGCGGCCACGCGTAATATCCAGAACGCGATGGATGGTGCGGGCGGCCCGCTCGGGAAATCGTGGATCACGAGGGTCCGGCATTTCGGGGGGGAGATAGAGGAGCGCCTGCTCCTGATAACGGAAGTGCGAGGGCACCACCAGCTCTTTCGCATCACGCAAACCCAACCGCTTCCTCAAATGGGAGAACCCTCCTTGGACCGTAAGAGTGGCCGAGGTCAGGATCACGCTGGGATAATTCTCGAACAGGAGTTCCGCGAGCAGCTCGGAGACGTCGATCGGCGTTGCCTGAAGGTAGGTGTTGCGCGAAAGCTGTCGAGCCGGACCGCCGGGCCGTGCCGACCCCGGATGGGACGGACCGCGACGCTCAATCCAAAAGACAGTGTTGCTGCTATCGGCCTCCAACAGGAACCGTAGATGCTCGCGAATGTCTGAAACACGCTTCTTGAGCCCCTGCACCTCCTCAACGCCGCGAACCGATTCCAGCTCATTCTCCAGCCGGTACAGCGCATTGGTGACCCCGAGGTATAAATCACCATGCGCCTCCAGAAACTCCTCACGCTCGGCAAACGGCATCCGCCCTTCGCCGTTGTAGCCGTTCGGCTGAGGGAGTGCAGCGAAGAACATTCTTGCGCGGTCCCGCAGCATCTCCCCGCTGCCTTTGACGCTCGTCGCAAATGCATCTTTGGCACGAAGCATCGCTTCCACGTCCCGGACCAGCTCTTCAAGGCGCACGTTGCTCAGAGTGATGCCGAAGTAGTTCGAAGCGACATCCTCAAGCTCATGCGCCTCGTCGAAGATAACCGCTCCGGCTTCGGGCAAAACGCCAGCATCGGGAGCTGACTTGGCTTGTAATTTGATTCCAAGATCGGCGAAGAAGAGATGGTGGTTGACGATGACCACATCGCTCTCGAGCGCACGCCGCCGCATTTCGGTGATAAAGCAACGCTCGTAATCCGGGCAGCTCTGGCCGAGGCAAGCTTCGCTCCGCGCGTCCAGCTTTGACCATACTGGACTGACTTCAGGGAGCCCATCGATTTCCACCCGGTCGCCGGTCTGAGTGGTCTTCTCCCAATTTGCAATCTGGTGAAAATGGTCGATTTCTTCGAGACCATTCAGGATGGGTTGATTGCGCAACGCATACAGTTTGTTCCGGCAGAGGTAGTTCGCCCGCCCCTTCATGTAACACACTCGCAGTGGGCCCAAAAGCGATTCCAGGAATGGCAGGTCCCGGAAGTAGAGTTGCTCCTGCAGGTTTTTTGTGCCGGTCGAAATGATGACGCGCTGCCCCATACGCAGTGCGGGCAGCAGGTAGGCTAGGGTTTTGCCGGTACCCGTACCCGCTTCGACGATCAGATGCTTGCTTTGGGTAAGCGCGCTCTCCACCGCCCGCGCCATCTGCAGCTGTCCGCTGCGAAACTCATAAGGCAGGCTGGACCGCGAAAGCATCCCTCCGGGCGCGAAGAACTCCTGTAGTGAAGGGAGCGAGCGTGCGGACTCGGTTACGGTGGACAAGGGCAGGATCCCGTGAAGAAGGCTGAATCTTAGTCTAAATGCAGCTCTATGAAAGACTAGAAGGAAGCCTCTGGATCTCAGCTCAGGAGTTTTCAGCGCCGCCCTATATTGCCCGCCAGCAGTCACAGGTGCTTCGGGGCCGCAGTATTGGCCAGGAGACCGGAGCTCGGGAACTCGTCAGGAGCTGTTACAGGAGCAGTCCGTGAAACCGACAAAGGGAACCAAAGGGAGAAAGCCCAAGCCGCATTCGAAGGGCGGCCGGCGTGCCGCGGTGGCGAAGGCGGCTCGCCGCTCGACTCCAAAGAATCGCGCCGATCAGTCACGCGCTGAAGCCAAGCGCCAGGCAGCCAAGAAAGCTGCCGGACGCTCCAAACCCAGCCAAGCTGCGAGCACAAGGAAGCGCCCGAGCCAGCGGGCGGGCCGCATTCTTCGTCCCATCGAAGCCGAAGAGCCGGTTTGGATAGAACCAGCAACCGAGAACTCCTCGTTTGAAATTGCGGATTCGCATGGTGCGATCTCGGCCAAGTCTCAGGTGGTGCCGCCCGCTGTCAATTTGCCAGCGGTCAACCTACCGGGCGTCAATTTACCCATTTTGGCCATTGTCGGACGACCTAATGTTGGGAAGTCGACACTCTTCAACCGCCTTACCGGTTCGCGGCGTTCGATCGTGGGTGATGAACCAGGCATTACACGCGACCGCATCTATGGGGAGATCGAGTGGACGGGCCGGCGCGCCCGCGTGGTGGATACCGGTGGCATTTTGCCTGACGAACAGGAGCTCATTCCCGCGGAGATCTTTCGTCAAGCTCGCGTGGCGCTCGAAGAAGCGGCATTCATTGTGATGGTCGTCGATGGCCGCACTTCACTTACCGCGCCCGACTACGACCTTGCCCGGGTCCTTTTTGAGGGCGGCAAGCCGGTCCTGCTTGCCGTGAACAAGATGGATACTGAGCAGCTAAAGGACCAGAGCGAGGAATATCGCCGGCTCGGTTTCAAGGATGTCTTGCCGGTTTCGGCTGAGCATGGAATCGGCATTGGAGACCTGCTCGATCACGCGTTCGCAGCGATGGATGCTCCACACGCAGATTCCGGCACAGCTGACGCGGAGGCTGTTCGAGAGGTCTCCAGCGAAGGGGGAGAAGATCACCACCACCGAACCCACGGCGAATACCAGCCGCACGAAACATCCGTTGCCATCATAGGGCGCCCAAATGTCGGTAAGAGCACGCTGCTCAATGTGCTCACGGGTTCTTCGCGCGCCATCGTCTCACCGATCGCCGGAACGACCCGAGATGCGGTTGACGAGGTCGTCGAGTACGACGGCATGCAGCTGCGCTTTGTCGACACTGCCGGCATCCGCCGGAAGGGCAAGACGAAACAGATGGCAGAGAAGCTTTCGGTAGTGATGGCCCGCCGCCATCTCGAGGCCGCGGACCTGGCACTCCTGATCATCGACGCCACCGAGGGCGTTACCTCTTCCGATGCGACCATCGGCGGCTACGCTCACGAGAGCGGCCGGTCGGTGATTCTCGTGGTTAACAAATGGGATTTAGTAACGACAGGAAGGTCGGACGGCAAACCACCTGCCGACAAGGCCATCTTCGAACGTCAGTTGCGGAATGTTCTGAAGTATCTGGCATACGCGCCTGTAGTCTTCGTTAGCGCGTCCGAAGGCAAGAACATTCATACTCTTTTGAAACTGGTGCGCGAAGTTGCCGCCGAACGGCGCAAACGAGTGTCGACCGGCCAAATGAACCGCTTCCTCGAGCAGGTTGATTTTCAACGGGCCAGCGTTCCGATGGCGAACAAGATGCGGATCTTTTATATGACGCAGGCCGCGGTCGCCCCGCCCACGTTCATCCTGTTTACGAACCGGCAGGCCAAGCTGCATTTCTCTTTTCAGCGGTTCCTCGAGAACCAGATTCGAGCCGCTTTCGGCTTTCGTGGCTCACCGATCTGGTTCAAAGTGCGCGCAAGGAATGAGAAGGACTCGCGCTGAGGCGGGGAACTGTACTTCATCGCCTCAGGCTCCGACTGTTCGCCGGCAAACCTATAGGCCTTTGATCGTATGCATCTTTCTTGTTATTCCCGTCCTCATAGTTCCATGACATTTTGTTGAGATTCACTGTCTTAGGAATATGAGGTGGCGCGATGTTGAACTCTATTCTTGTTTGGCTTGGTGTGATTGGTCTCGTTGTGATCCCGTTTTCTTTAGGCGTCCTCTTTGAGCAGAAGCTACAACCGGCAAAGCGCGAGCTTGGCTCCCGTCTGCTGCGCTACTAGGTTCTACTCACACTCTTGGGGCAAACAGCATTGCGAGCGAAAACCAGGCCAGACAGGTGGAGGGCACGGGGTTTGTGAACTCCACAGTCGAGGTTTAACGAATAAAAATGGCCTGGTTTTTCGCCGCAAGGCTCCGTCTTCTCCGCAAACCTTCGGGACGAACCTCAATTTTTCGGTTCCATTCTCGCTCATCGCTCGAAGATGCCCCGATTCGTTGCTACTCGCTCCTCGATCCCAAGCGAAGATCCCAAGCGAAGATCCCAAGCGAAGACCCAAGCGCCTATCCTCGCTGTCGTCCCAATCGTGTGAACAGCCGTGGCGTGCATTTTTCACCAGGGTTTTTCAAGCAAAGACGGCACACACCGGAGTGGTCTCCCACCGTTCTCCGCGGCGCTGCCACGCCTTCCCAAATGCAAACTCGCCAGCTAGCTACTTCGTTTCGGCCGGTACCGGAGTGACTGGAATCCCAAGCGCATTCACAAACCGGGGGAAGAACTCAAAGGCTGCGGCAACCGCGCTGAGTTCGATCATTTGCTTGTCATCGAAAAAAACCTTGGCAGCACTGTACACGGCGTCATTCACATCGTGAGCGGAGGCGTGCAACTTGTCCGCATAGCGGAAGCCGGCCTTTTCGATCTCATTGAAAGGCGCTGCCTCGTAATTCTTGATTCCTTCGATCTGTGCGTCGCTCGCGCCGCTAAGTTTCGCCAAATAAGCATGCGAGGACATGCAGTACTCACACTGATTCAGGTAGGCCATGCGCGTTGCGATGAGCTCTTTGTACCAGGCCTGAAGCGCACCATTCCCCATCAAAGGTTTTAAAAAACCCGCGAACCCCATGGCGAGTTCCGGAAGGCACGCGATCGTCTTGAACATATTCGGGACGACACCCCGGTCGGCAAGCAGCTTGTCGTAGATCGCGGCAATTTCTGGAGCGACCTCGTCGCGCTCGAGCATGCGGATTCGGCCTTGTTGTGAATCAGACGTCAAAGAAGATACCTCACTTGGATTGGGATGGCGAAAGAGGGCATGCCCCTGACCCCAGGTGGATGCAGAAAGATTGGCATTTCAGCCTTATAAGGAGCTTTGGTCGTAACGACCTGTATTTAGGTCTGTTTTCTCAGATATGCGTCGTCCCGATCAATCCAATCCTGGCGCGGCGGATTGAAGATGTCCAAGTCAACCGTATCCTCCAGTGCAAGCGCGTCATGTGCGGCATTGGGTGGAATGCACAGCACCTCGCCGGCTCGCACCAGGATCTCCCGGCCATCGACATGGAATTGAAGAGCTCCTTCGAGCACGTAGGAGATCTGCTCGTGAAAGTGACTGTGCAACGGAACCATGGCTCCCTTCTTGAGGAAGAGACGCGAGAGCATCGTATTGGTGCCGACAAGGAATTGCCGGCCGATGTGGGAGCTCAACTTCTCGATTGCTATGTCGTCCCACCTCGTGTGACTGAGCTTCCCTTCCTTTAGCGCTAAATCATCCGCCATATGCAACGACTCCTCGCTGTAGGCAACAGCAATCTCTTCGAAGTATGCCATCTTGGTTCGACGCGCGCCACCGGAGCAAGCGACTTCCGGTGGGAGAACTACCGCAATTCGTCACAATCCCTTTGACGGCGATATCAACACTATTTTAGTCTATGCCTGTCTTGAACACGCCAAATGAGCCCCGCTAAAGCTAGGGAGCAACGCGATCTGTTTCCCGGAGTCCTGGAGATGATGATTTTGCAATCGCTCCGCCGCCAGCCCATGCACGGATATGCGCTGGTGCAACACATCAAGGTGCAATCGCAGGACCTGCTTCAAGTGGAAGAAGGTTCGCTCTACCCCGCGTTGCAGCGCATGCTTAGGGACGGCCTACTCAAGGCAGAGTGGGAAATCTCGGCGGCCAACCGTCGAGTACGCACCTACCGGATTACTCCAGCCGGCGTGAAGCACCTGGAGCGGGAGGTGTCGAGCTACGAGCGCATGCTGCAAGGGATTTCTCTGGTGCTCTCTCCAGCTAAACCGGCCTGAACGGAAGGGCTTTAGGAGTTTGAGATGAAATGGCCGTTCGTCCTCCGCAGCCGTATCTATGACGATCTCACCGCTGAGATACAACAGCACCTGGAAGAGCGAACCGATGCGCTCGTCGACTCAGGAATGGCTCGTACAGAGGCCGAGCGGCAGGCCCGGCGCGAATTCGGCAATGTGACATTGCTCGAAGAGCGCAGCCGCGAGGCCTGGCAGCTTCCGAAGATTGAATTGACCTTGGCCGACGTCCGATACGCGGTGCGGCAGCTTCGAAAATCACCGGGTTTCGCCCTCGCTGCCATTCTCACGCTCGGCCTCGGTATCGGCGCAAACACGGCCATCTTTACGCTGATCGACTCGATCATGCTGCGCCCCTTGCCCTTTCCACATCAGGAGCGGCTGGCGCGCGTCGCCGTCGATGCCTCCCCGTTTCCCAAGGGTTGGATTCGCGAGCTCGAGAGCCACTCTCAGTCCTTCTCTTCCATTTCCGGCTATGGGCCCAATGCCGAGGCCAACGTGAGCCGCACAGGTACACCGGAACGCGTCTTCGGCGCAAAAGTCACAGTCAACATCTTTGACACACTGTCGATTCATCCCGCCCTCGGCAACTCCTTCTCCTCGGAGAATGGTGTTGCAGGTCAGGATCTGGTAGTCGTGCTGAGCTATGGATACTGGCGGGACCACTTTGCCGGAGATCCACGCGTGCTTGGCGAGAGCATACGGATCGATGGCATCTCGCGGCGGATCATTGGCGTGATGCCCGCTGGGGTGCACTTCCCGTATTCGGACACCCAATTTGTGATTCCGGTGGCCTTCAAGGGCGGAGATCCAATCGATCCCTGGAAGGACTTCGATCTATGGTCACTCGGCCGCCTCAAAAACGGCATTCAACCCGCAGCGGCGCAGGCTGAACTGCGCAGGCTGCATCCGCTCCTGCTGCCGCTCTTTCCCTGGCGCATGCCGGACATCTGGGCTGCAAACGTTACTGTTGTTCCGCTGCTCGCGTCCATTGTTGGCGATATACGGCCGAAACTGCTGCTACTGTTGGCTCTGCCGGTCTTATTTTGCTTATCGCCTGCGCAAACGTGGCGAACCTGATGCTGGCGAAAGCCGCATCCCGGGAACGGGAGATGGCGATTCGTGGCGCCTTGGGAGCGTCGGCATGGCGCATCATACGCCAGTTGCTTACAGAGAGCGTTCTCTTGGGCGCTCTGGCCGGCTTG
>DASYBJ010000464.1:0-19205 GCA_036500845.1 Acidobacteriaceae bacterium
GTTGACTCCCAGCGCCGCCAACTGCCAGTAGAGTACATAGCCAGTCGGTCCGGCCTCATAACAGGCCCGCAGCTTCTCTACTGGGCCAAGCTTCTTTATCAGCTTGCCTATCGATTCCCCGCGGTTCACAATCGTCCCAAGGCTTCGTACCTCTCCCTCCGGCTCGGCAATCGCTACGGCTATTGTTTCGGCATGGACATCTAAACCCAAAAATCGTAACTTCTCCTTCATGACCGGTTCCTCTCCGCTTGTGGCTCTGAGCTGTGACTCTCTCTGAACTCACAGCCTAACCCACGGTCAGCGCATTGGACCGGTCACTCCATTCTGACTAACCAGAGGTTCGGAATGTTTGGAAAGTCGAAATTGACAAAATAAGAACGATGTGTCATTCTTTTTTGTATAACTAAAGAATGACAAATCGTTCTTTTCTTGTCAAGAGCTTTGAAGAAAACATGGTTTACCGCAAGACAAAGGCGACTCAAGAACGCAAAGAGGCACGACGTCGGCTATTGCTGGATGCAGCGACGAAGCTCTTCGGAAAGTTTGGCTACCACGCGACGACAGTGCCCATGATTGTAGCCGAGGCCGAAAGCTCCACCGGGAGCTTCTACATGTATTTCCGCAATAAGGAAGAGGTGTTCAATGCGGTTCTTGAAGGACTGGGCCGCGAACTTGCCTTGGTGATGGACGAGATGAAAAATTCACAGCCCGACGCTCTAAAGAGAATGTCGCAAGGCGCGGAGACGCTGTTTATGTTTCTTGCCGAAAACCCAGAGCAGGCGCGCATTCTGCTTGTCGAATCGTCTGGGTTGAGCCAGCGCCTCGAGAAAACGCGCAGGTCGATCTTGTTGGAACAGGAAGAGCAAGTACGCCAAATATTTGAATCTGCTCCCTCTCTGTTCTCTGTGGAGAGCACAGCTGTTGCGGCGCGCTGCGTCGTAGGAGCTGCGTTTGAGGCAGCCTATTGCTGGTTAGAAGAAGATCCGAAGACCCGCATGCCGGCGACCGATGTCGCAGGGGCAGTTGCTAGATTCAACACGCAGGCTGTGAGAAGGGCGCCTGCGCAACGTAAATAACGCGCGTCTCGCATGCACATGGCGTAACACGCACGCCCGAGACGATGACTACGCCAACAACTCATTTGCAGGAGCTTACGGATTCCCTAGGTTTCGTTCCCGTGCTCGCGGCGCAATGGCGTCTCCCTTCCGGCGACGCTCTTCCTCGTTGTCCATAGCCGAGGCGAGCGTACTACCGGGCAGTACGAGTTAGTACAGGCTTATGGAAGACAGAATCCGAAGTAGAGCCGCTTGGGTACATCGTGTGACCAGCTATCTCGTAGTTCTTAACGATGAAGTAGAGCGAACTTCCGGCCTGAGCTAACATCGAGATTCGCGCAGCCTTTGCGTGGCCGTGACGAACCATCCAATGCTCTCCATAGAGTGAAAGAGTTGTCGATCCGGCCTCAAACGTGGCTAGGGTTGCCGGGTTGTTCGCAACAAAGGCAGGCAGGATTTCCTCATGCCCTGGAGCACGTTTTGTGCAGGTCGGACACCCATAGATCGCCTTGGGGCTTAGAAAAGCCTCTGTGGACGTATAGTCGAGTATGTGTGTTATGGCCACAAAGCATCGGCGCCATAATCCCAAGCTGATAGTTTTGGCCGCTCTATGGATGTGACGCGGCAGCAACAGTCATCGGGGAGTTGCTGAAGGTCGGGATCGGCGCATCCGGGAGCGTTTCAGTGGATGCGAACAAGGCAGAGAAGAGTACTACTAATGTAAGTAGGGTTTTCATTCAGTGTCCTTTCAACGGGCTCGCGCTGTGTTCTCCCTCGTTCCGGATTGGGTGCCGGATTGGATGAAAGATGCGGTCGATAGCTGGACCCTTGCCGCCGGCATCAATTCAGGTTCGTTGCTCCGCTGAATCAACAAAGCAGACATTATCTGGGAATATGGCTCTACCCTAAGTTCATCCGGGCGATCGTGAAGCTAAGCGGGACAAGCTGCGGCCTTCCAACGGTCGCACTACACGATTTGCGTCGGACCAGTCCACGGCCGTGCTATCAAGCATGTGGCGAACTCGAGCGGATCAATTTCTACTGGGTCGCGTCTCCGTTCAGACGACGGAGCGATACCTGGTGTGCGAGAAGCGTTTCCAAAATGCCGTTACGATCGCCTCGGCCTGGAAACGGATGCGCCCTCCTCAGTGGCGTGAGGCGTGGAATCGCAAACGCTGGCCAACTCCGCGTTACTAATCGAGTTGCGGTGTGTGACTCTGTCTAAGCAAATCTCGTCGGGCGTTGCTGGTCAAACTATGAATTCTGCCCTATTTGCTGCTCTCGCTGATACACACCAAACTGACTCCATCAAACGTGCTTTTGCCGGCATTCTTGGGGGGCGTACTCCTGAGCGCAACGATGCCCGTATTTTTGGGTAGAAGATGGTAGTGCAGCTGAAGGTAGGTTCGGACCAGGGATGCCCTTCTGCGTGACTGTGTCAGTAAATCTGATTCCGAACCTGAGGATGCGTAGCCTTCGATGATGAGTGGTTGAGCATAGATTTCTTTCAACTGGCCTACCGCCATGTCGATATCCTCCCTGCCTTGCGCAGATAGCACCTCCTCGCCGTCTTCATTGGTAGTGAAAAGAGATGAGGCAGGAATCCATTGGCGACTCTCAGGTAAACCCTTGAAAATCTGTCCGGCACGATATTGCTCGACCGGCAGATCATCAAGGTCGTCGTATCCCCGATGCTTGAAGAAACCTTTGAAGAAGAATTCATGCTTCAACGCTTCTGTATCGTCAGCCAGATTGCCTGTGGCCTGGTTGATATTGGTAAGAGATTGCTGCAGGTTGGTGCCAGCGTCTTCGCCATATTGGTCTTGGGCAAGTGTGCTCTTGAGGGTGGTATTGATCTGCTGACTTGTCTGATTGAGATTTTGCGTAGCGGACTTGGCATTGCTAAGTGTGTCATCCATCTTGCCCACTAGCTGACGGGATTGAACGTCAGCCAGGATGTTGTCAATGCGGGTGGAGGAACCATTCAGTTTCTCAGTCACCTGGCGGATGTTCGCTACTGACTGCCTCACGTCAGCAGCGGTCGCTTGATCTTCAAGCAACATCCCAACGGAACCTTTTCCACTGCGCACATCCTGCACAACGCCATTTACATTCTTAATCGTGCTTGTCGCCGTATCAAGAGTGGTATCCAAGTGACCGCGGACGTCGTTCATGGTGCCTTGAACGTCGTTCATCGTGGCGCCCGCCTGCTTGACAACGCCTTGCGCCTGTTCCAGCAGCTTGGACATTTCGAATGGTTCCTTGCTTTCTAGCATGCTCTCGGCCGGCGCTTCGGATGCGTGCTCGCTTCCATCGTGGATAAGCAGGAACTTATCTCCGACGAGTCCCTCGGTCTCGACGGTCACCAGAGAGTCTTCGCGGATCAAGCCGTGGAGTCGATCCTCTACATTCATCTTCAGCTGGAACTTCTGCGCGGGACTCGAAGGGATCTGGACACTCTCGACTTCGCCAGCATCCATGCCATCCACGCTTACCTTCGCTCCCTTGGTCAGGCCATCCACATTTTGGAGGTTGGTGTAGAAAATAATATGGTGACTGAAGGCTTTGTGCTGATTACCGATAAGAAACAGCCCAGCACCAAAGAGCGTGACAGCGACTGTGATAAAAATCCCCACCAGCAGATTCTGATTCTTCATACAACTAACGCTCCGATATGAATTGCCGCAATCGGTTGTCTTGCTTGTCGTCCAGCTCTTCGGGCGTGCCAAATGCCAGTAGCCGGCCTTCATCCAACACGGCAAACTTGTCACCTATTTTTCGTGCTCCGTGAATGTCATGGGTGACGATCACCATGGTGGTGTGCCACTCAGTCTTGACCTTCATGAGAAGATCGTCGATCTCGCCTGCTGTAATTCTGTCCAGTCCGCTGCTGGGCTCATCCACGAGAAGGATCTCAGGCTTGAGTACCAGGGCTCGCGCCAAACCCGCTCGCTTCTGCATGCCCCCGGAGAGTTCCACCGGCATCTTCTCGCCATCCTTCTCCAGACCGACCTGTCGCAACGTTTCCGCCACTGCGTGTTTGATTTCGTCCCGAGACTTTGTGCGGTCAAGCCGATGGAGTGGCAAGGCAAGGTTCTGATTTAAAGAAAAGGAGTCAAAGAGGGCCGCGCTCTGAAAGAGAAAACCCATCTTCCGGCGAATCTTAGCCAGCCGGTCTTCATCCAGAGTCGCCATGTCTTCACCTTCCACCAGGACTCTGCCGCCATCGGCTTTGAGTAGACCGATCATCAGCTTCAGGGTCACGCTCTTGCCGGTCCCGCTGCGTCCCAGGATGCATAGCGCCTCGCCGCGGGCGACCGAAAACGACACCTTGTCCAGCACTTTCCTTCCGTTGAATCCCTTATCGACCCGTTCAAACGCAATTGCTGCGTTGTCCTGGCCGCCACGACTACCGTTGTCACTCATATAGCCTGATCCGGAAAGAGGAAAAAGATGCATTTCACCAGGATCACGTCTGCCAGGATGATCACGAGCGATGAGATAACGACGCTGTTCGTAGCCGCTTTGCGCACACCGTCGGAACCTTCGTTGGTCGTGTAGCCATAAAAGCAGGAAATCGTAGCGATGAGATAGCCAAACACCGCTGTCTTCAGAGTCGGTGGAACGAAATTGGCAAGCGCCACACCGTCAAAGGCGCGCTGCAGATAAAGTGTCCAACTTAGATGCGAAGCTACATGCTCGGAGATAAAGCCACCGAGGATACCAGCTACATCCATAAAGATCGTTAAGAGCGGCAGCATGATGGTGCATGCGATCACTCTGGTTACTACCAACAACTTGAAGGAGCTAACCGAAAACGCCTCAATCGCGTCGATCTGCTCCGTGGCCCGCATGTTGGCCAGTTGCGCGCCGTTGCCGGCGCCCACCCTACCAGCCACCAGCAAGCCAGTGACCAGCGGACCAATCTCATTGAAGAACGCGAGCGACTGGAAGACAGGGATTTCTGCGGTCGCGCCAAATTGGACCAGTGTACTGCGTGTGTGCAGCGTCATGACCACGCCAAGGGCAAAACCCGCCGCTACGACAAGTAAGAATGAACCCACGCCGATTTCATAGAACTCCTTGAGCAGGTACTCGCCCTCGAAAGGGGGGAGCCATGCATCCCGCAGAGCCTTAGCGCCAAATGAGGTTACACGTCCGATAGACTCAAAAGCTGACTTTAGCACCTGATCCTTCCTTCGCTATCTTGGAGTGTGACTTACTTAAAGTGACAAGATGAAATCGCCGTTGTCCGTCAGCGGCGAGTCGATATCTGCTTAAAGGAACTAGAATCGGTTATTCGGGAGGAGTTCCTGCGCCGGGCGGTGGCGGCGTCATCATCTCTCTTATTTCCTTCATCCGTTGTTGTCTTTGGGCTTCCATCGTAGCTTCGTCCTTCTCGAACTTCGCCTTCTGGGTGTCGGTGAGGACTGCTTCGATTTTCTTTCCCGCGTCTTTGTGAATTGCGTTCATGTGAGTAAACATGTCCGGCGGGGCCAATGAGTTGTCGCTAAGAAATGCGCTCATCTGTTGCCGCTCAGACTCTAGAATGGGTCGAATCGCCTCTTGCTGAGCGGAAGTCAAATCATAGCGCTGTGTCATTTGCGACAGTTGCTTCTTGACATTCAGTTGCGGAAAGCCGCTTTCCGGACTGTCTTGCAGACCTGGAGGAGGGGGAGGGGCATCCCGCGGACCGCCCTGCTGAGCCAGCAACATTGAACTGGTAACAAACAACCAGAGACTAAACATTACTGCAAAGGTAAGGTTAACGTTCTGTACTTTTAGAGCTATGGTGGACATGAGAACTCCTTTCGAATCGATTCAGCTAGAAAGCATTCCGTGATCGTGATTGCCGATTGGTTCGGACATCAGGCGACGGGTTAGGCGACCCGGGGCGCGCTGTGGTGTTCACTCTGTTTGGACTGCGGGCCTCCGTTGCTGCAAGTGGAATTGCCTGCCTCAGTGTGAGAACTCCCGTTGTCAAAGTTGTTTCCTCCACGAGTTTGCGCACTCAGGGTTAGACATGGCAGCAACCAAGCCAGCTAAACAAACCAGCCAAGTCAGTCGATGGTTAGCATCATGGTCGTCGAAGCACTGATCGAACTGGATGTGTCGGTTCCGACGATTGTCAGCGTGTACGTACCTTTTGTCGCGTATGAACTTGATGAGCTGTTGGTCGAATTGCTTGAGTTGGTCGAATTGCTTGTATTGCCGCAACCCGATGCCGCGAACCCGATTGCCACCAGAAGGAAGATTCCGGTGAACATGCGCATGGACCTGCTGCGGAAGCGCCAGCCGAGCAGCCCGGCGCCTAGCAAACCTGCCATTGCTAGACTCGCGGGCGCGGTATTTGAGGTGGAGGGCGGAGGAGCGCTATTGCTCCCGACGCTTGAGCTCGTATTTAGGATCTTTCGTCTCCCATTGCCACTCCCCGTTACCGAAGCGCTGGAGCAATCCGACTCGTTCGTGTAGATAGTCATGGTGGCGGTGACTGCACTCGTACCCGAGACCGTGGTGTCGGCAAGCGAATAGCACGCGTTCGAAAGTGAACTGCTGCTCGAGACAGACCAACCGATGGTACCCGTGTAGCCGTTCTCAGGTGTGACCGTAATCGTGGACGTGCCCGAGCTGCCGGCTTTGACCGTTAGATTGGTCGCTGCGAGTGTGAATGTACCTGAGCTACTCGACCCACCGACTGTAACCGCCAGTGATCCCGTCGAGCCTGCATACGTCGAATCACCCGAGTAGGTGGCTTCAATGACATGGGAACCGCTTGTCGTGGAGGAGAAGGAGTAAGTGGCCGAGCCGTTCGAAAGGGCAAGCGTCGACATCTCAGTCGTACCATCCACGATTACGGTCAAGGTGCCGGTGGGCGTTGTGGTGAGTGAACTCGAAGTGGAAGCCACAATGATAGTGATCGTGTCACTCGCACCCGAAGCAGGTGACGTGGTGGAGGCAGTGAGCGTCGTCCGCGAAGCCGCTAAGGAGGAGGCGGTCGTGGTTGGCCACGAAGTCAACAGGTTGTAAAGATCGACCGAACCCAGGCCAGAAGCCTCGTCATAACCGGTCGTGGCCGCGTACTCCGACTCGCCTGCCGATGAACAATAGTCTGATCCTGCGTTGCATTGATTACCCCCGCTGGTGATGTCGTGGAAGGCCGAAGCATACGTTGATGAGCTCGCGGCCAGAGAATAGAGCGTTGAGTTAATGACACCCTGACCGGTCGAATTTAGTCTTTGATTGATGATCGCCAACATCCCAGCAAAGATCGGCGCGTCGAAACTGGTACCCCCGGCTACCGTCAGGGACGCATTGCTGTCACGGAAGCCGTTCGAACAGCTATCGGTGCTTCCGGTCGATAACGTATCGCTGGAGCAATAGAGATACCCAGCATTGTTCGGTGAGGCGTCAAGCGAGATATCTGGTACCAGCCGGTAGCTGCCAGAGGGGATGCCGGTTACACCGGTCTGCCAACTGGGCCTGGCAGTCAAAGTGCTGATGCCGCCGCCGCCGGAAGAGAGACCACTTGTCGACGAATCGTCGTTCCAGACCTGCTCCGGAATATAGGAGAGCGCTGAGCTGACCACATCGCTGCCGCTGGCCGACTCCCAATACGTGGTGTTCGAAGATGAGACGTCGTCCGCAGGAAACTCGGTCCCGCCCATACCGGTCACATATTGGCTGCTGGCCGGGAAATCAACCGCCAATGCCGTGCGCTGACTTGAAGTCAAGCCGGTATCGTCGTAGCAGTCGGTCGAACCACTGTCGCCGGCAGCGCTGATCACCGATTGACCTTGTGAGGCAGCCTGCTTCAGGATGCCGTTTAGGGTCGAGTAATCAGTCGAACTCAGGTCGGTCTCGCAGTCACCATAGCTGTTGCTGATGATGGGTGCGATCTCGTTATCGACGGCATATTGTATCGAGTCCCAGGTGCTGTAATTCAGGTTGTTGCCGACGTAGACGAAGTAGATGCTGGCGCCCTTACCTATTCCGCCGGAGTACTCCAAATCCAGGTCTGACTCCGCCTCATCACGTGGCTTGACCTCTGCGTCTCCCGAATCGGGCACAAGGACGAGCGTTGGGTCCTTCTTGGTCAAGCCGGCGGCACTCTGAAAGTTTTCGATGTCCGACAGCTCCACAGACGATTGACCCACGACGGCGATCGATTGGCCCGTGCCGGTGTAGCCCGCGTTATAGGCTGCATTGATGTCGTAGATGGTCGCCACATCCTTCGGCGTCACATAGTGGCTACCGGATTGGCTGCTAGTGAAGTTGGCCTGTGGGCCGTGCTGGGGCGGCTTAAACTGGACATGCGCCTTGGGCCGAAAGCTTGACAGGTTAGTGACCGTTTCCACAACCGACGAAAGGGCCGCAGGAATGCTCAGATCGCTCGAGGGAGCGTAGTGCGTTTGGCTATCCAATTTGTAATAATGCAGCTCCGTTCCGAAGGCCGCTTCAGCCTGACTTACTGTGCCTGAAAACGTGATCCGGGTCTTGCTTCGCGAAACTCCATCGACCGAAAAGCCTTGCTGCTCAAGCCAAGACTCCACGTGTTTAATGTCCGCGTCAGCCATGCCGAAGCGAGCCGCGAATTCATCGGGCGTGAGCCACTTGTGGTAGAGCGCCGAGGATGCATCCTGTTGGGACGCGATTAAGTTCTGGAGGTCAGCCTCCTGAGCATCAGAGCGACGGTAGACCAGACTCATGCCCTGAAGTTTCGTCCCGGAGGGCACCCTGCCCGCGTCGTGGGTTGGCTGAGCCATCGGAGGATGCGAGTTGAGAATTGTGGCGCGCTGGGAGTCGTTGATCTCCCCTGTAATGCGGGCTGTGGACTGCTGTCCCCACGACACCATTGCCATGAGCGAAAATGCTGCGAGGTAACCGATGCTTCGGAGGACATGTCTCGCAAATACCTTGCCTTTGCTAAGACTGAGAATGCATATTTGCGGATCTGCTCCTCGTACTGAGACGGCTGGCGGCAAAATGATGTTGTACGGTATTTCTACCACTGGCGCCTCATGCGTTTCGTTATTGAGTGCGGCAGTGAACTTGGCTAACCTACGTATTTGCTGTCTCATACTGTCCTCTCTTTAAAATTGCCCTAGAAGGTAGTCGCTACCCTATGCGCGTGATGCCGCTGCCGTGGATTTAGTGGATTGCTTCGAAATACGCGAGCTTTCCCTTGCTCTCCGCAGGAGTGCCGAGGGCTTCCCAAATTTTGAAACCGTGTGCGGACGAAAGCTGTGCCACTTCCGTCCGCACTTACGGACGAAACTCCCGTCACCTGACGTTCAATTGATCAACTTGATTTCAACTAAGTGATCGGATCAGCCCCCTAACTCATCAGTTATAAGAATCAACGTCAGCCCTGTGAAACAGTGAATTGCCGGCGACGCATTGTTACACGGTGCGACACTAAGCTCGCTAACAAGACGACGCTGCGTGGCACCTAGATGGCTGTCAGGTCACTCTAACGCATTTTTCACAAATACTGTGATGTGGCGAGACTGGCTACGTGCAGGCGTTCTTTGACGGAACGCCTGCGTAGAGTGCGCTTCTTCGCTTTACATCAGTTGTGAAAATGCTCTAAGGCAACCTGCCGGTCTCGTGAGTTAAGCGATTTTTGCTCGTTTGGATAACTTGGCCGTTTGGATAACTTGAATGCGAATTCCAGTCATACCGACTGTCCCTATTAGGACGTGCTTGAACTTCCCGGCCATCTCCTTGGTTGCCCGGTCACGCTGCAGCTCGCAGAAAATCTGAGCCCAGCTGACCGGCTGAGCACGCTTCGGGATCAGGCGATCAAGAGCAGTCTTGTGTGCCTCCAGAGAAGCGCCTGCCACGCAATCGACCACCGGATAGACTTCATATCCCTCTCCCATGGCGTCAAAAGACGGAAAAGGCAGGTACGCCTCACTCCACAGCGCAGTCATAAGCAGTTTTTTCCGCCCCGTGGCCTTTACAGCGTCTGCAAATTCTTTGTCTTCCCAGGTGTTGATCCTTATGCGGTCATACGATGGCATGCGGGGCAGTGCCAACCGCAATTGCGGGATTGTCTCCTCGCTGAGACCGGTCTTCACATTGACCATCGAAAGCACGATCGGCAGCTGATAGACCAATGCGGCCTTCGCGATGCCAGCGATGTTGTTGATCAGCCGTTGACGGTCCATCGAAGCAATGGATTGAACCTGCACCGGTTGATAGTCGATGATGATGAGCGCCGCGTTGGTTGGCGTGAGCAGCTCATCCTTGCCTTGATCGCGAATGGGGAAGCTTGCCATTTTCATATCCTTGAGTGTTTTTTGCTTTTTGTACGAACTTGCGATTGTCGAACCTATATCGAGCGAACTTTCTTGATTTCCTCAAGCAGCTGCTCTAGCCCATCGCCCTTTGACACGACGCCATCAATGCTGCTCATTGCGCTCTCCGGAATATCAAGAGCTCCGGAACGCAGGATGATCTTGAGTTCCGGGTAGCGCGCTAAGGTAGTCGGCCAGAGCACAACCGTTCATCACCCGCATCTCAAAATCGAGGACAGCGATGTCCACCTTGCGCGCAGGCTGCTGCGCCATGATCGAAAGGCCCTCGAATGGACCACTCGCAACGAGTGCAGTAAATCCCGACAGATTCAACCTGAGAAGGAGTAGGCCAGATGGCCGGACATCATCATCGACGAGTAGCAGAGTCATATGAATCCCTCCATTGAAAATCTCCTACCGCCTGTTTCCCCTGAACTCGCTGGAGCAAGGCCCGGTCCTTCTCCGACTGAGGCAACCAGGAGTTGTTCAGGTTGATAGTTGTTGCTTTCTTTACACCCCAGCAAACTTCGCTTGCCGGGGACCCAGGTTTGAAGCAATCGATTCCCCACAAAAAGAGAATCACACACAAACTGTACGTTGTCAAGATAGCATCTGGACGACGTCCAGATGAGAAAATCAATATCTTGACACCGCTTATATTCGTTTAGGCGGCGGTGCTTGACCTCATCTCATTCGTCCGCTAAAGCGTTTTCACAAATACTGTGAAGTGGTGGAGTGGCTATGTGCAGGCGTTCTTTCCACCCCATCAAGCTTCGCTTGCCGGTGGACCCCGGTTCTTTGATGGAACGTCTGCGTATACTGCCGCTACTTCGTTTAGACCATTTGTGAAAATGCGCTAACGCTCTCGACGCTCACACGCCGAGGCCCTACTCAAGCGCTAACATCGGCGTCCTTGTCTTGTGATCCTCTCGCGGACGTATCCTGCACAATTTTTCAGTGCGACGCCATCCGTCTCGCTGGCATCTTGACGACTGGAGTTAGGTCCTTCAGCTCCAGGACGATACGGCGCCGTTCGCTTCCCGACCTAATGAGTGTTTTCAGCCCAGCACGCTCCAGGTTCCCAACCAGGTAGCACGGCGACCATTTCCAGCAACGCAGCCTCAAGAAGTTCGTTCTCATTGGGCACCAACCCTTCGCAGATCGACAGGGCGGAGGTGCGGGCGAAAATGGACTCCCAGGGAATCCACTTCGCGTCCACCGAAAGGATTTTCTCTTCCCAGAGACTCACGAACCGTTCCATTACGCACTGGAGCTCTCGGATATTGCCCGGCCAGGGATATGACTGAAGCAGAGCCATGGCCTGATTGCTCAGGCTTGATGTTTTCTTTCCTGATGCTGCTGCGTAGTGATTGGCCAAACACTGTGCCAGAGCGGGAATGTCCTCTTTACTTTCGCGCAGAGGAGGAAGCTCGATAGGGAACGTGTTGAGCCGACAGAAGAGGTCCCCCCGAAAAGATCCCTCCTCCGTTGCCGTTCCCAAGTCGCGATTGGTGCCAGCGATCAGCCGCACGTTGACCCGGCTCGAGTGGTCTCCGCCCGTGGAGTCAGATTCCATCTCCTGCAAAACCTGCAGCAGGGCGTGCTGTGCCTCCGGGGACAACTCACCGATCCCATCCAAAAAGATCGTTCCCCCCTCGGCCAGTTGAAAGCAGCCGGGACGTGATTGTGTCTCGAGGGACCGGCTGCTTTTCTGCTGCCCGAATAGCTCGGAAACTATGAGGGGAGGCGGGATGGTCGCGCAATTCACGCGGACGAACGCCCGCGGTGAACGATGCGACAACTTATGAATGGCACGGGCGACCAATTCCTTGCCCGTCCCACGTTCGCCAGTGATAAGAACTGTGCAATCCCTCGGCGCCACATTTGGCAGATATGCCAGTGCGTGCCGGAGCGATTCCGAAGAGCCAGCAATTGCTTCATCGATCCACGAGCTGTCAATTTCTTGAGGGAAAGTCAGAAGCTCTTGGCGGCCTTGCCGTAACTCCCGCTTCCGTGCCCCAGTCCCTCTGCCGTGCCGCCGAACGAGGTCTCCATGTTGATGTTGAAAATCGCTGATACAGAAGAGCCGTGCGCCGGATTCTCCGCGAGCACTCGAGTTACTCACTAGTCTGGATGGACTCATATCCAAATGCTGCCTCAATTCAATCGTCTGCCAGCTTTATAAAAGCACCCATTCCGCTTGCGCGGAATGTTCCGAACAGTTTGTTGAGTGCGTCACTGATATAGGCTGTTTTGCCATAGACTTACGGATGGCGCGGCGGACCGTTTGTTATCCTTAAGGCAGGTTTGCTGTGGAATAAAGTCACAAAAAGAAGCGCAAGGAAGTATGTCCATAACCGATCCAGTTTCGTTGGCCATCAAGGCATTTCTAAAGCTGGGTGATCAACCTCAAGCTTTGGGCCACATGGGGAATGCTTATGCCCGGGCGGGTCGGATAACAGAAGCGCGCGCAACCCATTCCCAAGTTGGAAGAACATGTGCGAAAAGATGGCGTTGGCGCGTATGAGATAGCGCTGGTTTACGCAGGCATCGGGGAGAAGGACGAGGCGTTTGCATGGCTCGAGGAATCTTATGGAGTGAGAGACAAGGGGCTTACTTATCTCAGAATCGAGCCCTGCCTGGATCCCTTGCGCTCCGACCCGCGCTTCCATGAGCTGGTACGGCGTGTCGGCTCCCCGTTGTAGGTAAGCGACCACCGATGGGAAATAATAACTGCTGTTCCCTTCATGGTCAGATTACCGGGACGGCAAAGTTCAGCGTCACGAGCTGAATTTCTGCGTCAACTCCACCTACCTCGTGAGTATTTTGCATTCGCCGGAGCTTCAACCGTAGTCACGTCAGCCAAGCGATGTCTACAGCGGCAGCCCTACGCGGCGCAACATGGCCTGAAAGCGCGGATCGGATCGCAGAGGATCAAGGCCTGGATCTACTTTGAGGAAGCTGAGGCCCATATCCCGCACTGCGTAAGCTTTCTCAAGCCATTCGAATGCCTGGTCCTTTTCCCCCATGCCTGCGTAAACCAGAGCTATTTCATAGGTGCCGAGGCTGTCTCTTCTGATGTGCTCCTGCAGTTTGGGTATGATTGCGCGCGCTTCAGCCAGGCGCCCGGCCCGGGCGTAAGCATTCCCCATGTGTCCTAATGCAAAAGGGCGATCGCTTATTTTCATGAATGCTTTGACGGATCGATCGTATAAGCCCTTCTCCCTGCAAATGACGCCATCCCAAAATTCGAGGAAAATGCGCTGTGGGTTCGCCGCCTGCAGCCGCCTTAGTTCATCCAGGGCTGCATCGTACTGGCGGGCATAGTAGTAAGCTTCCACCACTTCTGCACTAGATTGGCTGGAAACAGGATCGAGTTGGCGCATGATCCTGA
Organism: Acidobacteriaceae bacterium; assembly: GCA_036500845.1. Taxonomy (GTDB): domain Bacteria; phylum Acidobacteriota; class Terriglobia; order Terriglobales; family Acidobacteriaceae; genus PALSA-350. The sequence goes on from DASYBJ010000464.1 coordinate 13,749, forward strand.
GTTGCGCCATTGCTTCGTCAGTGCGCCCAAGCTTCTCCAGCACGAGGGCGTATGCCCAATGAGCTGACGCTCCACTTGGATTAAGCTCAAGCGCCAGCTTCAGTTGCTGTTGCTGGGTTACCCAGTCCCAATCCTGGTTCGCTACAGCATCCGCCAGCGCAAGATGGCCATCCGGAAGAGCTTCATCCAGTTCGATTGCCTTGAGCGCGGCTGCTTTCGACTTCGGAAAGGCTTCCGCATGCGCCATCACAGCAGCTTGACCGAGTGAGGAATAGGTGCGGCTGAGTGCAGCGTACGCCTGAGAAAAATCGGGATCCTTCTCGACGGCTTTCCGGAAGTAGCCCAAGGCGTTCTGAGGATCCCCCTCATCCAGGAGGTGCGCACCCAGGAGGTACAGATCCTGTGCTTCTGTATCGACGGTACCAGCGCGTCCCAGGCGCGCTTTCTCTTGCGGCCTCAGCTCGATACTGACTGCGTCGGCGATCTCTCGGGCCACTTCGCGCTGCAGCGCAAGGATGCTGCCCAAGTCGCGCATGTAGGTCCGTGCCCAGATATGACGATCGCTTCTGGCGTCGATCAACTGGGCAATGATTCTCGCCTCATTGCCCTCACGCACCACGGATCCTTCCACCACGCCATCAACTTTCAATTCCTGTGCGATTTCGGGTACCGATTTTTTCCTGTCCTTGTAATTCATCGCGGAGGTGCGGGATATCACGCGCAACTTGGAAACCTGGCCGAGGTCTGCGGTCAGTTCTTCGGTCATGGCATCGGCGAAGTACTCCTGCTTCGGGTCTCCTGATAGGTTTTTAAGGGGCAGGACGACGATGGATTGAATATCGCCATGGGACGGGAACAATTGTCGGATCGTGAAGTAACCGATGGCGGCAAGCACCATCAGGCATGCGATAACGCCGGCGATAATGCGTGGCTTGCGGCCGGACCGATTCGTCGGGATCTGGGGGTGTCGGTCAGCCGGCGCTTGAGGTGCAATTCTCGTCGTTGCCGTGGCATCGCCGAGGCTCAACCGCAATTCCGGGGGCTCTTCCGGTTGGTTCCAAGAGAATTTTGGCACGTACGAACCGGAGGGAAGCTCGATGCGGAGGGCGGGAGGTTTGCCGAGTTCTGCGTAGTACTGGCCCAGCCTCTTTCGTACCTCCGTGGCTTTCACCCGCACCACGGCGTCGTTGGAGGTGTCGTAATCCACCCGCCGGCCAAACATCACCACGCCAATCATTCGCTCGCGGAGGTTATCAATTTCACCCGCCAGAGCATGTTTCACGATCAGGCGCAGAAACTCCTGGCATCGTCCTGATCCTGCAAATGCCTTGCTGGAAAGGATCAAGTCGAGTTCGCGCACGACCGATCGCACTTGCGCGGCGCTGAATTCGCTCCCACTCCCGGATTGTCTTGCTTCCGGCATTGTCAGACATCGTACGCTGAACGGGGACTCGCGCGAAACTCACATTGCTGCGTAAGTCTTTGTCAGACAAGCGGCCAAACATGTTACAAACCCCGTTCAGAGGAGACCTCCAGGGGGCATGCGGGCTTGGCTAAACTGTCCGGAAAAATTGCCGGGGCGTGGTCGCTCTGAAAAGATACCAGATCCGACGACATCCTCGGAGCAGCGCGCTCGGCGGAGGCGCCCCCCACGTTTGCCTGAGTCAGCCTGCGCTGAACGGGCAGTGACTACTTTATTGCCGCGATCCTACAAGCTGCTTTTTTCGAATGAGTTACGGGAATACTCGTTAGAGGGTCCTATCCTGAACGGCGACAGGTAGCAGGGAAACTGTTTCGAACATTCCCAGCATCGGGATGTGCCCTCATGATGGAATCCTGTTGCGGAGGGTCTTGCTCAAGAGGCGGAGTTGCGAGGAGGTTGGAATGGAAGAAGCGCGAGCCGAAGTTGGGGCGATGCAGATTGCCTTTGCTGAGTGCGGGTTGCAACAAGCCGTTGCGGTCGGTCGACAACGGCGACGAGGCGATTCATTCCCTGCCGTTTCATGGGGTAAGCCCGGTCAAGGGAACTCAATATAAAGCTGCCCCAATCGGCGAGTGAGGCGAACCGTATGGAGATAGGAATGTTAGATATGATTCTCGACAATAAAGGTCCCGCTGTGTCGTTCCTGGGCAACGGTCACTTTACCTCCGTTTTCGGAGGCATCGCGATGACGGACGGATGCTGGAGCAGCCTGGACGGGCTTGAAGGCTGTCGAACCAGGGACGAAGACCACGAACTCAGATACATCGATGCTCGGGTTTTCGCGGATGTTCTGCTGGAAAACACCCGGTTACGCAAGGAAATGCGCCGGCTCCAGTATGAACTCGTTCATGTTGGCCGGGCCACAGACGAGCTTGCGGCCTCGCTCGCCCACGAGATCAAGCAGCCGATTGCTGCGGCTGTAAGCAACGCTGAAGCCTGCGTGCAGTGGCTTGCTCACGACCAACCCGATCTACCGGAAGTACGCGAGGCTGCCACAGAAATGGTCAAGGAAGCCAGGCGTGCCGTGGAGATCATGAACCGCATCCGTTCACTCTTCAAGAAAGAAGAGATGAAACGCGAGGTCATGGACTTGAACGCGGTCATCACTGACACAGTGTCTCTGATACGCGGGGAGGCTGATCGATGCTCGATCTCGCTGCGAACGGAGCTGGATGTTGAGCTTCCTAAAATTTCGGCCGATCCCGTACAACTGCAGCAGGCGCTGATGAACCTCATGGTCAACGGCATGGATGCGATGAAAGATACGGGCGATGAATTGACGGTCAGATCGAACAGAACGGAGGAAGGTCAAGTCCTGATTGCGGTGAGTGATCGGGGAGTTGGGCTCCCCGCCGAGGGAACCGAGCACATTTTCGAAGCGTTCTTCACCACGAAGCCGGAAGGCACCGGCCTGGGACTGTCGATCAGCCGGACCATCATCGAGTCCCATGGCGGCCGACTCTGGGCTAGCGCAAACGCCGGACGGGGAGCAACATTGCAGTTCACATTACCTGCGCTCTGACGCTGCGCAGCATGCCCGCATAACGCCGCTGCATTACAGCGATGCTCCCGGCAGTTCCCGCAAGGACCCACATCGCGATCAAGCGATGGGACCTGACTACGGTTGACGCTCCAGCCAATGCAAAATACTCATGACGTAGGCCGCATTGACGTAGAAATTCAGCTCGTGGCGCTGAACTTTGCCGTCCGGTAATTTACCGATCCCGAATTTTTTTGGCAGGGCCTGATTTATAGAGAGAAAGGCAAGTACGAAGAGGCCATCAAGGCGTTTCTAAAGCTGGGTGATCAACCTCAAGCTTTGGCCACGTGGGGAATGCTTATGCCCGTGCGGGGCGGATAACAGAAGCCCGCACAACCATTCCCAAGTTGGAAGAACATGTGCGAAAAGATGGCGTTGGCGCGTATGAGATAGCGCTGGGCTACGCAGGCATTGGGGAGAAGGACGAGGCGTTTGCATGGCTCGAGATCACATCTGGACGGCGTCAATATATAATCTGGACAGCGACCATATCGCAAAGTAAGAAATCTTGACATTGTCCAGTTGTCTATGAGAGACTTCATCCATGAACAATGCTAGTCAGCAAGCAAAGAGGCGCAAGCGCGAGGCTGCCACTTACGATTACGGAGATTTGCGCACTCGCGCGTGATCTTGAAATTGGTCGATACGAAACCGGAGTCGATCCCTACACCGATGTTGTAACCACTCGGGCGACGCCTGCTCGTTCACCGGCAGACGTTGGCATCTACTTGGAGGTAGTCATGAAAATTCATTCAGGGTTCACTCTGGCCTGCGCGTTACTGGCAACCGCGGCCGGCATCGTCGGCGCACGTTGCGCTCATGCCGATCCGCATGAGCCTTTCGCGTCCAATTCGTCTGCGCAAAACGGCGGACAGGACACCAACGCGCCTTCGCCGGCCGGCGTTCAGTCGCATTCGTCCAAACCCGAGTCGCAACCGCAAACTGCAGTGGTACTCCGGTTTGCGGTCGAATCGCAACCAATGACCGACACATCAGTACTCTCGGCACAGGCATGTCCGCAAACCAGCGCCGCTGCCGAGTCACCAACTACCGACACTTCGTCGAAGAGCGTAACCGTGGATCCGAGGATCCTGGACACGATCTCCGGGGAAATGGAAACGAGATTGAGGAAGAAGATGTTCGTCATGCTAAATCCCGATCCTACGGCAATTCCCGTGGGCGCTCTCGTCATTAGCGGGTGCATCACGAACGCGAACGGCGGCAATGCTGCCAGCAGGCTGATCGGCATGAACCTGGGCGCGAGTCACCTGGGTGTCCATGTGGTTGCTCTTTCGAGAACGAAGGACGGCTGGAATCCAATAGACACCTTCGATATCCAGGTGAAAGGTGGAGATGTTTTGCCGCCTCTCGGGCCGGCGATGCTTGCAATGCATGCAGCCAAAGATACTCATCAAACTCTCTCTGCCGACGCCAAGAAGCTGGCCGATCACATCTTGAAGAAACTCTCCCAGGATATGAAGGCTCGCGAACAGGCGGCAAGGAATAGCTGACCGCTCCATTGGACCCGAAGAGTTGCCACTTATCTCAATAAAGCTCTGATACGAAGCTGGGCTTGATCAGAGCTTCCTTGAGTAGGGGCGGCAACTTATCGCTCGAACAAAACAGCCGCAATCGTTTGTCGTCACTTGTCGTCTGCCAGAATTTGACAGAAACTCCTTCACTGCCCCGGGCTTCAATGCATTGGAAGCAGATTTTTCAGGAGCAATCTGATGAACAAACTACCTAAGCAGACGTACACTTTGCCATCCTGCCTGGTGGAACAGTATATCCGAGCCCTCGTCGATCGAAGCTCCATCGAAGAAGCTGTCGATTGCAACTGCCAATTCGGACTTCTCAAAAGTCGTCTGTTAAGAGCAAGTCGGCCGGTGAGATCGCGAGTCGACATTCGATTTCAAGTGGAGAGCATTATGAAGGACTTCGACAAAAGAAAGCTTGAAATGGTTGGGCTCATCGCTGCCTTGCTGCTATGGATCAACGTTTGCTGCTTCTCGCCTGCTGCCCTGGCGGAGACAGGAGCACAGGTTGCGCTTAAGGCAACTGATCAGACGATTGAGCAATTAACGAAGAAGATCAACCCCAAAATCGTGGAGATCGAAGCGCGGTCCTGGACAGTTGACCACTCCACCGGAGGTTCCGAACAGGCCGGTTATCTCGTGAGAGATAACAGCATCGGCGCTGGCGTTCTCCTCACCTCGACGGGAGAGATCCTGACAAATCACCACGTCATTCGAGGCGCTCAGCAAATCACAATCCATCTATATGGTTCAACCACAGACTATAACGCCAGGAAAATCGGTGACGATCCGGAAGCAGATCTTGCGCTGCTCAAAATCGAGGCCTCCGAACTGCCGCATCTCGAGCTTGGGAAAGGCAGTGTGGTCAAGCAGGGGCAAATCGTTCTGGCCGTCGGCAG
>DASYBJ010000465.1:0-3417 GCA_036500845.1 Acidobacteriaceae bacterium
GCTTCTGCCCTGGATATCACAATATTCTGACAGCATCGTTCCAAACCGCCACGCAAATTCCCAAACTCCTAGGTCGCGCTCGATTGGTTCTGATTCGCGGTACTCACAGCAGACTCTATGCCCGAAGATCCGCAAGTCAACTGCCGTGCGTTTGCTTCAGCAGGAACTGCCATCCTTCACAAGGTTTACCACGCCGATTGCTTCGATGTCGTGGGAAACGGCGTTCGAAGTATTTTGCGCCTAAAGACGCGGTGCCAGAATTGGTGACTTTCTTGTGAAACAGGCTGCGTTCAGCGCGGAACGGTCGCCAGCGATTCTTCTTCAGTGCCTAAGGATGACCAGCTGCCCTCATAGGAAGTGGAAAGCGTTTCGCTCAGGAATCGTCGCATCCGATCAATGAAGATGCTCGTATCGAACTGAAGGGCATGCTCCCGAATCGCTTCCGGGAAAAAATCTTCTTCAATGGCCTCCAGACGTAAGATGGCGTCTGTTACTGCTTCCGCAGTTTGCTCATAGAAGAAGATCCCTGTGGCCTCTGGCTCCCGCAAACGATCTCGAACGGTCTGCCTCGAATAGCCGCGCACGGTTTCGAGCGCGCCTCCCTTGCCGTAGGCAACGACAGGCCGCCCGCACGCCTGCGCCTCCAATGGCACCATTCCGAAGTCCTCGTCAGCCGCGAACAGGAGGGCCTGGCAATGGGCGTAAGAATTCCAGAGATCGGAGTCGTTCGCTTTGCCTAGAAATTCGATCGTTGGACCAGCGATGGAGCGTAGCCTCTTCATGTCTGGCCCTTCGCCGATGATGCGCAAGCGTCGTCCCAACCGATTACATGCTTCGATAAGAATATCCGTTCGTTTATATTGGACTAGCCTGCCAACGGCGAGATAGTAGTCGTCGTGTTCGCGGGCGATAAACCCTTTTTCCGTGTCAATCGGTGGATGCAGCACCGTGCTGATGCGCCCATAGAAGTGGCGGATGCGTCCAGCGACATATTGTGAATTTGCAAGAAAGTGAGTTACCCGTTGGGCAGCCTGATAATCCCAGTTTCGAACGTAGTGAGCCGATAACGAGAATATAAAGCGGCTCGGTGCGGACATTTTCGATGCATAGGCGTGGTAACTGTCCCAGAGATAGCGCATGGGAGAATGGCAATAACAGATGTGGATCGCGTTTTGATTGGTAATCACTCCCTTCATCGGTCCACTATCCGACGTGAGCACAAGATCATAGGGCGTGAGGTCCAACTGCTCAACGGCATAGGGATACAGAGGAAGCAGATGGCGGTGCATGCGCTTTCCTCCTGGAATCGACTCCAGGAAAGACGAGGTGAGACGCCTGCCGGACAAGCCCTGAGGCAGGTAGGACGGCGTGGCGATCAACGTGAATACATCCGCCTCGGGAAACATGCTACCGATCACCTCCGCGACTCTCTCGCCACCTCCTTTTGTCACGAACCAGTGATGAACGATAGCTACCCGCATCGAGAGACTCCTTCCATGTCGGCACCTTGAACGCTTTGCATTGCTAAGTACGCAAGAACAATCCCTCTGTCCTAAGAAACTTCTGAATAAGCCAGCAGAGGAGCCTCTCAGCGGCTAAAGCCGCATTAACTCTGCTGGGCTTAACGTACGGGCTGAAGCCCGTACCTTTAAAAATCAGGACTAAATCAGAGCTTCCCTAAGATGTCGTCAGTACCTCCCGACAAAGGACGCAACTACCGTCTACACTGCTCCTTCGGAACGCCAGACGGCTCCCGCCGTCTGCCACAGGATTCGAAGATCAAGCAGGAGCTCCCACTTTCGCACATAATTCGAATCCAATTCGATGCGCTGGCCATAGCTGAGATCGGATCGCCCTGATACTTGCCACAATCCACTCATCCCAGGCCTCGCGGAGGTGTAGAACAAGTAGGCTTCCCGGAACTTGGGAATTTCTGCAGCCACGATCGGTCTTGGGCCGACGAGGCTCATCTCTCCCCGGAGTACATTGATCAACTGCGGTAGCTCGTCGAGGCTGCTGCGACGAAGGAATTTTCCAACCTTGGTGATTCGCGGATCATTACGGAGCTTGTGACATTCTTTCCACTCCTGGGCGGCGGCAGGATTGTTCCTCAAATGCTCAGCCAGGATCGCTTCACAATCCACGTGCATCGATCGAAATTTCCAGATTCTAAACTGACGCCCGAACCGGCCTATCCGGGTTTGCTGATAGAAGATCGAACCGGGAGATCCAATTCGAATGAGAACCGCGATGACTGCAAAGAGCGGTAAAACGAGAGGGAGAAATGCCAAGAGTACTGTAATGTCTAGCGCCCGTTTGATTACCCGATATTCGAAGGAGTTGGTGCGCCAGGAATGGACGGCGCGAGAAATCATCTCCCATTGCACGCTCTCAAAAGAGGCGAATTCATCCGCGGATACCTGCTCGTCCTCGTCTCGCGATACCTCGCTGAGGGCCACAGGGTGCTGTGCTCTCCCCCAGGCGGCGGAGGAGTAGAAATTTCTACCCAAGCTGATAAAAAGGTCTGAATCTGAAGCAGATTCAACTTCGGCAAGAGAATTGGCAGACATCACATTCCTCAAAAACTCTAACTCATCAGAGACTGCCTCGAACCGCTAAAGGATTCCAGGTTTAGTGGATCCGAAACACCAGGCCGGTGCCGAAACTCCAGGGCGAGAGAGTACGAGTCGACAGATAGATGTTTGAGTAAGAGAACTCCCCCACCCGAATGCGGAAGTGATGTTGAAGGTTGTAATCGGCGCCGCCAACCATCTGCCACGCGGGGCCGATGCCCACGAATTGCGGGATCTTGCCGGATGGCAGCGGAGGTTCAGGGTATCGTGCGTGCGCGGCGCCAAAGAGAAAGGCTCCATAAGGAGCAAAGCGGCGGTGATGGAGGACAATCCGGGCACCACCCAAAGCAAGATCCTGATGGTTAAAGCCTCCGTACCGGGTGGCCGTCGCTCTCACTTCGAAGCCGATCACGTGTGAGGTCTGATAAAAGGCCCCAACGCTAGGCCCATACAGTTGCGCGTTGGTGCCGCTGCCGCTATTGGGCTGGGAACTCGTATATGTCGCAAAGGCGGAGAAGGTCGGCACCGGCACCAAGCCTGGTACACTCTGCACCTGTGCTGCCGCGCCTATCTCAAGAAGACCTGCAGCCAAACCTGCGATCGCCAGAGCTCGCAACTTGTGGACGGCTCCGAAAACGATACGATCCATCCGCGAGGGAGAATCCGATGACTCGCCTCCTGGGAGCAGGCTAAGCGATGACTGCGACGTCCCGTTCGAAAATGAAGTGGGCTTAGGGCCAAGTACACAGTCAACAAAGACACGAGCAGCGTGTCGCATAGGGATCATCTTTGCGCCTTTGCTTGGTAACTTTACTTACTTTGATCCGTTCTTGCTCAGTATGGC
>DASYBJ010000466.1:0-56912 GCA_036500845.1 Acidobacteriaceae bacterium
GAGAGGCGTAACAGCACAACTCCGTGTCGCGGCACACTCACCGTGTAGCTGTTCTCCAGACGGCCGAGATCTTTCGCCGCCCAGATGTCCCGGGCCTTGGCCCCATGAGCAAAGCCAACGTCACCTAACTTCAGCGTAATAGGCAGCACGCTGTCTCCGCGGTTGAAAAGCCCGACAGCCTTGTCTCCGCCCTTCAGGGGTTTCGACCAGATCTCAACAGGCCCCACTTCCGAGACACGATCCCCTTGGACGCCCAAGGGATCCTGATCAACCGCGATGGCTTCTCGATTGGTGAGAATGGCCAACGTATCCGGCGCCATATGCGAGAGATCGTTGCCCGCGAGAAGCGGAGCAGCAAGAATCACCCAAAGGCTCATGTGCATACGATTCTCATCCGGAGTGAGCTTGCCGTTCCCTACCTCCAGCATGTCCGGATCGTTCCAGTGCCCGGGCCCCGCATACTTTGACAGACCGGCTTGGGAGAAGCCGATCAATGTCATGCGGTCATAGGTTGCGTTGATGTCACCCGTCGTGCGCCAAAGATTGCCGCCAACGGACGGGCCCCATTGCCAGACCGCATCCCAACCATACTGGCAGAGACTGTAGACGATCGGCCTTCCGGTTGCGAGCAGTCCCTGGTGCATCTTTTCGTACGCCTGCTTCATGAGCTGATTGGCTTTTTCCGGATCGTTCTGCGCTTCTTGATCCATGTTCTGACGGTAGCTGCACAGGTCATATTTGAGATAGTCCATCCCCCAACTCGCATAGGTCTTAGCGTCCTGCGCTTCATGACCGTAGCTCCCTGCAAAGCCGGCACAAGTCTTCGGTCCGGGAGACGAGTAGATACCGATCTTGAGGCCCTTCGAATGCACGTAATCGGCCAATGCCTTCATGTCCGGAAATTTGCTATTGGCCTGGATATTGCCCTGCGAGTCTCGTTCGCCTTGCCAGGTGTCGTCGATGTTGACGTAGATATAGCCGGCGTCCCGCATGCCGGTCGAACCCAGCGCATCGGCCGCGGCGCGCACATCCGCATCGCTGACCCGGCGAGCGAAAAAATTCCAGCTATTCCATCCCATTGGCGGTGTTGCGGCGAGCGATGCATTCTGAGCAAACAGCGTGGTTGGCATCAAGATTAGAGCCAGTAATAAGGAGTGCTTCATGGCTTGAGAAAACCCCGTACGAAGGATAGCGGCAAACGCCAATGTAATTGTGCCGGTGAGATAGGGTCAAACATAGAAAGCAGGGGGTCGGCAAGTCAGCAACTGGATCTTCAATGGAGAAGCCGCAAAGCAGGCAGTTCGCGAACCGGATTCTGACACCGTTCGCCCAGCCGGAATGTCGACTTCTAGGTTGCGTAGCTCCCAGAAGGAACTACAGACTGCACTATCCCTGACCTTTCATCCTGAATACTAAGAACTGAGTATCAGGAACTGAGCACTGACCCTACTGAAAGCCGCCATGAAGAGCGCTCTTGCCAGTGACTCATCGCCTGCTTAGCCCAAGCCGTGGATTTTGCCGTGTGGCACGATGTGCATGGATTGGGGAGCTGATATTTGTAGCCCAGACGGTTCACGCCTGATCCCTAGGAATTGATCGATGACTGCTGATGCCTGAGCTTCAACCGCGCACGTAATCACCGCTTTTACCGCCGGATTTGCGCTCCAACACCACTTCACGAATGGCGATGGATTTGTCCAACGCCTTGCACATGTCGTACACCGTGAGGGCGGCGACCGCCGCAGCCGTCAAGGCTTCCATTTCGACTCCTGTCGGAGAGACAGTCGCCGCAAAGCTGCGGATCGCGATTCCACCCGCAACCACGGTCGCCGTGACTTCGATCAAGCTCAGCGGCAACGGATGGCACATGGGGATGAGTTCGGACGTTCGCTTCGCTGCCTGGATTCCGGCAAAGCGCGCAACTTCGAGCGGGTTTCCCTTGGGATTGTGAGGCAACGCGCTGAGAACGTCAGGCGAGAGGGCAACAAACGCCGAAGCTTCCGCTTCACGCCGCGTGAACGGTTTTCCACTCACGTCCACCATATGCGCTTGGCCTTGATCGTCGTAATGCGAGAGCTTGGTCATTCGTTGTTCATGCTATAGCAGCACGGTCACCGTTTCACCTGCGCGCAACAGTTCTCGATCGGCGGGTACGACGAGAAAGCAATTGGCCCTGCTCGTCGCGGCGACATCCCCAGATCCCTGCCATGCAATCCGCTCCACTACCGGTGCCAGCGGATACTGCTCCGGGTCCGCATCAAGAATCGCCGGCAGAAAGCGCGTGAGTCCAGTCTTGGTGCGGAAGTCTTCCTTCAACCTGGCTTGTGCAAGGCGAGACGCGGGTCGCAGGCCAAACGCGCAGAGCAATGGTTCAACAAACAGAGAGAAGGTAACCATTGTCGAGACAGGATTGCCCGGTAGGCCGAAGAAGTATCGCGGGCGGTCACTTTCGGCGAATCTGCCGAAGACAACCGGCTTACCCGGCTGGATGAGCGCGCCCGTGAAGAAGAACTCCGCCCCCATCGAGAGCAGTACCTGTTCGACGAGGTCGTATTTGCCCATCGACACGCCGCCCGAGAGAAGCATAAGGTCGGCCTCAAGCGCTGTGTGAATGAGCCCTTTTAGGTGCGCGGCGTCGTCTCGCGCGATGGCGAGCCTCACAGGCTCGGCGCCCACTGTCAGAATTTGGGCGGCGAGCGAGTAACTGTTCGAATTACGAATCTGGTGGGGTAGAGCCATCTGTCCCACTTCGACCAACTCATCGCCCGTGGCAACAATCGCGATTCGTGGACGCGCGAGCACACTCACCTTAGCGAATCCGCAGGCGGCGGCTGCAGCAATCTGAGCCGCTGCCATACGGGTCCCTGCAGGCAGGATCACTTCGCCCGAACCCACCTCGGCTCCCGCAGGAACGATATTCGCGCCAGGCGCCACAGCAGTGTCCTGGCCGCGATCGAGCAATCGAACCGCGCCGTTGTCCAGTTCTACATGCTCGATCATAACTACGCAGTCAGCCCCTGACGGGACAGGCGCGCCGGTCATGATTTCGATTGCCTCTCCCTCTGCAACTCCGAAGGGAAAGGGCGCCGCACCGGCAGGAATCTGACCAATGATCTTCAGCCTGCCGCCAGCGTTGAGATCAGCTGCACGGCAGGCAAAACCATCCCGCGTCGAGCGCGGAAAGGGTGGTTGATCGCGATCGGCGCGGATTGGTTCCGCCAGGACCCGTCCAAGCGATTGAAGCAGAGGTACAGTTTGCTCCGATGCGATGACGTGCCTTCCCAAAAACTCCGCATGCTCGCGAACAATTCGATTCGCTTCGGCGAAACTGACGACTCGGGATGGAGCGGACGACTTCAAAGTGGGATTCATGGCGTAGAAGAAGGAGGAGCACAAAGAGGCGGTTCCGGTAAGAAGGTTCGGCTGTTTCAAGGCAGCCGAAGAGAGAAATCCAAAGGCGGGTCCAGAAACTGAGTGTTGTCGTGAATCCCCGCAGGAACTCTGTCGCACGGTAGATCCACGACAACACTTACCGACTACTTTTTCTTTGCTGAATACTTGCTGTTGATCTTTTCTCCGATTTCGGCCAGCACTTGTTGCGCGGGCTGAGCGAATGGCCCGTTTGGATCGAGATCTAGATACTTCTCGTAGGCTTCTGCGGTCCCAGGAGGAGCCACAATTTTCTGCGTTTTCGGATCGACATTAGCCTTTGAGATCAGAGCCTGCCCCTTCAAATAGTAAGGAATAGGTTTATTCGGGTCCGCGGCGATTGCCTTTTCCGCGGCGGCAACCGTCGCGTCCGTTTGTGTGGTACGACTCAGAACGATCGTTTCATTGGTGTAATACATTCCGGCATTGGCGGGCATAAGTTTTGCAGCAGCGTCATAAGCCGCAGTCGCTTCGGGCACCTTATTGCTGGTGGCGTATGCTTCCCCGAGGCTGTTGTTGGCCGCCGCTTGAATCTCCGGACTGGGCTTTTTGGAGGCTGCGTCTACCTCGAGCGCCTTCTTCAGCGAAGTGATGGCATCGTCATATTTCTTCTGCCCTACTTGCGCAGTCCCTAGCTCCAGCCAGAGGATCGAGGAATCAGGCTTGATCTGTACCGCTTGCTGCATCAGATTGGCTGCGTCGTCGTACTTCTTTGCTTTGTCGTCGGCGCGGGCGTCATTGAGCATGCCGTTGAGCTTCTTGACGGCCTCATTGTCCTTCGTGATCGCCGCATTCTTGCTCTTGGCGTCTTGGATCGCCTTTTGCTCTTCCGGCGTCAACTTTTTGAGGTAGTCGGGGCGGCTAAGGTCAAAATCCTGAGCTGTATCGGCACCCCCGATGATTTTGACATTCTGAAACTGGTCTACTGCCTTGTCTTTGGTCTGAAAGAGCGTGACCACGTAAGTGTTCGGCGCGATGCCGTCGCCCTTGTAGTCGCCGTTTTGATCCGCAGTGAACGTATACTTGGCGTTTTTTCCGTCAAGACTGAGTTCGACGATTGCGTTCGGAATCGGAACTCCGCCGGGGTCTTGAACGTGACCGTGAATTTTTCCCGGTGTTTGCTGAGCATAAACAGCCGCCGGAAGCAGGGCGAGCACGAAAAGCGCCAACCAGAGAGTAGCTTTTGCACGCATTGTGTTTCTCCTATGAGCAGGCCTTAGGTGGCGTACGGGATGAGATCTTGCTGCCCCGCCTGCTCAAAGGCGCGAAGGCGCAAGACACAGCTCTCACACACACCGCAAGCGATCTGTTCGCCTGAGTAGCAGGACCACGTTAAATGGAATGGCGCTCGCAATTCAAGGCCGAGGCGAACGATCTCGCTCTTTCGCATATGGATGAGCGGAGTCTGAATCAGGATGTCTCCCTCGCGGGTTCCCGTGCGGATAAGTTGCTGAAAAGCTTCGTAATAAGCAGGACGGCAGTCCGGGTACCCGGAGCTGTCCTGTTCCACGGCGCCAATGAAAACCGATCGAGCGCCGAGAACCTCCGCCCAGCTCACCGCGGCAGAAAGAAAATGAGCATTGCGAAACGGAACATAGGTGACGGGAATCGGCGAGCCAGGCTGGGCATGCTCTGTTGCCGGATCTTCGCCGGCTCTGGGCACAGCAATCGCAGCTTCAGTCAAAGCCGAGCCCCCAATCCGGCGGAAAAGGCCAATGCCCAGCGAGAGAAACTGCTCCATTCCGAGAGCTTCCGCAACGGCCTGGGCGGCCCGAAGTTCGCGGCTTTCGGTACGCTGGCCATAGCTGAAATGCAGGGCGTACGCCTCATACTCTCGCGCCGCCAGAGCAGCGCAAACGGCCGAATCCATCCCTCCAGAGAGGCAAACAACCGCACGCCCACGCGCGCTCTCCGAAGAGAAAACCGGGGGAAACTGCATACCTTATCGTACGGCAAGAGACGCTAGTGGATGGATCGAGAAGAGTGAGTAGCTCACACGCGGCAGGAGGGTCCGCTCTAGCATTTGAGACTTGGGCTCTCCAGGGCACCAAGAGTCAAGCTCGTGCATCGGCGGGAGCCAGCGATCCGCTCCCTGGCAGATCCTGGTGCCACCCATCGAACAGTTCGAGGGCCCGCTCGCACTGAATTCGATGCCGCTCGCGTTTATCCCGGACCTTCTTCCGCAGGTCTTCCTCGAGTGGGAGCAGCAGGTCAAACGTAATGTTGGCAGGCTGAAAGTCTTCCGGGTCCGCGTGCGTGATGTAGTGGATCAACGAGCCCAACGCTGATCCTCTGGGAACACGACGAACCGGCCGGTTCTGGGCCACGTTGGCCGCGTAAAGCCCGGCGAGCATTCCCGTGGCGATCGATTCGGTATAGCCCTCGACCCCGCAAAGCTGCCCTGCGACCATGAGCCACGGATGTTGGCGGAGTGTAAGCATCTCATCGAGCAAACGCGGTGCGTTGATGTATGTGTTTCGATGAATCTGACCGTAGCGAAGGAATTGAGCCTTCGCCAGCCCAGGAATCATTCGCAGAATCCGGGCCTGTTCGCCGTATTTCAGGTGGTTCTGAAATCCGACCAGATTGTAGGAATTGGCTCGCAGGTTTTCCGAACGGAGTTGCACGACGGCCCACGGCGTCTTGCCCGTCCGTGGATCCCGAAGTCCCACCGGTTTCATGGGACCGAAGCGCAGAGTGTCCCGGCCTCGGCGAGCCAATTCCTCAATCGGCAGGCATCCTTCGAAATACTCGAGCTTCTCCCAATCTTTTCCGGTGACGCTTTCCGCTGAAACCAGTGCGTCGTAGAACAGGTCGTATTCCTGCTTCGACATCGGGCAATTGATATAGTCCGCCGTCCCTTTGTCATACCGCGCAGCGAAGTAGACGCTGTCCATGTCAATCGACTCGGCATCAACTATCGGGCTGATCGAATCGTAAAAGGCGAGATGGCCACTCCCGGTAAGCCGCGCGATTTCGGCCGAAAGTGCTGCAGAGGTGAGCGGACCCGTGGCAACAATAGTGAGAATTTCGGGATCGAGTTCGGTGATTTCGCTGCGCCGAACCGTGATCCGCTTCTCCTGCTCAATGGCTTCCGCCACGCGGCGTGAGAACTCCACGCGATCTACGGCCAGAGCGTGGCCTGCCGGTACTGCGCTAGCGTCGGCGCACGCCAGCAAAGGTGAGCCCGCCCGCCGCATCTCCTGTTTAAGCAGCCAAGGGGCAGTCGATTCGCTTTCGGATTTTAGCGAGTTCGAGCAGACAAGCTCCGCGAAACTGTCCGTCTGGTGCGCGGGCGTGGAATGGAGCTTCCCGTCGACGACAGTGCGCATTTCATACAGTTCCACCTCGCACCCTTGGCGGGCAGCGACCAGCGCCGCCTCCGGTCCGGCGAGACCTCCGCCAATGACGCGAATCAAATAGCCCATCGTCAACCAGGCTCCTCGGCTGCTACAGTGCTGGCCGCCAATGCTGCGAGAGCCTCACCTGTCACGCGCATGATCTGCCACTCGGTCAGCATCCGAGCGCCCACCCTGTGGTAGAAGTCGATCGCTGGCTGGTTCCACTCCAGAACGTCCCATTGCAATCTTCCGCAATCTGACTCGATTGCCTTTGCAGCGACAGCGCCGAGCAGCGCTTTTCCGATGCCGCGCCCGCGGAACTCGGGAAGGACGAAGAGATCTTCTACGTGAATGCCGCGCCGCCCCTGCCAAGTGGAGTAGTTGTAGAAATAAAGTGCAAATCCGACAGGCTGCATTTTGTCGTAAGTTCCTGTCGCTTCCGGCACTTGGGCGATAAGACATTCAAAGGCTGGCGTCGCACCGAATCCGTCGCGGAGAAAATCGTCCTCTGTAGCTTGAACGGCGTCCGGGTCCCGCTCGTAGAGGGCCAGTGCACGGACCAACTCCAGCATGAGTGGCACATCATCACGAGTGGCGTTACGGATCGAAAACATCGCTTGTTCTGAATTATAAGTGTGAACCGATGATCCCCTATGATGATGCCCTTCTGATGAGGCGTTTGTTACGTATGCCCGACGGGCTGCTCTTTCCCTGTTTGATTGGTGTCATCAAAAGGCGACTCTTTCGATTTGAGGATTTCCGCTGGTCAGGGTAGGGTGGTCAGGCGGAAGTCCTCGCCACCGAAGCTGCCAGTTTTGGAGGGTCCAGTGCCGGAAGGACTGAAGCTTTTCCGTCTTCTTCCGCTTCTTTTGATCTTCGCTGCACTGCTGATCTCATGCGGTTCCGGCCAGAACGCTTCGAGTTCCTCTACCGCTCCGGATTTCGCGCTCACGCTCTCGCCCTCGAATGTTGCCCTGACCGCCGGCGCCAGCGTTCCAGTCCAAGTGACGGCAGCCGCATCAGACGGCTTCTCAGGTTCGATTGCACTTGCGATCAGCGGCTTGCCAATCGGCGTTACCGCTACCCCGGCGAACCTGACTTTGATGCCTGGTGGTTCAGCAACTGTGACTTTAGCGGCAGCACAGAACACTGTCGGGGAAAGCGGGACGGCGACGCTGACTGCCACGTCCGGCACATTAAGCCATACAGCCCAACTGTCCTTGACCGTTGGCGCTGCTCAAAGTCCCCCCGATTTTACTTTGACTGTGACCCCGGCGCCCCTGAGCCTGACGGCCGGCGGCAGCGCGCCAGTCCAAGTGATAGCAACCCCATCAAATGGTTTTACCGGTTCCATTGCACTCGCGATCAGCGGCCTGCCAAGCGGCGTAACCGCGACCCCGGCGAACCTTACGCTGACGCCTGGTACTTCAGCAACCGTGATTTTAGCAGCGGCACAGAACACCGCTGGAGAAAGTGGGACAGCGATGCTGACGGCCACGTCCGGCACATTAAACCATACAGCCCAACTGTCCTTGACCGTTGGCGCCGCTCAAAGCCCCCCCGATATTACTCTGACTGTGACCCCGGCGTCCCTGAGCCTCACGGCCGGCGGCACTGCGCAGACCCTGCAAGTTTCTGCTGCGCCATTGAATGGCTTTACCGGGACGATCAATGTCACTCTGAGTGGTCTGCCCGCCGGAGTTTCGGCAACGCCATCGAGCCTGTCCTTGACGCCCGGAACACCGCAATCCATCAACTTGAGCGCGGACAAGGCTGCTGCAGCAGCGACGGCAACCGTGACTATTACCGCGACGTCGTCCTCGCTAAGCCATAGCGCGTCCGTAGCACTAACCGTGGCGGCCGCCCCCATGCAGGGTATTACCCTGGCCGCGAATCCCACAGCTCTGAACCTTGCGGCAGGCGGAACGGGTCAGCAGGTCTCGATCTCTGCGACCGCCACGAATGGTTTTACCGGGACGGTGAACATCTCATTGAGCGGTGTACCCATAGGCGTGACCGCATCGCCGTCGACGTTGACGCTCAGTCCCGGCGCTGGGCAGCCAATTACCTTCACGGCAGCGGCCAATACGCTTGCCTCAACGGGAACAATCACGATTCAAGGAACCGGTACCGGAACAGCGGGTCCAATCACGGCGACGGCAGCTCTCTCCTTCGCAATCTCTGTACCACCCTCTCCGATCGACGTGACGACCTATCACAACGATCTCGCGCGTACCGGTCAATATCTGAACGAACCGACTCTCACGCTTTCCAATGTCAACCCATCCACGTTCGGAAAAATCAACTTCCTCAATACCGACGGCAGGGTAGACGCTCAACCGTTGTATGTCCAAAACCTCGCGATCGGCGGCCAAACGCATAATGTCTTATACGTAGAAACGGAACACGGTAGCGTCTACGCTTTCGATGCGGATACCGGGACCCAGCTGTGGCAGACCTCTGTGCTCGCCGCTGGAGAGACGACCAGCAACAACCACAACTGCGGTCAAATCTCGCCGGAAATAGGAATCACCGCAACCCCTGTGATCGATCGCCACCACGGAGCGAACGGAAGCATCTTTGTCGTCGGGATGAGCGAGCAAGGCGTTACGTATCACCACCGGCTGCATGCCCTCGATCTCACCACCGGTGCGGAGTTGGCAGGGAGCCCCACGGAGATTCAGGCGACCTATCCCGGCAACGGAGCGAACAGCTCAGGTGGCAACGTGGTCTTTGACCCCGGCCAATATGCGGAGCGCGTTGGGTTGCTTCTGTTGAACGGCACACTTTATCTGGGATGGACTTCCCATTGCGACATCCAGCCCTACACCGGCTGGCTCATGGCTTACAGTGAGTCGACCCTGCAGCAAACTGCCGTGCTCAACCTCACACCCAACGGAAGTGAAGGATCGATCTGGATGAGTGGCGCGGGCTTGGCCGCCGATTCGAATGCAAATATCTATTTCCTGGACGCGAACGGGACGTTTGATACGACTCTCGACGCCAATGGCTTCCCCAGCCAGCACGATTATGGAAACGCCTTTCTCAAGGTATCGACCTTGGGTGGTTCGCTTGTCGTGGTCGACTACTTCGCGATCGATAATACGGTCGATGAATCGAACCACGATACCGATCTAGGGTCGGGCGGCGCGTTGCTACTTCCCGATGTAACGGATAATTCCGGGCAAGTTCACCAACTCGCACTTGGAGCCGGGAAGGACAGCAATATGTACATTGTCGACCGCAATAGCATGGGAAAATTCAACGCCAACAACAATGGAGCCCTTTATCAGGAAGTGGCGAACAACTTTCCTAACGGCGCTTTTTCGATGCCGGCTTATTTCAACAACACCGTTTACTATGGCGGCGTGAACAATCCGATCCAGGCATTCCCTATCGTCAACGCCAGGCTCGGCGCGCCGGCTGCTGTTTCGAGCGAAGCCTTCGGCTACCCGGGAACCACGCCGAGCATCTCTGCCAACGGTACTTCGAACGGGATCGTTTGGGCTGTGGAGAACCTAAACCCCGCGGTGTTGCACGCTTACAACGCGGCAAACCTCCAGGAGATCTACAACAGCAATCAGGCGGGAGCACGCGATAGCGTTGGCGGGGGAAACAAGTTCATTACGCCAACCATCGCGAATGGAAAGGTATACGTGGGGACGCCCAACGGAGTTGCAGTATTCGGACTTCTGCCGTAGAGCTTGCCCTGGAGCTGGCTCCGGGAGCTGTACGAAAGTCCCAGTGATCAGCCACCGTCACAGCGTTCGGGCGAGTACGGCGGCAGGTAGTCGAGTGCAAAGTCAGAAGTGTGTTCCTCTCGCCATGGCTGGTGGAGACGGGCATGATGGTATTCGGCGTTATCGGCGATCACCACCACCCGGCGGCCGGTTCGGATACTGGCGCGGCGAAGAACTTTCATAAAAGCGAAGAAGGTCGCCCCATTGAATTTGCCCGCCTCACGGCAAAAGAGAAACTTCCCATCCCGCAGCCGCACCGCGGCAAAGTATCCTACGCTGCGCCGCGTCGGAGCATGCAGCAAGACAGGATCCTTGGTTTCCGGTGGAATCCACATCTGACATCGCGAGCCATGTTGCTGGAACTGCACTTCGTCCGTCGCCCAAAGATCTACCGTGCCGTCCTCCATCAGCGCTTGGAGTTTTTTTTATGCGCCTTCTGCCGTGCTGGATCGGCTTGGGCAATCCTGGGACGCGGCTTGCGAAGCCGAAAGCCCAGTTGCCGGAACAAACGCTGGCACTGCCGTACCCCCAAATCAATCTCATACCGCTCAGCAATCCATGCCGCCAAAGTCTTGCCATCCCACAGATTTCCACCCAAACCCAGATCGCGCGGCATCCGGCGCAGGGCGCTGTTGATCTCTCTGAGTTGCTTCTCATTCAACCGGCTGGGCCGACCCGATCGTTCTCCTTCCCGCAACCCGGCTAAGCCATTTTGTTCAAAACCCCGTACCCAATATTCGACCGACCGTAAGGCGTCTCCCAGAAGCTTCGCGACTTCTGGACAGGTCATACCCTGGGCAACCAACAGCACCCCGTGGAGGCGATGGTCATATCGTGATTCTTCCGATCGACGAATCTCGTCCTGCAGCCCGAGAATCATCGTCGCCGAGTCAGCAATGGTTAGCGCGCGCATGCCTCTATCAAAACATGCTCCATATTTATGCGCAATTACTTATGACGTTGTGTTTAGCTAGCGCACGACGCTGGGGGACCGCGACGGTATGCATTGAGACTTCGCGACTTCAGATACTCGGCCCGAAACCAAGAAAGTTTCCCGTAAGCCTTCAGCCTTCAACCAGACCATCCTCACCTAGTAAGATATTGATTAACTGTGCTGGAGGATTGGGGGGCCCATTTGGCTAAGGGAAAGGGAGGGTACCTTTGGCGGACCTTGCCAGGTTTTCCAGGCCGCGTTAACGTTACTGAAACCGTGGAAGTCTGGACCTCCGAGGTACCGCCTCGGGTGAGAATGAATTCATTATGTCGGAAACAATCCAAGATCGCGTGCTGAGAGTGATTGCAACCACACAGCGCATTCCCCTCGAACGGGTCAAGCCGGACAGTACTTTCGAAGAGCTGGGCATCGACTCCATGGACAGTATCAATATACTCTTCGATCTCGAGAGCGAATTCGACATCGAAATCAATGATGAAGAGGCGAAGAAAATCCACACCATACCCGAGATGATTCAAGGCATCACCTACCTGGTCGGAGCGAAGCAAAACACTTCGCAGGAGGGGTAGGCCAGCCCTGATGCATCGAGTCGTTGTCTCCGGGATCGGAGTTTTAAGCGCCTTAGGACCAGACTGTGAAACGTTCTGGCAGGCGCTCTCCCATGGCGAATCTGGAATCGGGCCAATTCCGCAGGATGTCGGACCGAGCCCTGAAGTAGGGATGGATCAGGTCCGATTTAAGAACGCGGGCGTGATTCGCGGATTTGAGCCTGAATTACACTTCGAACGCAAAAATCTCACTTTCATGGATCGGTTCGCTCAATATACCGTGGTTGCCGCCCGCGAGGCAGTCGAGGCGGCTCAAGTCGAATGGACCCCGGAGTTGCGGGAGAATACGCTTATCGTCACCGGCACCTGCATGGGCGGGAGATGGGCCGAGGAGAGCGGCTACTGGGAACTTTTTCACCATGGCCGCAGCCGCGTCCATCCCCTTACGATCCCGCTCGGGATGAGCAACGCCGGGGCAAGCCACATCTCTATCGAGTTCGGTATACAGGGGCCCGCTTATACAGTTTCGACGGCGTGCTCTTCGTCGGCACACGCTCTCGGGCAGGCCTTCTGGATGGTCCGTTCCGGATCGGCTCCTATGGCGATCGCAGGCGGGAGCGAGGCGCCTCTCTTTCTCGGCGGACTTAAGGCTTGGGAAGCGATGCGGGTTGTCAGTCCGGATACCTGCCGTCCCTTCTCCAAAGACCGTTCTGGCATGGTGCTGGGAGAAGGAGCCGCCATGATGATCCTGGAACCGCTTGAAAGCGCCTTGGCGCGTGGTGTGCGGCCATTGGGAGAAATCGTTGGGTTTGGCATGTCGGCCGACGCTTGCCATATGACTCAACCATCGGCGGAAGGGGCGGCAAGAGCCATCCGTGCCGCGATGCGTGACGCCAAGCTGTCATCGGAGCAAATCGGCTACATCAACGCCCACGGAACGGGCACCGAGGCAAACGACCGCATGGAGGTCCAGGCGATTCGTGCGATCTTCGGAAACCACGCGGACCAGCTTGCGGTCAGCTCAACAAAATCAATGCATGGGCATACTCTGGGAGCCGCGGGTGCCCTCGAGGCGGCCGCGACGGTGCTGGCCCTTGGACGGGCAATACTGCCGCCAACGGCTAATTACACCACTCCCGATCCGGCATGCGACCTGGACGTCATTCCAAATGAAGCGCGCCCCGCACAGGTAGAGGCGGCTTTATCTCAATCCTTCGCATTCGGCGGCCTGAATGCCGTCCTGGCATTCCGTACGTACAACTAAGCCGAAAGTAACTCAGCGAAACTAAGGGCATTCACGGCACATCAATGCGCATGTTCCATTTCGTTCACCCGTACCCCGCTTACCGACGGCGAACCTATACACCGGCTTGCCCATGCGCTCCGATGGGGAGGTGGTGTCCTGGAATGGGTCTCTCGGAATGGGTCTCTCGCCGCGGCGGTTCGGAAGACCCGGGTCGATCTGCTGGAGTGGCGTCCAGGTATTCGTAGCTGAAATGCGGCAAAGAGGAGCCCCATTTCTTCGCATGAAACGCGGAGAATCATTGAAGGGGTCCCCCATGGCTATCTATCCTGTCGCGTTCTAATCGCTCGCCATTCTCTCGAAGACTTCGAGCGCAAAATCCAGATGGGCTTGCGTGTGACCCGCAGTCACGCAAAGCCTCAGACGCGCTGAGTTTTGCGGAACAGCCGGGAAAAGGACCGGCGCCGCCAAGATGCCGTAGTCTCGAAGTCGTCGTGCGAAGAGGCTTGTCTTTGCCTCATCGTTCAGGATCACGGGGATCACCGCTGTGTCCGACAGCCCCGTGTCGTAGCCCAGATCCTGTAGACCGCGCCGCAGAAACTCGGAATTGTCTTTGATCTTGGCCACGCGCTCGGGTTCTTGAATCAGAATCGACACCCCTGTCCGGATGGCAGCCACGGCTGAAGGACTCAGAGCCGCAGAGAAGATATACGGCGAAGCCGCATGCTGCAGGAAAATCGCCAACTCCTGCGAGCAGGCCACATACCCACCGTTTGCTGGAATTGCCTTGGCCAGGGAACCCGTCCAGATGTCAATTTCGCTTGCGGGAATCCCGAAATGCTCCCCGACTCCGCGTCCGTTCGAACCCAGCACTCCGGTAGCGTGGGAATCATCTACTAGCAGAAAACAGCCGGATCTCCGGGAGAGCTCCAGAATCTCCGGCAGACAGCAAACGTCTCCGTCCATCGAGAACACGCCTTCGGTGACGACAAGCGTCCGATTCGCGGCGGGCCCGTGCTGTATCTCATGGCGCAACGAGTCGAGATCGTTGTGACGAAATCGCTGCAGCTGGACACCGGCAAACCGGCATGCATCAGTCAGACTGCGATGGCAAAGAGCATCCATGATGACGCGATCCGAGGCGCCGAAGAGCGAACCGATCACGGCCAGATTCGCCATGAATCCAGAACTGAAGGTGACGGCAGACTCAGTTCCGAAGAATTCAGCCAGATCCTGCTCCATCAATTGGTGCTCATCCGTTGTGCCGGTGAGCAGGCGAGCTCCGCCTGTGCCCGTTCCATATTTCTTTACCGCTTCGACCGCCGCTGCGTCGACTCGCGGGTCTCCTATGAGTCCCAGATAGTCGTAGGACGAGAGCATAAGCATGCAGTGGCCATCAGCCTGCACTTCCGGGCCGCTTCTGCCTTCCAATGGAATCTGAAATGGATAGGCGTCGTGATCGCATGCCAGAGCGGTGGTTTCGAAAAGCCGTCGTCCGCGCGCGTCGATGAGATCGTTCTTGCGGAATTTCCAATCTCGATCTCGATTAAAGTATCCGTGGAAGAGATCCCCTGAAGAGGAGGGGAATTGTGCCACTTTCTGTTGGCTAACTTTTGTTTCCGCTGAAGTATCCATCGGTGTAGGTGACTATAATTGAGGATACAGGCATTGGGAAGACGCCGGTCGCATTCCTATGCATTCCTCTGCCCAAACGGTCCCGCCGGTTCGGTCAATTTTTGACTTTGTTGTTCATACGCCAAGAGATCCGCAGTTTGCACTGGTTTTGCTTCTCCACTAAGCTCAAGATAGCGAGTATTGGCGCAAACCTGGATCAGGGATATCGACTCCTAGGGGATACCAGGCCGAGTAGACAAGCCAGCCGGATGCATTCAGCGTCCAGCCCAAGGCGTTGGTTCGATGCATCTTTAAGGCTGCATCATGGGTCGAATAGTAAGAACAGTCCTTCCAAACCGTATGTCGTCTGTCTTGCAAAATCCGACCGTCGCTCCAGCTCCAGTGACCGGCGCAGACTCCGCCGTTGGCGCAGATCGCCGGGCCCAAACGCGCTTACGCGATAAGTTCGGCCGTACCATCACGGACTTGCGCGTCTCAGTCACCGATCGGTGCAACTATAAGTGCGTTTATTGTCGGACCGGGAACGAAGGCGCTCAATTTGCGGAGCTTACGGCGCAGGAGTACCTCCGTATCATCCGGGTGTTTGTCTCTCTCGGCATCGAAAAAGTGCGCCTTACAGGAGGGGAGCCACTGCTGCGGAAGAATCTGGTCCGTCTGGTAGCAGAACTCGCCGAACTTGGTAGCGATGCGTCCACGGAAGCCTCATCCCACCAGGGCCGGCAACCGCTCGACATTGCCCTCACCACCAACGGCCATCTCTTGGCTGAGCTGGCTGCGCCTCTTAAGGCTGCTGGGCTCAACCGCGTGACCGTGAGTATGGATGCTGTCGATTCGGTGACATTCTCTCGCATTACGCGAGTACCCGGCAGTTTCGAGCGAGTTCTCTCAGGGCTCCGCGCCGCCAAACGCGTCGGGTTGGGCCCCGTGAAGGTGAATTGTGTCCTGATGCGGGGTTTCAACGAGGATCAGATTCCTGCGTTTGCGCGTTTCTCCCGTGACGAGGGCGTCATTGTCCGTTTTATCGAGTTCATGCCTCTCGAGGAGGATCGCCTTTGGACGCCGGATGTGGTCGTTCCCCTGAAAGAGGTGGAAGAGAAGCTCAATTCTTTCCGTCCCTTGGTCCCGCTGCGCCCCAATAATCCCAGTGAGACGGCCCGGCGCTATACTTTCGATGATGGTTTGGGAGAAGTCGGCATCATCGCACCTGTCTCCCAGGCGTTTTGCGGAGCGTGCAGCCGTGTTCGCCTCACGTCAGATGGCAAAATCCGCACTTGCCTTTTCTCGCATTTCGATCACGATCTGTACGGTGTGATGGCGCGCGGCGGCTCGGATGAGGATCTCGCTGACTTCATTCGCAAGACAATAGCCGTGAAAGAAGCGCGCCATCATATCGGCGAGCCAGGCTTCTTGAAGCCTTCGCGCAGCATGGTCCATATTGGCGGCTAGAGCTTCGTCACGGTGAACGCAACCTTATGACGTCTGCAAAGCTACGCAGCCGTTCGGTTGAAGAACGGCTAGCCGCGATCCCACGCGGAAAAACGGCGGTAGCTGTGAGGCTGCCACAGAGCGGATTGCGTGCGCTCACTTCATGGCGTAGGGCTCCGTCGCCAAATCCGTTAACCCGGATGTCCTTCCTCCCGAATAGGTGTGACCGGATTGGTGCGTAAGCAAGGCACGAAAGTAATGGCCAATCGTATATCCCAGGAGAGTCAGTCCTTTCGGGACCTCAAGGTCTTTCACGATGTCGCGCGCGCGCTCACTTCCTCACTTGATCTCGATTCCATTCTCAGCGCCATCATGCAGCAGATGGCGCGGTTCTTCGAATCGGAATCGTGGTCTCTTCTGATCGTCGATGAGCAACATCAGAATCTCTACTACGCGGTGACTGCGGGGAAATCCGCCGGGAGACCGAGCAATATTCGAATTCCCATTGGCGACGGCATCGCCGGGTGGGTCGCCGAGCATGGGGAGGCTCTCATCGTGCCGGACGATTCGCACAACGGGCGTCTGAAGGGACAGCAGCCGCGGCTGGAATCCGGCCCGGTGCGTTCGGTCATCTGCATCCCTCTGCGATCGCGGCAGCGGACGCTAGGCGTGATTGAGCTCTTGAATTATCGGGTGAGCAACCTGACCGAATACACTACCGCTTTTCTCAATGTACTCGCCGACTACGCCGCGATCGCGATCGAAAACGCGCGCTCGATAGAGCGGATTCAGGAACTGACCATCATCGACGACTGCACAGGTCTTTACAACTCGCGCCACCTCGCGAACGTTCTCGATAGTGAACTAGAGAGGTCCCGGCGCTTCAAACTGCCGTTCAGCCTAGTCTTCATGGATCTGGATCGCTTCAAGCTCGTCAATGACCGTTACGGCCACCTTGCAGGCAGCTGGTTGCTTGGCCAAGTCGCGCAGACAATCAAGCAGAACATCCGCGGGATCGACTCGGCGTTTCGCTACGGTGGCGATGAGTTCATCATCCTCTTGCCGCAAACGGGGAAAGACGCGGCACTTGAAGTGACCCGCAGGCTATTGAGGGCGATGCGCGAGAGCAACTACCCTCGTTCCGAGACCTCGTCCGAGCCACTGGATTTGAATATACGGGCCAGCTTCGGTTTGGCCAGCTACCCGGACGACGGCGCCACGGCGCACGAGATCATCCGCACGGCTGACGAGATGATGTACATGGTCAAGAAATCCACGCGCGACAATATCGCAATCGCGCAGCGCGGCTGCATTCCCAGCTGATTTCAGGAATCAGGACTGAAACCCGACAACTTGGTCCTGAGAACTGCTTCGCCGACTTCCTGTATCTTAGGGAAGGCGTTTGCAATCATTCTGCTGAGGAACGTTTGCTATGAACGAGCAACCGGCGAGAAAGCTCCGCATGGGATTGGTGGGAGGTGGTCCGGGCTCTTTCATTGGTCCGGTTCACCGTATGGCTGCTGAACTAGACGGCGAGATCGAGCTAGTTGCTGGCGCATTCAGCCGTGATCCAGCCAAGTCCCTACAGGCAGGGCGCAGCTTCGGTATTAGTGGAGATCGGTCTTACGCCGACTTCCGGGAAATGATGGATAGGGAACGGGCCCGTCCCGACGCGATAGATTTTGTCTGCATCACCACGCCGAACCATCTGCACCTCCCTGTGGCCGCGTCTGCGATGGAACATGGCTTTCACGTCGTCAGCGATAAGCCGGCGACGGCAACTCTGAAGGAGGCGCTGGAGCTTGAGGATATGGTCTGGCGCACGGGCCTCCTTTACGCGCTCACCTACACTTACACTGGCTATCCCATGGTTCGGGAAGCGCGAGAACTCGTCCGTAATGGAACGCTGGGCGCCATCCGCAAAGTCAACGTGGAATACTCGCAGGGCTGGTTGAGTGAAGCCATCGAAAAAACCGGCCATAAGCAGGCGGAATGGCGCACCGATCCGCAGCAGTCGGGTCTGGGAGGAGCCATCGGAGACATCGGCGTCCACGCCTTCAACTTGGTGGAATATGTGACCGGGCGCCGCGTTGCCGAGCTGAACGCATCTCTCTCGACCGTCATCCCCGGCCGCAAGCTGGACGACGATTGCAACGTGCTGCTGAGGCTCGATAATGGCGCACCCGGAGTACTCGTCGTCTCGCAAATTTCTACCGGCGAACGCAACGACCTCCACCTGGATGTCTATGGTGAGAAGGGTGGGATGCATTGGTCGCAAGAGGATCCGAACCATCTGGTTTTGAACTGGCCAAACCAGCCCAGCCAGACATTCTATGCGGCAGCGGGCTATTTGACGGAGAGTGCCCGGCGCGCCTTCCGCTTGCCGGTCGGGCATCCGGAAGGTTTGATTGAAGCGTTTGCGAACATCTATCGTGATTTTGCCGCTGCCGTACGAGCCCGCTTCACCGATCCTTCGGCCAAGCTAAGTGACGCTGTCCCGGGAATCTCGGATGGCGTGCGCAGCATGGCGTTCATCGAGCGGTCGATTGAGAACAGTCGTGCAAGAACCGGCTGGTCGGCATTCTCCGATTGAGGAACGCGGCCGAATATCAACTAGACATTTCCGAGTAAAAGACCACAGGTTGCAGGAGCTTGCATGAAGACCGTTCGAGGGCCGGCCATTTTTCTGGCCCAGTTTGCCGCTGACCGAGAGCCGTTCAACACACTTCCAGCGATCGCCAAATGGGCGGCTGGCCTGGGCTTTAAAGGTATCCAGATTCCAACTTGGGATCGTAGGTTGTTTGACCTAAAGACGGCTGCGGAAAGCCGGGAGTACTGTTCGGAGATTAGCGGAATGCTTGGCGACCTTGGCCTTGAGGTCACGGAACTTTCTACTCACTTGCAAGGGCAATTGGTTGCGGTGCACCCAGCCTACGATCTGCTCTTTGAGAGTTTTGCTCCGCCGGAGTTGCATGGACAGCCGAAGGCCCGGCAGGCCTGGGCCACGGAACAGCTCCAGCTGGCAGCCAAAGCGAGCCGTAATCTAAATCTCACGGCGCACGTTAGTTTCTCAGGCGCGCTGGCATGGCATCTTTTCTATCCTTGGCCGCAGCGCCCGACGGGACTTGTAGAAGAGGCCTTTGCCGAGCTTGCGCGGCGGTGGAAGCCGATTCTCGACGTCTTCGATCAGGCCGGTGTGGATCTATGCTACGAGCTCCATGCCGGAGAAGACTTGCACGACGGCGCGAGCTTCGAGCGCTTCCTGGCTGCGGTTGGGCAGCACCCGCGCGCGAACATTCTCTTCGATCCGAGCCACTTCATGCTGCAGCAACTGGACACGCTGCACTTCCTCGACCTGTACCACCAGCGGATTCGCGCATTCCACGTGAAGGATGCAGAGTTTCGTCCAAACGGACGTTCCGGTGTCTATGGCGGATACCAAAGCTGGATCGACCGGCCCGGACGCTTTCGATCTTTGGGAGATGGGCAAATCGACTTCACTCCTATCTTCAGCAAGCTGGCGCAGTATGACTACCCTGGATGGGCGGTTCTGGAGTGGGAATGCGTGCTCAAGGACCCCGAGCAGGGGGCGAAGGAGGGCTCCGAATTCATTCGGCGTCACATCATTCGCGTCACGGAGCGCGCGTTCGATGACTTCGCTGGAACCAAGCCTGACGCCGATTTCAACCGGCGAGTTTTAGGTTTGGACCAAAAGACGTAATGCGCGAGTGATGTTATGGATAGATAATCCAGGTGGCCGCCAGGAGTTGCATCTCATGCAGGGATGATCTTCAGACGCCTAACCCATTCGAGATCGAAACGAGCTCATGCCGGGTAAAGCGATGCCCCGCCGTATTCTTCTGGTCACCCTGATCACATTTGTCACTCTGCTCGAAGACCCGCACGGGATTGCGCAGCGCCGGCCGATGCAATTCGAAGACATGATGAAGATGCGCCGGCTCAGCGAGATCGACCTTTCGCCGGACAATCGCTGGGCTCTGTTCACGGTCACAGACGTCGACCTCGAGCGCAACACACGTACGCCGCACCTTTGGCTGGTCTCCCTCAAAGGAGGCCCCGAAAAGCCAATCACAGCAGCAATCGCAGGTGAGAGCGGCGGGCAGTTTTCGCCCGATGGCAAGAAAATCCTTTTTGTGAGTCAGCGGGAAAGCGCTCAACAGATCTATCTCGCGGATTTTGACTCAGACACCGGCTCGATCAGCGAAGCGTCCAGTCTGACTCACCTCTCGACTGCCGCTGAGGGCGCGATCTGGTCGCCGGATGGTTCGAACATTCTGTTTACATCCTCCGTGTATCCGGATTGCACCGGCACTCCGCAGCAGGCGGACACCTGCAACCAGCAGCGCGATCAGGCGCAGGCCTCCTCCAAGGTGAAAGCACAGATCTTCACGCATCTCCTCTTCCGCCATTGGAACCAGTTCACAGGCGAGAAGCGCAGTCACCTGTTCCTGATACCGTCGGCGGGCGGGGAAGCACGGGATCTCACCCCAGGCGTCATCCAGGACATTCCGCCCTTCTCGGTAGGACAGCCGCAGGGATATGCCTTTGCGCCGGATGGCAAAGAGATCGCCTTTGAATGGAAGACGGATCCGGTTCCAGCGATCAGCACGAGCCGCGGCATTTTCACCCTGAGTCTCGCAGACCCGAGTGCCAAGCCCATCCGCGTTTCGACAAGCGCGGGGGGCAACTTTACGCCTCGCTACTCCCCAGATGGCAAATACCTCGCGTTCCGCTCACAAGCGAGGGCGGGTTATGAGAGCGACCGCTTTCGTCTGACGGTCTATGACCGCCAAGGCAAGCAAGTTCGCGATGTGCTCCCGGATTTTGACCGGTGGGTAGAGGGCCTGGCCTGGTCGCCGGATTCGACGAGCATTTATTTCGTGAGTGGTCTCGCAGGAGAAGAGCCTGTATTTCAAGTCGGTGTATCGGGCGACGGATTGCACCAGCTTACCGAACTGGGTACCTATGGCGATCTCCATCCGACGGCGGACGGGGAGAAGCTTATCGCCAGCCGCAATACAGTGCGCCAGCCTGAAGAGATCTACATCCTTCGGCTCAAAAAAGTCCGTTCGGCCTCGGAACCGGTCGATGTACCGGCGCGTCACAAGACCGTGGAACCGAGCCCAATCCATGCGAATACCACCTTGCTTGAGCAGGATCAGTTGACCCACCTGAACAGCAGCGTGCTCGCGCAGCTGGAGTTGCCGGAGATGGACCGGTTTTGGTTCACCGGCGCGCAGCGCACTCACGTGGAGGGCTTTCTGCTCAAGCCGCCGGACTTCAATCCCCAACAGAAGTACCCGGTGAAATTCCTCATTCATGGCGGACCAGAGGGAGACTGGGGCAACAGTTGGAGCTATCGTTGGAATCCGGAGTTCTTCGCGGCCAACGGCTACGTAGTGGTCATGATCAATCCACGCGGATCCAATGGCTATGGCCAGGCCTTCGTTGACGGCGTAAACGGCGATTGGGGCGGCAAACCGTATGTGGACCTCATGCGTGGCCTGGACTATGCCGAAGAGAAATACGATTTCGTTGACAAGGCGCGCGAGTGTGCCTTGGGCGGCTCGTATGGCGGCTTTATGGCGGATTGGATCCTGGGTCATACCAATCGTTTCCGCTGTATTGTGACGCACGATGGCATCTTTGACAGCGAGAGCTTCTACGGAACGACCGACGAGCTCTGGTTCGCGGAGTGGGAGTTTCACGGAACACCATGGGACAGCAAGCCGGACCGCAGCCTTTACCGGCGATGGTCTCCGATGCTTTATGCTGCGAACTTCAAAACCCCGACCTTGGTCGTCCACAGTCAGCTCGATTACCGCGTCGATGTCTCTCAAGGATTCGGACTGTTCACGACGCTGCAGCGCATGAACGTGCCGTCGAAGATGCTCTACTTTCCCGACGAAGGCCATTGGGTGCTCAAGCCGCAAAACAGCAGATTATGGAACAAAACGATCAGTGACTGGTGCGATCAATGGACCAAGCCCAGCGGTTCTGATGTGGCAAGACGATGATGGATCACAAAGAGAGGACGATTTGGGACGTGCTGGATCGATGGCTCGGGCCACTGTATCCAGTGAAGTACCGGCGATTTCTCACTCTTCAATGGATAAATGTTGCGGTTTTCCTTATTTTCGCATTCAACTTGATTTTCTTGTCCCTGCTACGCTCTGCGGCAGAGCTTGTTGCCCGCCTGAAGTTACACAACCCCTCCGTGCTGTATTCTTGCTTGGCTGGGACCTGACGGCCCCGATTATCTTCTGGTTGGGCGCATAGCGCTCGTCTTCGAGATGAAGTTGAATATCTGAGAAAGCTGATCTACGGTATGTTGCTAGCGGGCGGGCTGGGACAAATCTTAATGCCTTACCTTCGTTGGCGGTATTGAAGATGACTCCCGGGAAAGGCGCGAAGAGATCGGATCCACTCGATGAGAACGCTCTCTACGAGTACGCAGTCAAGGCGCTAGGACGAAGAATGCGTACCACGGTCGAGTTAAAGCGGCTAATGCATGCCAAAGTTGAGCCCAACGAGACCGGCGAAAGCAAGATTGCAGCCGTTCTTACCCGTCTGCAGGAATATGGCTATATCAACGACGCCTCGTTTGCTTCGACCTACACTCGACTTCGGCAGGAGAACGAGGGCTTCGGCAAACGCCGCGTGCAACTTGATCTTTCGCGAAAGGGCATCGCACGGGATCTCATCGCAAGCACCTTGGACGCAGCCTACCAGCGCACAAGTGAAGAGGAGCTCGCTCGCCGGTACCTGGCGAAAAAGCGGATCGGAAAACCCCAGAATCAGAAAGAGACCGCCCGAATCCTCCGGCGCCTCACCGCAGCGGGATTTTCAATCTCGGCTATCTCGACAATCTTGAAGAATTGGGAAGTCGAGCTCACCGACGAAGCGCTGGAGGCCATTGAGGATGGACCTGCGCCTTAGCGGCAGTGACGAAGCGGATTGAGAACTGGCGTCCAGGGCGAAGGTTAGCGATTGATTTGTAACTTTGTTGAACTCCTACTGAGTTTGTGGGGTCTCCCAGCGGCCGGTCTCAGCAGAACGGAAGACTGCCTCAATTACCGCCATATTTTTGATTGCATTCCCGAGCGAGACCGGCACTTCGCTGTTCTGAAGGATAGCCTTCGAGAATGCGTCGCCCTGGAGCGTGTACTGATCGCAAAGGGGGAAGGTCTCGGTCGTGATGCCTCCGCCGAAGAGGTCGCGTCCGTCATCGACAAAAATCCGGGTCGGCCGGTCCGGAGGAGCGTTGACCGGAACTTCGATCTCGATCCTGCCCTGGGTTCCAATAAAGTGCATGCGTTGATAACGCACGAGCTGGGTGCTGCAGGTCGAGATGGATTGCCCGGAAGGAAAATCGAGGATAAAGGAAGTCAGGCGATCGGTCTTCATCTCCGGGTCACGATCAATTAGAGCGACGACGCGCGAGGGTTCCTCGTCAAAGATGAAACGCGAGCCGTGAATGAGATAACACCCGATGTCCATCAGGCCTCCACCGCCGGCCTCCATTTGGTTGCGAATGTTCGCGGGATCCACGTTGAAGTAGCTGAAGAACCCCTGAAAGGAGCGCAACTGCCCGATCTTCCCTGTGCGGACGAGTTCTCGTGCGCGCAACCACTGCGGATGGCAGTCAACCATGAAGGCTTCGCCCATCTTGACCCCGGTTCGCTTCTCGGCGTCGAGCAACAATTTGCCCTCGGCGACAGTCATGCTCAGAGGCTTCTCGCATAGGACGTGTTTTTTTGCTTCCGCAGCTTTGATGCTCCAGGGAACGTGGAGCTGGTTAGGAAGCGGATTGTAGATCGCGTCAATTTCCGGATCGGCGATCAGCTCCTCGTAGGAGCCATAGGCTTTCGGAATGCCCAGTGTCTTGGCGGCATTCTGAGCTTTCTGGAGATCGCGCGAAGCGATCGCGGTTATCTCGGCCAACTCGCACTTCTGCATGGCAGGGATTACTTTGTTGACGGCAATGGCGGCAACGCCCAAAACACCCCAACGAACCTTTTTCGGCATGCTCTGCATGATATTGAAAAAACGTCTGCCGGCAAAAACGGCGGCAGTTTTCCCGCCCAAGGCGTTGAACCTCGATGGGCAGGTTGCAGCCCCGGCATTGGCTCGTTCAGCAGATCGGCCTAATGGGTAGACGGTCTTCAAATGAAGAGGAGATGTGGTGAGTGGCGTCGCTGCCGTTAAGACGGGAAAGCTGAGGCTTTGCCCTTCCATGTTGTATCCTTGGAGTTGCGCGCCCGTAGCTCAGCTGGATAGAGCGAACGCCTCCGGAGCGTTAGGTCGGGAGTTCGAATCTCTCCGGGCGCACCATCATCCCTCCTCAGCGATCCAGCTGCCGACTTGACGAGTCGGTGTGGAGCTTGAGTCCTCTCCTCGCTCTAACTAGTTGGGAATAGAACGAGATTTCGGTACTGAGGGCTCCGCTTGTATAGCACTCTGCCGCGCCGGATCGTTGCGGCGCTCCATGTCGACCGCGAACCGCTACCACCAGATCATCCAATCTGTCTCACTCAAGGAGTTCACCCGACCCATTTTCACGGAGCTCGGTACTGCGGGCTTCTCAGGCGTAGGGAGCCGGCAGGTTATGCGCGAGGCGGTGGGCACGCATCTCCCACTCTTGATGTGTGAGGATGCGAAGATCGCTACGAGCCATGGCGCGGCAGAGAAGGATGAAGCCGGCGGCCTTGTCTTCGGGGAAGTACGCATCGGGACGGTAGTGTTCTACGGTCCCTTCAAGAAGGCGACCCGCGCAAGTGAGGCAGCGCCCTTGACGGCAAATGACAGGGAGCTCGATGCCCTGGGCTGCGGCGGCGTTCAGGATGTACTCGCTGGGGCCGCAATCGATGGAGCGGATGCCGTCGGGTGTTTCAAGAACCACCCGAAAACTCCGCTCCTCGATCATCAAAGCTCCGCTCCTGGATTGTCAGAGCTCCGCTCCTGGGTCATTTTCGATTGGATGCGACAGATTATGGATTGTAGAACCCGCGATTCTTGCTGTAGGGCGCTTCGCCCGGCTCGCCCCGGCGGAAGTGCCCGGAAGGGATTGACTTGCCGTCGCGTTCGTAAGCAAGGAGCTCGATGAACCAAGCCTCATGCTCGATTTCTTCGTTGAGGATGCGCGCGGCGAGATCATAGGTTCGGGGATCTTTGCCGAAGGTCATGTCAC
Source organism: Acidobacteriaceae bacterium (assembly GCA_036500845.1). Lineage (GTDB taxonomy): Bacteria > Acidobacteriota > Terriglobia > Terriglobales > Acidobacteriaceae > PALSA-350. The sequence goes on from DASYBJ010000466.1 coordinate 25,528, forward strand.
AGACCGCACTCCAGCTACGGATGGCGCACCGCTCCGATTCGAGCAGCAGAGTGAGGATGTTGACGACAGTGGGCGGGTCGGGGAGCTTGGCGGCGGCGCATCCGGCCTGATCGTGAAATGCCTTGAGGTCGTTGGGCAGTTGTCCTCCCAGCTCGTAAATTCGCGGAACGATCAATTCCCAGTGAGCTCGGTCTTCGAGCCGAGCATCTTCGCAGATCTCTTTGTAGTCTTCATAACCGGCGAGGTTCATGCGGAGGATGGTGTAGTAGTAGTAGGTGCTGGCGAATTCCGCCGCCGCATTGGCGACCAGCATTTTGATGAGCTTATCTACATCAACGCCACGAGCCCGGATGACTTCTACGCCGACGCGCTGCGTAACATCACCCGGTTGCACTGTATTTGATGTGGCCATGGGACGTCCTTTCCATAACTGGATTCACTCGCGGAACAAACGGTATTCTCCGGACGGGCCAAAGGTAAAATATTTGTTTCCACTGGATTCCATAGGCAATTCCTTTGGTTTCCCCGAGAGAGGTTGAGTGATGGAAATTCATCAGCTCCGTTACTTCTGTGCGGTCGTGCGGCACGGTACGTTTACCCGGGCCTCCGAGGCGCAGCATGTGACGCAGCCTTCACTCTCACAGCAGATTCTGAAGCTTGAAGCGGAGCTGGGCGCTCCGCTCTTCGATCGCATGCCGCGGTCTGCGAAGCTTACGGTCTTCGGCAAGGCATTTCTGCCAAAGGCGGAACGCATTCTGCGCGAGCTGGAGGATGCAAAGACCGAGATGCTGGAGATGACGGGCGAAGAGAAGGGCTCGGTCGTACTCGGCGTGATTCCGACGATTGCGGCGTATCTGCTTCCACGCATTCTGAGCAGCTTCTCAATGCAGCACCCGTTGGTGAAGATTCAGGTGATTGAAGAGATCACTCCGCTCATCCTGGAGCGGCTGCACGTGGGCAGCGCCGACATGGCGATTGTGGCGCTTCCTGTGCAGGGTCCGGAGTTGGAGACAACGGAACTCTTCAGCGAGCGATTCTTCGCCGTGCTTCCGGAAGATCATCCGCGCGCGAAACAGAAGAGCATTCGGCTGGCAAACCTCAGAGATGAACCTTTTCTTCTGCTGAAGGAAGGCCATTGCTTTCGCGACAATCTAATTGCGGCGTGCCGCGAGTCGAGGACCAGGCCCAGCGTGGCCTTTGAGAGCGGACAGTTCTCGACGATTCTTGCGATGGTGTCTGCAGGCATGGGAGTTTCAGCGGTTCCGGCGATGGCGGTCCAGCCGGTTCCGGATTGCAGATTTGTTCCCATCATGGGCAAGCGCACCATGCGAACCATAGGGATTGTCAGGCTGCGGCATCATTTCGAAACGCGGGCACAGCAGGCACTGGTGAACCATATCTTGGCGTTGACTCGCAAGCGGTACTGAGGAGCCCCCTCCACAGGTAAGTAACGTGTGGCTCGGATTGCTTTATTTGTTCGAGCCAAGCGCGTTCGGGGTTGCTATCCGCGGCGACGGCAACACTTATGGACAACGGTGGAGATGTATTTGGAACCCTGATTCAATTCCGCAGCCGGGTAGGGCGCTCCCCGAGCGGCACTGCGTGCTGAAGGCAATGCGAACGATCTACTGACCGGCTTTCACAGCCTTAGGGAGAGCGGGATGGTATTCATGTGCGAGGGCTGTTGCTGCTTCGATCTCCTGTTGGGCCTCGGCGTGGTCGCCCTGCTGTTCTAACAAGCGGCTGAGTTGCGCATGGACCCGGAAGGCAGGCGAATCGGCCGATTTATTCGGCGATGCCAGATACAGCCTGAGTAGCTGGATCGCAAGTTGCGGCTGCTGGTTGTTGCGGCTGAGTATGGAAGCCCCATCCACTAACGCGGGCCCGTGGGGTCTCGCTGCATTTGCATCCGCATCAATTCCCGCGTGCAATGCCTGGAGCATCTCGTTGCATTGCCTGCGACGCGAGTAAAACGAAGCCAGCTCCATCCACGCGTTGGCAGGCTGCCTTGAGGCTTCAATCGCCGCCTTGAACTCGGTTTCTGCAAACGTATAGTTCTTATCCTTCTCGGCCAAACGCCCTTCGAGCTGATACGCCTCCGACGGCTCATATTTTTCGAGTGACTGGGCCACGTCTTGCGCCTTTTTCTTGCCTCCCCCGACAATCCCCGGGGCAGCGGTATAGAACTCACCGAGGTCAGACAGCGCATCTACATTTCCGCTGTCGAGTTGGACCGCGCGCTCGAATTCATCCCGCACCTTTTTCGCCAGACCGTACGCTTTTATGGAATTAATCCGGCTGGCTTTTTCGCCGTAAGCTCGTCCCAGCCAGAGGTGATATCCGCTATCCATCGGCGTAAGCCCCACAGCGGTTTCGCACTCGTGGATGGCATCGTTCCATCGCTCTTCCTGGTAATACACACGGCAAAGCAGATTGTGCATCTCCGCATCTCGCGGATTTGCTGCGAGGGACGAGCTTAACCGTGAAATTGCATCGTCCGCCCTGCCCACGGTCAGATCGGCGCTTATAGACTCCAGCACATTCTGCGAATTGGAAGCAGGATTGGCCATCCGTTCCTGCGCTACGCATGACAGAGCCAGAAGGAGAAGAGAAAGCGTTGAAGAATAGAGTGTTCGCATTCTCTTACGATCTCGACTGACACGCCCTCGGAAACAGACCGCTTGTTCGTTCTGAAAAGCGCGAATCGCTTCCATCTGTATCGGGCGTGCGGCGATTATGGCTTCCGGATACCACATACGCGTATTCGCGGCCATTCTTAATAGGAAGGGCTTTGCGAGGCACAGTCCGCACATTGCGAACCTCCACACTTAGGGTGACCCTGACCCTGCGGCCGTTTCTGTTCTCGCAATAATGATGGTCGAAGACAGGCGAACGATTCGCCCATGCCGACGTAAATTTGACTTTGTATCCTGGAGGATGCTTATCCAATCGCCGGGCACTCTGACAGCTTCGCCTGCCGGGTCGCGCTGCTCGGCCCGGGCCTCGATGCCGACCCCTGGAACACGGCCGATTTTAAGTCAACTGAGCAGGAGACCCGGGGTGGCACAGATATAGCAGCAAGACTTGCCGCGAACCAACATCCGAAGGCTCACCGTAGACTAGATCTTGGTGTGTTGGAGAAACGAGATGAAAGCTGTGGGATACCAAGAGCCTCTACCGATTGACAATCCACGGTCCCTGATGGATATCGAGATTCCGGAGCCGCAAGCGACGGGACGGGATCTCATGGTTGAGGTGAAAGCTGTCTCTGTCAATCCCGTCGATACGAAGGTGCGAAAGAGTGCCAAACCTGAGCCAGGTCAGTACAAAATCCTGGGTTGGGACGCGGCAGGAATCGTTAGGGGAGTAGGAGCGGAATGCTCTTTGTTCAAACCAGGAGACGAGGTCTATTATGCGGGCTCAATCGCCCGCCCGGGCACCAATCAGGAGTTGCACCTCGTCGATGAACGCATCGTCGGCAGGAAACCGAACAAACTGAGCTTTGCTGAGGCCGCCGCCTTGCCTCTAACCACGATTACGGCTTGGGAACTTCTCTTCGATCGCCTCGGCGCCGAAAAGAATGGTCCGGAGAGGAGCAGCCTACTGATCGTAGGTGGGGCCGGCGGAGTGGGTTCGATTTTGATCCAGATTACCCGCAAGCTGACCAGCTTAAAAATCATTGCGACGGCATCACGTCCGGAGACAAAGCAATGGTGCCTGGATCTTGGCGCCCACTACGTGATCGACCATAACGACCCGCTCGAAGAGCAGATGCGAGCGATCGGGGTCCCTTCTGCGGAACGGATCGCCAGCCTCACCGCCACAGACATTCACTATCCGTCCTTGATAGAGCTTGTGGCACCGCAAGGCAAAATCGGAGTCATCGACGACCCAAAGACATTGGATGCCAAGCCGCTCAAGGGCAAATGTGTCTCGCTCCATTGGGAATTTATGTTCGCGCGCGCCGTTTACAAGACGCCGGACATGATCGCCCAACATAATCTACTGAACGAAACCGCCGGACTCGTGGATGCGGGTGTAATTCGTACAACAGTCACTGAGGTCTTGGGCAGAATTAACGCGGAGAACCTGAGAAAGGCCCACGCGCTGATCGAGAGTGGGCGGGCGCAAGGCAAGATTGTTCTGGCTGGATTCTGAGGCGAGGGAAACAGGTGATATGAGCACTCTCTGTTTTGCCAGATGCTCACATTTGCAAGGGCCAGAATGGCTGCTCGAGTCAGAGTTCGTCGACACAGCGCGCCTTGGCAAGTGCAGAGTGCCCTTGTCTTTGGATTGTCACTATATTGTCACTCTGTCACGATTGCGTACGTTCCGTCCTATATTTGCAAGAGAATGAAGTTGATAGGAATGGAAGGTCTGAGCTGTGAACTCTGGAGAAACGAAGGCCGCATCAAAGACGATTCTGGTCGTTGAGGACGATCCACGGATCCAGAAGGCACTCTATCGATTGTTCACCGCAGAAGGTTACGGGATCTCAAACGCGCCAGATGGCTCGGCGGGGCTCGAGAGCTTTCGCGCGATGACGCCAGATGCGGTCATCCTAGATCTAATGCTACCTGGGGTGTCAGGTCGCGAACTCTGCCGGACTTTCAAAACCGCCTCTCCGGATACGCCTGTGGTCGTCCTCAGCGCGGTTGCGGAAGTAGCGGATAAAGTGCTTCTGCTCGAGCTCGGAGCGGATGACTATGTAACCAAGCCATTCAGCCCACGAGAGCTGCTTGCCCGCGTGCAGGCGGCAATTCGCCGTTCGGATCGGTCACGCCCAGACACCCACGTTGTCTCTTTCGGAGATGTTGCGGTCGATTTTCCGAAGATGGAGGTAAAGCGATCGGGTGCAGTGGTTACATTGACGGCACACGAATTCAAACTGCTGAAGTTTTTCTTAGACAACGCGGAGCGAGTCCTGAGCCGGGAGGAGTTGCTGAATGACGTCTGGGGCTATAACTTCTATCCTTCGACCCGCACTGTGGACAATCAGATTCTTAAGCTGCGCCAGAAGTTGGAAGTCGACCCAACGAACCCGAAACACTTCCGCACTGTTCATGGGGCTGGGTATAAGTTCGTCTTCTGAGTACGAAAGAAGGGGTGAGTTCGGGCGATGCGGATGCGGACCAAGCTACTCTTTGCCCTCCTGTCCGTCTCTTTCGGCCTGACAGCTGCGATCCTATTCATAATTCGTACAAATCTTGAGCATCAGATTCGGGAGCGGCTTCTTGGCGATCTCATTAGCTCCGTCAATACTTTTCACAATTTGGAAGATCACCGTAAACAAGCGCTTCTTCACGACACGGCTCTGCTCGCCGACTTGCCCACCCTGAAGGCGCTCATGACGTCTGCCGATCGCCGCACAATTCGGGACGCCGGCACGGAATTCTGGAGAGTAAGTGGCAATGATCTTCTTGCTCTCGCAAATCCCGATGAAGAAGCAATCGCGGTCTATACCGAGGGACCTCCCCTCGATGAAGAAGCAGCGGCCAAGGCCCTGCAGCATGCGATCGGGCGCACACCGGATCCACAGTACCTTGCTGTTGATGGAAGACTTTATGAGGTGTCGATCAAGCCGCTCTATTTCGGACCGGTGGTTAGTGGAACGCGGCTGGGATTCGTGATCAGCGGGTATGAAATCAATCACCAAGTCGCGCAGGAGGTAAAGCAGGCAGCTACTGCGGAGGTAGCCTTTTGCATGGACGGCAGGATCGTCGCGAGCACGCTCGATGAGACGCGTAAGCGCAATCTCTCCGCCGCGGTTCCACGCCTGGCCCAAGCGACGGTTGAAGGGGAGGATATCTGGCTAGGTCAAGAGCATTTTCTCGCCGCGTCAGTCCCCCTTTCTGAAAACGCGTCTCCCCGCGTCCAGCTCCTGGTACTCAAGTCCTACGATCAGGCGAGCCTCTTCGTGCGCAAGCTGAATCGTTTGATCATCGTACTTGGGCTGTTCGTACTGGTCGCAGGCGGATTATTAGCCCTATACATAGCCAAGACTATAACCCGCCCTCTAGAATCTCTCGCCTCTGGTGCAATAGCATTTGGTTCAGGGGATTTTAGTCATGAGCTTCGCCATGATGGAGGAAGGGAGATCCGCGATCTAAGCCTCGCTTTCGATCGGATGCGGCTGCAATTGCGGCAGACCCAACAGGAGCTGCTGGAGGCCGAACGGCTGGCCACGATCGGGCGAATGGCAAGTTCCATTTCTCACGATCTGCGCCATCATCTTTCAGCGGTGTACGCGAATGCTGAGTTCCTTGGGTATTCGTCTGCCGACGATAAGGATCGCACTGAGTTATTGGGAGAGATCCGGATGGCAGTGCAGGAGATGACCGAACTCATTGATTCATTGCTGATGTTCAGCCGCACAGGAAAGGCACTGCATCTGAGCTCCGAGTCGCTCGCGGTTGTGGTGGAACGTGCTGTTTCACTTGTAAGAGCACATCCGGATGGTGGAAAGGTCCGGATTCAGGTCAATACTTCGGGTCAGGCCGAGCTCTGGATCGATGCCAAGAAGCTGGAACGGGCAACCTACAATCTTCTCTTGAACGCGTGCCAAGCGGCGGCGCGCTCTACCCATCATCCTCTGGTTTCGATATCGGTGACGGAAGACGATGCTTCTGCAAGGATTCGTATTCAGGACAATGGCCCCGGTGTGTCCGACTCGATCCGCCTGACACTCTTTGAGCCCTTCGTGAGCGAGGGCAAACAAAACGGCATTGGACTGGGCCTCACCCTAGCCCACCGAATCGCTCAAGAACACGGCGGCAGCGTCACTCTTGAAGAGTCTGGCCCGAGCGGCTCAGTTTTTGTTCTTTCGATTGCGAAAACTCTGGGTCACTCCCCCAATGAAAATCAAAGTGGCACATCGATGACCACGCAGGCATCGGCTGAATCGACCAGCTGGCCGGTCCAAACCGTTAGCCGGAGAGGAATGCCATGAAAAGCCAGTGGTTGATCAGACTCCGCTCCCCAATGCTGATGTTGTTTGTAGCGCCGCTAGCGATGCCATGCACGGCTCAAAATGGACTGCCGGCCGGCGCAAACCCCGAAGATGCTCGATACTCACAACTCTCCGCCAAACTGGATCAAGTTCTGACGGCGCTCGATGATACGCGCCGGGAACTCGCTGAATCCCGCCAGCAAATGCACGCGCTCGAGCTTCGCGTTCAGGCCCTGAACACGCGTCCGAACAAAGATGAGGCAGGTTCTCCTTCCGCCAGCGACAATGGCGGAGCAGCCGATATGCAGGCTGCTGTTCACCAGTTAGAGGAGACCACCGGCTTGATCCAATCAGAAGTAAAGCAGCACGACCAAATCAAGGTGGAAAGCTCCTCAAAATATCCAATCAAGATATCAGGCATGCTGCTCTCCAGTACCAATCTGAACGATGGAGCGGTCGACAACGTGGACCTTCCGCTTGTGGCTTTGCCTCGCACAGGTGCGGTGGCAAATGGGAGCTTGGCCACTACGTGGAGGCAAACTCTTTTGGGATTGGATGCACGAGGGCCAACCCTTTGGGGAGCGCGCAGCGCGGCGGATGTCCACGCGGATTTTTTCGGTGGGCAGCCGACGGGGGGTTACGGGACGAATGGAGGAACAGTCCGGCTTCGTACGGCCCACGCGTATCTCGATTGGCCGCGCTCACGTCTGATCGTCAGCCTGGACGCCCCGCTTATCTCTCCGCTGGCACCGACGTCGTATTTAACCGTCGCCGCACCGGCGTTGGCCTGGTCTGGCAATCTTTGGAGCTGGTCACCGCAACTTGAATTCAAGCACTCGATCGTTACCTCAGAAAAAGGCAATTTCGGTATGCAAGTTGGTCTGATCGACCCGGGGGGAGCTTCCTATTTCAATCAGACGTTGCGCCAAGCAAATCCTTCCGAGAGCAGCAGGCAGCCGGGCTATGAGACCAGGCTTTCTTATTCTATTGGCTCCGGGGATCATCCCCTGACCATCGGTGCGGGCGGCTACTACGCGCGCCAAAAGTATCCTTATCCCCAAAATATCGATTCTTGGGCCGGAACCGCTGACTGGAAGTTGCCCCTGAGCAGAGTATTTGAGCTCTCCGGTGAACTGTATCGCGGACGCGCACTAGGAGACCTCGGCGGAGGAGCGTTTAAAGACTACGTTCCCTATGGTGGCGGGAAAGAGGTGCTCGGCTTGGATGACGAAGGCGGATGGACACAGCTGAAGGCAAAGCTTTCAACTTCTTTGGAATTGAATACAGCCATCGGACAGGACAGCGCCTTTGCCAACCAGGTTCGCAAAGGAATTGGCTTCGGCACCACGACGCCTAATTCCAACACGACGCCTTATTCCAATTTGACGGCCAATAGGACCCTCTTAGAGAACGTCATCTTCCGTCCGCGGCCTTATCTGCTCTTCTCGCTCGAGTACCGGAAGATTACTAGCTGGCAGGTGGCCCCGCCGACGGATCACTCGCAAACCGTAGGCCTTGCGATTGGGTATCTCTACTGATGAAACACCGGATTAGACAAACGCTTTTGCTTTTCTCAGCCTCTGTTACCGCTCTGCAGACGGCACGGTACTCCGCCGCCTACGGGGCGGAAGTGACCGCTCACGTTCAAATCGAGCACGCTGCCAAAGAGGCGAAAACGCGAATGGCCGATCACTCGTATGTGGTTCTCTGGCTCATTCCGGGAGCAGGCAATGACCCAGAATTGCCGATAGCGCAGCCCGTCACTCATTACCGCCTGCTGCAACACAACAAGGAGTTCAGCCCGCACCTTCTCGTAGTGCCTGTGGGCAGCAATGTAGAGTTCCCCAACCGCGATCCCTTCTTTCACAACGTATTTTCCTGGTTTAACGGGAAACGCTTCGATCTTGGACTGTATGAGTCAGGAAGTAGCAAGACGGTACGGTTCGATCATGAAGGAATCTCTTACATCTTCTGTAACATTCATCCAGAGATGAGTGCCGTGGTCATCGCTCTACGCACACCATACTTCGGTGTCGCGGATTCGGAAGGCAACGTGGCCATTCGTGATGTGCCCCCGGGCAACTATGAGTTGTCGGTTTGGGCAGAAGGTGGCGACCCAGACGAACTGAAGAAACTTGCTCGCCACGTCCAGGTCGCGTCTGGACCGCAAGACTTAGGTCTGCTGCATATTGACACCGACCTGCAACGGATGAAACACAAGAACAAGTTCGGCGAAGAGTATGCCCCGCCAGAGCCGTCTGCGTATTAACAACCAAGGACCGGAGGGCTCGACAGGCAGCTCGAGTGGAAAGGGCCGCCCACGGCGTTAACTCCTCAGGCGATAAGGGTTGGCCATTGGTCGGCCATGCTTCTAATTGAGGAATGGCAGCTCGTCATTGTTTTTTAAGATTCGGCTCTTCGCGATTCCGCTGTATTTTGAGAGACCGCTCTAAGATGCTGCCGACGGTGAAGCCGTAGAGCTCAATGCATTTGCGGATCGCTCAACTTTTCGGGAACGAAAAACCGGCTTAAAGGAACATGCCGCGATGAAGGCAACGACTGCCGCCGCGCTCAGCACGGCGGCATATCCGAATCGTACCAGCGCGGCACCCGCGCACGCCGCTGCGACTGCTTGCGACGCCGACAAAACCAGCATATTCCAAGCAGAGGCAGTGCTGCGTTCTTGGACGGGAACGCTATCCATCAGCAAGCTGTAGATGCCGGGTTCGCTCATCCATTGGACAGTCGTGTAACTCACATACAAGATGCCGGCGACCAACGGTTGCCGGAAAACGGCCAACGCAGCCAGGGCTATGGCGGCTGCGATCTCCGAGTAGACGATTCCGGTCAAACGGCCGCTTTTTCTGAATAGGAAGGGAGCCGCCAGAATTCCAAGGAATTGAAAAACTTGGGCAACGGAGAAGGTGAGACCGATCCGCGGTGTCGGCATACCGAGGTGTCGCGAGAAATAGATTGTGGCGAACGGGCTGAATGCCCCGATGGCTAATCCCCAAAGCGCGATCGCCGGCAAAAAACGAAAGAGAAAGCGACTTTTGGTAAAACTCTGTTGTTCGATTCGAGGCAGTGCTGGGAATTTGACAGCAACGAGAGGGAAAATTCCCATGGCGGCGATGCCACAGGCGATCAGGAGGGCTGCCTGGATTGGACTTGCATGCCCAGTGAGTTGCAGCACCCTTCGCAGCCATCCGGGCAAGTTGCCTGCCATCAGGTTCCCGAAGGCGGCCATTCCCACTCCGCTCGAGAAGACAAGGCTGAAAGCAAACGGACGATTCTTCTCAGTGGTGAGCTGTGCAAGAGCTGGTGAAATGCATACCGCCCACACCGAGAGGGCGATTCCTGCTAAGAAGGCGAGCGCCCATTGTGCAGTTGGCCAGAGAAGGAGCACGCGCAAGGGGAAGACAAAGGCAGCTAAAGTAAAGCCGGACAATAGAACGCCTCGAAGGCCCCACTTTCGCGCTAGCCAACCAATTGGCAGCGTTGCCGCCATGCTTCCGGCAGCCATCGTGCTGGTTAGGCCGCCGACTAACTTCTCTGAAAATCCATGTTCGATCAGAAACAGATTGAAGAGAAAGAAAAAAGCGGAGAGACCTAAGCTCCATAGGCAAGCTGCGGCGAAGAATCCCCAAAACGAGGAAGCTAATCTACGTTGCGAGCGCCAGTAACGAATGCCGCTCATCGCTCCTCGAAAAAGTACAAGCCCGTAGAAGCCGGCGCGTGCCAATACGTAGGCTGAGTATCTCACTCCACGACTCGAGTATTTCGGCTGCCCGAAGCTACGGTTGGTGGACGGAGTTTTATCGGCGAGTCTTAAAGGCGGAACCCTCGTTGGCAGTAACCCACGGAGGATGACAGTTAGCTTGGCGCCAGTCGACTTCAGCAGCGCGGCATGCAACCAGACGCCATCGCGCCTCGGCATGAACATTATTTCAAGGAAGGACGAGCAAAAGCATTCAAACCATTGTTTTATCGCCAGAGGCATCCGATCGATCTGCCCTCTCACTTCGATTGGTGTTGCACAACCGAACCAAATTCGTGCGAGACAGAAAGCTATCACCTCGAGTGAGCGTAGAGCTTCGCTGTGTGTCTCTTGCCATCTTGACCAAAATTCTTTGTCGTCGGCATGAGTGTCTAAAAAGTAAGCGAGCTCATAAACGTGGTAGATGACCCAGTCGCCTCGGAACAGATCCCGCAACACTTGAAGCGAGCAGAGTGCAAGATGATCGACAGCATTGAGCGTGGAACAGCGATAGCCCTCGAGCTCGCGCTCGACGCGCCGATACCAAAACTGCTCAACTTCCGGGATGTCGAATTGAGCTGCTTGCCCGTTCCACAGGCAATAGTGCAGCTCGATTCCAGGCGGCATGTCGGGATCGAATACATTTCCCCGCCATCGCCAGCCGGTATCACGGACCATAGGGGGAAAATGGTCCGACGGAACGTGCTTCTGTGGGGCCTCAGCCTCGTAGCCGAGCTCGCGTAGGGAATTGCGTGCGCTGAGAATCGTATTCGGGGGGCAATAAAGATCGATATCCGACTGCATCCGGAGGTTCGGGCTCTTTACGTACGCGGGATACTGAGTGAATCCTTTGATGACGATGTGGTCGGCATTGGCCCTCCGCAGAGTGCTAGCCAGTTCCTGGTAGAGTGTTCGAATGCGTTCGATTCGTCTTGTGTTGTCTGTGACATTTTCCTGAATTCTCGAAGAGACCCAGGCGGGCAGGACATCTGATGGGAGCTGCGAGAGTTGCAGAGTGAGGTGCGCCCGATCTGAGAATGAAAGGAGCTCGTTCCACTCCGTGGCGTCGAGGCGTCGCATTGGCCCGAAATTAGCGTTTTTGAATTGGAGCGCCTGCAAAAAAGCCAAGAAGTACCGCGGCGCTTTGCGCCACTCGCGGATGCGGGTCTCAAGGAGAGGATCGAGCATCGCTACTTTCCTTCCAGAGCGAGAGTGTCGAGCCGACGCACCGCCCAATCCAGATCGCGGTACCGCAATTCCTGGATTGGCAAATCAAGCAGCTCGCGAATGCTTGCTTCCTGCACATCATGCGCTCCGCCAGAGTTGGAAATGGCTTGCCAAAACCATTGCAGAGCCAGTTCACGGGAATAAGGTACCAACCCTGGCTGGGTATGATCCTTGCGATTGAGAAAGACGATTCGATCCACCTGGCAGTCAGCAGCTGTTTGGAGGTGTGGAAAGTTTGTAATCGGCAGCTCGAGCGAGGGCTTTCCCGCTGCGCGCGGCGTAACGCTTATGCCTGCGAGCTCCGGAAATAACTCAACAGCAGAGGGGCGAAACCTTATCTGATGAGAGTTGCCCGTGACCAGAGGATCTTTGCAGCCATTGATCAGATAGCTCGCATCATCGGCAGTATAAGTCCACCCGTTCCGAGCGCACGCGAAGGCCAGCGATGACTTGCCGGCTCCGGAATCACCGCAGAGCAGAACTCCGCACCCGCGGCGCTCAATGGAAGCTGCATGGATCGGCGTTACATGCGAAGCAGCCAAAAGGGCAAACCCGCAGGCTTCGAGAAAGTGGTAACGAAAATACGAGCGGTGCTGCAGTGCCCCGTGGGAAACCCAGGCGAAGGCAAACCCCTGCGAAAGGTCGCAGATTGCAAAATTCTCCGCATCCGCGACGACCGAGAATAAATTTCTGTCCGCCCGGAAGACCGGGGCTGGGGGACACGCTCTCGAGCTTTTCTCTGTGACTCCGATGCGCAGTCGCAGACTGGATACTACCGGCCTTGGAGAGAAGAATCTCCAGCTCTCCGCGGCCGCAGCCAAGACGTCTTCAGAATTTGTCGTGATTTCAATCTTGAAGCCGAGAGGATAGTGAACCGCCACGAACGGCATGTCGACTTTCCGTAATAGCGGATCATCGATGCGATCAAGCGCTGCGATCTCGCTATCGTGAAGGCCTTCACTCCGCGCGCTGGAATCGTTGATGGTCCCTGCTCGGTCACGAAGAGTGTTCATCAAATTCAAGGGCATTCCTCGCTCTCAGAACCGGTATTTCAACGCGAGCTCAACGATTCGTGCATTCAATACGGTGGGAGACATCATCGAATGCCGCACCAGCGGAGTGGTCATTGAAGGGCAGGCCAAAACCCGGCCAGAGTTCTTATTCGTCATAACGTACCCATTCTAAAGTCAATTCGGCACATCGAGGCATGCAGTCTCCGAGCGAATTGTGAGTCGTCTACTTAACCGTAGAAGAAAAGCGCTAAGGTGATTGTCAAAAGCTTGTCACTGCTTTGCAACTAGCGCGTATCCAGTTAGTTCGGCGACTTAGTGTTTTAGCTACTTCAACCAGGGCGGTGGCAGACAAGCAACTCACTCGTCCCCTGAATACATTGCAGGATCTCCCAGGCTTCCAGCAGGGGGGAGATGGCGCAGGTAGATAACGATATGCCAAATCTCATCATCATTGAGAATGCCTTTCGAAGCCGGCATCCCAGATGGCTCAATTCCGTTCTCGATGATCCATTTCAATTGGCCATCGGTGTAGCTTTGAATATCCGGCGAGGCCAGGGACGGAACCGGGGGCGACATGCTTGACGCAAATGGGACACCGGTGTTTTGTCCATCGCGGCCGTGGCAGACCACGCAGTAATAGCCAAAGGTTTTCTTCCCGTCTTCAACATTGTCGTGGGTTGCGGTCACGGGATTCCTGTCGTGGATGCCCCCAATCGTGACATTGCGCTTACTCCACTGCATTAGCCGGGTCTCCCCCCGTCCCGGCGGAGTTACCTTACAGGCAGACAGGCTTAGGGAGCCTATCGTCCCCAGAATCAGGAAGATTGAACGCGCTGTCATCGCAGTCAATTGTCCTTTACGTGTACTGTAAAGAGCATCGAACCGTGTCCGGTTCCGCAGAAGTGCCCACACATTCCGCGAAAATCGCCGGCTTTATCGGCGACAATGGTGACTTCGACCGGATGTCCCTTGCTCATTTCTTGTTTTACATTCAACTCCGGAATTACTAGGGCGTGCGTAACGTCATCCGAAGTCAGGACGAGCTTTACCGTCTCACCCTTCTGAAGCGTGATCTCCGATGGGGTAAAAGAAAATCGCTTGGCGTGTACTTGAATAACTTGAGCCGATTCTTGTGCATGTAGGTACGGCATCGCGACGAACAGTCCAATGACAAACAATCCTATGAAGATACGGGCTCTTGAGTGACGTGTTCTCATGAAGGGGGATCTCTCCGTGTGCTAAGTTTGCGAAGTCTATTCCAGGTTTCGGCCGGCTCAAGCTTGCAAGCCCGCCTGGTGCTCGATCTCAGGGGGCCAGGAACTTCAACAAGGCCCGCTGGTCTTCTTCCGAAAGGCGCGCACGCGTACGCATGTGCATGATGACCGTTCCGGTGATCCGAGGAGGAATACTCATTGGAGGCATGTGGCAACGGGAGCAGTTGTTCATGAAGACTCGCTCACCCGAAGGCTGTTTCTTCTCGTGCGTCTTCGCGGTCTTCTCCGGGGCGGAATTGCCGGATTGACCGGATGGCTCAAGTGCCATCCCCGGAGCGGTGAATATCGTGATCGCAAGCAGTACGGTCCACAGAGTGCGTACGAGGTGAGAATTCATTTCTTTCTCTCCGGCCATAGAGGCAACATGAATCTGTAGGTAAAGCCGGCGTTCCAGATATTTGCATTTCCCTGCGAGCTGAACTGCCGTCCATAACTTGAAATCAATCTGAAATCGTCCCGAAAATAATAGTTCAACCCGATATCGAATCGGTTGGTATCGACGCGGGGAAGTGAGTTGCCTCCACCGTGGAGCGGAGCAAACTGCTGGACCCTACCCACGGGCTGCAACCGCTTCAGAAATGTCGGCACGAATTCTGTTTCCCTGAGGAGGTATGCGGCTTCAAGCCAGTAGCCGCGTCCGTTATAGCTCTGGTCATATTCGAATTTGACGTCTAAAAGTGTGCTCGGCGGTTGCCACGAGAGATAGGCCGCAACGCTGTTGATCTCGTGCTGCTGCAGGAAGCGCTGATATGAGGTGCCGAGCTCCAGGCGTGGCTTTTGAATAAAGATGCTTGCATCGCCGCCTGCAGTGCGGCCCGCCTGTAACTGGTTAATATTGCTGCGTGCAGAGAAGTAGCTACTGTACTGGATCGAGTACGATGGGGTTTCAGTTACCACGCCGCGCAGCATGATGCCGTCGCCAGCGCCACTGGTTCGGGTTCCAATCGGAGCGGTGAGGGGCGCGTCCTGTAAATTCTTGATCCAAATCGGGACCAGCCGCTCGTTGTAGAGTCCGAATGGCAGAAGGTATTTGCCTGCGCTCGCGATGAGGTGTGTATTTGCAAGCCAATCTACTTGAGCGTAGTCGACCGATTTGAATACTTTTCCCTTAAACGGTCCCGTCGTGAGGTTCTTGCGCTGAAAAAATCCATCAAAGCTTGTACGAGATTCGAGCAGGACGTGCGACCCGAAAGGTACTAGAAGGACTGGATTAATCTGGGGCTCAAGGCTTGTGATTCCACCATTGACGTTGTGGATGTACCCTATCCCGCCTGAAATCATGGGGATATGGCCAGCTTCGCTCTCGCTGGAGGTTGAGGTTGCATTTTGCGCCGGTAGCGAAGTTGCCCATAAGAGAACACCTGCGATAACGAACGACCACTTCATACTCCGTCCCTCCGGGTCATAGCAATCGTCTCTTCCTTTCTGGTCTGTTTCGGGCCCGGGTCGAAACGGAACTGCCTCGCCTTGAACAAAAGCGCGACATGTCTTACTGGATT
The DNA here is from genome assembly GCA_036500845.1 of Acidobacteriaceae bacterium. GTDB lineage: Bacteria > Acidobacteriota > Terriglobia > Terriglobales > Acidobacteriaceae > PALSA-350. The sequence goes on from DASYBJ010000466.1 coordinate 41,247, forward strand.
GAAGTATAGGAAAATTCTGCTGTCTTCCGTGTCATGGAAGTGTCTCGAGAATGTCATCTCTGTCACTCTGGCATCTTTGCCTGTTGGATGGTCAGGATTGAATTCGTAGATAGCTCCTCCGGGATCTCGTAGCGCATCTCGTCGTCGAATCCGTATCCATTGTGAATTTCAGAAAGGCGCATTACGATCCGAAATAAGCAAGAGTCGCCGTGACCAGCGGGTCAAGAGCCTCTCAAAGCCACAAAGATAGGAACTCGCATGCCATTATTGATCCGCGACGGAGAAATCGTTACGAGCGAGGAGCAATACCGCGCCGATATTTACATCGAAGATCAAACGATCACGCAAATTGGTACGGACCTCGCCATTCCGCCGAGCACCGAAATCATTTCCGCGGCCGGAAAGCTGGTCTTTCCCGGGTTCATCGATCCGCACGTACACATCTACCTTCCTTTCATGGGAACCTTTGCCAAGGACACGTATGAGACCGCCAGCGTTGCTGGGCTGCTCGGCGGAACTACGACCATGATCGAGATGTGTTGTCCTTCCCGAAAGGAAGATGCGTTGGAGGGTTATTCCCTCTGGAAAGAGAAAGCTGAGGGGAAGAGCAGCTGTGACTATGCATTTCACATGTCGGTGACCCGCTTCGATCAGAAAACTGAGGCGCAACTGCGGGAGATTGTTGCCGACGGCACGACCTCGTTCAAGATCTTTCTCGCCTACAAGAATTTCTTCGGAATCGATGACGGAGAGATGTATCAAGCGCTCCGGTTGGCTCATGAATTAGGCGTAATCGTCGCCGCACACTGTGAAAACGCAGAGCTCGTGAGCCGTTTACAACTGCAGTTGCTGGCCGCGGGAAAGACCGGGCCCGAATGGCACGAGCCGAGCCGTCCCGAGGTGGTCGAAGCGGAAGGTACCACCCGATTCGCAACGTTTCTCGAGACAACGAAGGCAACTGGGTATGTTGTGCACCTTTCCTGCGCAGCGGCTTTGAAGGCGGCGGTAGATGCAAAGATGCGGGGAGTGAAATTGTCTGTCGAATCAGTGCTTCCTCATTTCCTTTTGGATAAGACCTATGCGGAAAGAGAGGGAGTCGAGGGAATGAAGTATGTCATGTCTCCTCCTCTGCGGGGAAAGAGGAATCATGCGGCCTTGTGGCAGGCACTTAGGATCGGCGAGATCGATACTGTGGGGACGGACCATTGCCCATTCGACCTGGAACAAAAGCTTTTGGGCAAGGACGCGTTTACAAACATTCCGAACGGCATTCCTGGACTCGAGGAGCGGGTCAACCTGATGTATACCTATGGCGTGAAGCGAGGCGGCTTGAGCCTCCACCGATTTGTAGATGCATTGAGCACGCGCGCTGCAAAATTGTTCGGCCTCTACCCCCGCAAGGGCGCCATCGCGATAGGAAGCGACGCCGACCTCGTGATCTACGATCCCGGGTATCGCGGGACGCTCTCTGCGGCGGACCATCACTCCAATAACGACTACTGCGCCTTTGATGGCTTTGATGTCGAGGGACGTCCATGGGTGGTAACGGTGCGCGGCAAGGTGCAAGTCCGCGATGGCGCCTTCGTCGGCCAGCGAGGGATCGGGCGATTTCTACGCCGTGAACCCAACATCGGCAGGCCTGGAGATGAGCATGCCGGCTAATCCTAAAACGGTGCTCGAGAACCTGAGAGAGCTGCAGACACTTACCGCCGACGCGAGTGGTGCGCAGCGAGTAGCTTGGAGTCCTGTTTGGCTGAAAGCGCGTGAATGGTTCACCAAGAAGCTGGCCGGCTTGCCGGTCGAACACCACAGGGATGCTGCGGGCAACGTGTGGGTGACACTCAAGGGAAAGTCGGAGCAGGCCTTAATCTTGGGAAGTCATCTTGACTCAGTCCCGAACGGCGGATGGCTGGATGGAAGTCTTGGGGTTATGACGTCCCTGGAAGTGCTGCGAGGCATGAGCGAGGATTACGACGGGTTGCCTCCGGTGACGGTTCGCCTGGTGGATTGGGCAGACGAGGAAGGCGCACGTTTCGGGCGTAGTCTCTTTGGTTCTTCTGCCTTTGCGCGTACCCAAACGATTGCCGCCGACCGTGGGCGCATCGACCGGGACGGGGTGAAGCTCGAGGAGGCTCTGCAGCAGTGTGGAATCAATGTCGACCAGATTGGAGAGGCGGCTGCAGAGCAGCAAAATGCGGCAGCTTACCTTGAGCTGCACATCGAGCAGGGTCCGGTGCTTGAAGCGATGCATCTGCCGTTGGCGGTAGTGCTCGGAACCAAAGGCGTGGAACGGCACGCAGTTACCTTCCATGGGCAGGAAGCCCACTCCGGCTCAACACCAATGGCGGTGCGCCGAGATGCGCTTGCGGCTGCGGCAAAGCTTGCGCTCGAGATACGATCCATTGCTGGCAAGCATAAGGATGCGGTCTGCACCATTGGAAGCTTGAAGACCTTCCCTGGAATCGTAACCGCGGTCGTGGGACGTTGCGAGGCGACGCTCGATCAACGGGATCTAAACTCAGACGTATTGGCAACGATGTTCCGGGATGCGCGCGAGGCTAGTGAACGGTTCGCCAAAGAAGAACGGTGCTCCGTCGAGTGGTCCAGAATCTGGAATATTGAACCCGTTCCCTTTCATACTCATCTTGTCGATCTATGCGATGAAGCGATCCGGGAAACTGCCGGCAGCTCGCATAAGATGCCGTCGGGCCCTCTTCATGACGCCGCGGAAGTTTCGCGCGCCGGGATTCCCACAGTCATGATGTTTGTGCAATCAGTCGGCGGCATCAGCCACAACAAGATTGAAGACACTCAGCCCGCGCATATCGAACTGGCTGTGACCGCTTTTGATAGGCTCGCGGCCAAGACGATGCAGTGGATCCAGACGGGGCTCTGAGCTTTGATCCATGCGTGTCCTCTTTACAGGCTGCGGAAAAACTGGTTTCTACCTCGGCAAGCAAACTTGCTGGGCGAAGTCCGCCGAAGGCTGACTTCGCCAATCACGCGTTGGCGTGTGGTTCTACTGGATGGGGTGCGAACCGCAGTGGGTCAGCGGATCTCGGTGCATACAGTTTTGGTTTCCCACATCTGACACAAACAAGGTGTTAGATATGGGGGCACCCCGGATCGCTGATGAGTCAGCGGAAAAGCCAACTCTGTTTAGGGCCTAGCGCACTCGGGGCCCGCGGCCACGCATGAGTGCGAGATAGAGTATGCCTGACGCAAAGCAGCCTATAAACCAGGCATAATCGTAAAGCCACCGTAAGGGCGGAACGACCAAACCTATGAGAGCGAGCAGCACTCCCGCAACAAGGGCAAGCAAAGCGCGCCAATTGTATCCACTGGTGTATTCATACTCCCCAGTTTGCCGGTAGAGATCTAGAATCCGGAGCTCCCGATGCCGCAGGATGAAATAATCCGCGAGCATAATGCCGGCGACCGGCCCTAGCAAGCCCGAATATCCCACAAGCCATCCCATGATGTAACTATGGAAGTCGCTGAGAAGCTTCCACGGCATCATCAACAGTCCGATAACCCCGGTGATCATCCCGCCGATTCGGAAGCTGATGAGACGGGGATTCAGATTGGAGAAATCGTTCGAAGGTGAGACGACGTTTGCCGCCACGTTGGTATTGAGGGTGGCGATCAGTAGGGCTATTAGCGCAATGACCGCCACCCACGGCTGACGGAAGCGGCCCAGTAGTTCGACGGGATCCCAGATCGCCTCGCCGAATAAGATCACCGACGCCGAAGTCACCGCGACTCCGATGAAAGAAAAGAGCGTCATTGCCGGTGGCAAGCCAAGTATTTGTCCCACTGCTTGCGCCCTTTGCGAAGTGGCATAGCGGGTGAAGTCGGGGATATTGAGAGCGAGTGTGGCCCAGAAGCCAACCATGCCAGTGAGAGACGGAATGAAGAAATGCCAGAATTGCGCCCTCGTTTGAAAGCGGGATCCGGCGTGCAGAACCGGGCCCAAGCCACCGGCCTTGTGGCTAACGAACCACAGCAGCAGCAACCCAACACCGAGCAGGAAGGGCGCGCCGACGTCCTCCAGGAAGCGAATCATTTCAATCCCTTGCCACACAATCGCCATCGTCAGCAGCCAGAAGAAGAAAAAGCAGATCCACTTTCCCGATGCGACCGACGCGAAGCTAGGCCAGACTACGATGAGCATGGAATGGATGGCTTGGCCGCCAATCCAGCACTGGATCCCGAACCATCCGCAGGCGACCAAGGCACGCAGCATTGCGGGTATGTTCGCGCCTCGTACGCCGAAAGAAGCCCGCACCAATACCGGGAACGGGATCCCGTACTTTGTTCCGGCATGCGCATTCAGAATCATGGGAAAAAGCACGATGATATTGCCGATGAGGATGGTGGCGATCGCCTGATGCCAACTCATGCCGCCAGCGATCAGACCGGATGCCAGCATGTAGGTGGGAATACAGATCGACATCGCGATCCAGAGCGAGGCGTAGTTGTAGATGGTCCAAGTACGCCGCTCGATCGGTACGGGCGCCAGATCGGCGTTGTAGAGCGAGGAGTCATGCGCACTCGGAGACGCGCTTGCCTCGAGTGTTATCTCGTCGCCAATCTCCTTATTCATGGGCCTTCTCCATGCGTCCTGTTTTCGGCGCGGATGCTGCGGGTGATCAGGGAACACCTGTGTTTCTCGCACTGCCATCTTGACGCGCGCAGAACTTTGCACAAATCGCCGAATCAGCGCGGACCTTGCAAAATCACCTACTGTGTAGCAATCACTTTGGAAATCTCCGCCCCGGCTGTACGTTCTTCCCATGTCTCAGACGGTAAGCCGGTATCGACCCGCTCCATCGTGATACAGTTTTCGACCGGGCAGACCAGTGCGCATAGATTGCAGCCTACGCATTCGTCGGCGTCCACTCGTGGAATCGAGGCCAGCGGTGTTGCAAACGCTTCCTTGCGGGCTGCTCCGTTCGGAGCGGCGGCCGAGTCGAGCTTAGGAATGGGTGTGACCGTGACGCTCTCACGGCTTAGGCGCTCTACCGCGGCCGGCGGCCGATGCCCAGGAACCACCCGGTCCATGTGGATGCATTGGTGCGCGCCATCCCAACAGGCTGTGTAACAGAGCTTGCAGCCGATGCACTTCTCCTCGTGGATGTGGGCGACAATCTTGTAATTCAGATTGAGATGTTTCCATTCCTGCAGCTGAGGCAGGCTGAGCCCGCGGAAGCTGTCAAGACTCGCGTACCCCTTCTCGCGCATCCAATTGCGCAGTCCGTCGGCCAAGTCCTCCACAATGCGGTAGCCGTAGTGCATCACAGCGGTACAAACCTGTACCGTGCCGGCGCCGAGCAGCATGAACTCTGCTGCGTCCTGCCAACTCGAGATTCCACCAATACCGGATAAGGGCGCATGAGCCTCCGGATCGCTTTGCACTTGCTGGACAAGGTGCAGGGCGATCGGTTTCACTGCCGGCCCGCAATAGCCCCCATGGGAGGATCGGCCACCGACGTCGGGACGTGGCGTCAGAGTATTGAGATCGATTCCGGTAATCGAGTTAATCGTGTTGATGGCAGAAAGGCCGTCTGCGCCGCCCCGCCGTGCGGCTCGGGCAACCATTCGGATATCCGTTACGTTCGGCGTGAGCTTCACCAGGACAGGAGTTCGGGCTTTCTCCTTCACCCAGCTCGTGATCATTTCGGCGTACTCCGGCACCTGGCCTACTGCAGAACCCATGCCACGCTCGCTCATCCCATGCGGACAGCCGAAGTTTAGCTCAAGCCCGTCAGCACCGGAATCTTCTACGCGTGATACGATCTCGTGCCAGCTTTCGCGCCGGGATTCGACCATGAGGGAAGCGATGACCATGTGCTTCGGGTAGAGCCGCTTCACCTCGGCAATCTCGCGGATGTTTACCTCAATCGGTCGATCGCTGATCAGCTCGATATTATTCAGCCCCATCATCCGCTGTCCTGCCCAATCTACCGAGGAGTAGCGGGAAGAGACATTGGTGATCGGCTCTCCAATCGTTTTCCAGACCGCTCCACCCCATCCTGCGTCGAAGGCGCGCATGACTTGTTCGCCACAATTCGTGGGCGGCGCCGATGCAAGCCAGAAGGGGTTCAGACATTGCAGCCCCATGAAATCTAGCGTCAGGGACGGTTCCGCCATGATGGCGGGAGGTACATTCCTTGCAGGTTCAGACATGGGCTACCTCACGAGCGGCCGCCATCGCAAGTGCAGCCCGCTTGCCATCAGCAACAGCATCGACCACCTCGCGACCGCCGTTCACACAGTCACCACCGGCGAAATAGCGGGGATGGCTCGTTTGTCCTGTGGACCGGTCGACCTGAACGAGTCCATTTTCAAACTTGAGCCCGCGAGCCGATCCCAGGAACTCCGCGAGCGCCGATTGGCCGATCGCGGGAACTACCATGCCGCAGGCGATGGTCTCTTTCTTCTCTAAAGCCAGCCGCATCGCTTTGCCTTCCCATGAAACCGGAACTACGGTCATTCCGGCGACACGTCCTCGCTCAGCCACGATCGCGATCGGTTGACGGTACCAATGAAAGACGACGTTCTCCGCACGGGCATGTTCATACTCGAAGCGAAACGCCGGAATATCCTGTTCGCCACGCCGGTAAATCATTCGTACTTCCTTGGCTCCAAGCCTGCGCGCTGCGATAGCGGCGTCGATTGCGGTGTTTCCTGCTCCCACGATGATTACCGAATCGGAAACGCTATCGATGGATCCTGTCTTGTATCCCGCGATCAAGCTGAGCGCATCGATCACGCCTTCCAGGTCTTCACCGGGAATGCTGAGTTTGTGCATCGCGCCCAAACCAACGCCGAGAAAGATTCCATCGTACAGCTCTTCGAATTGGACGAGGCGCGCCGGATCGACTGTCTCTTCGAAATGAAATTCCACACCCAATCGCTCGATCAGTCTGATCTCGCGCAGGCTGTCTTCCGCTTTCAGCTTGTATTCCGCCACCCCATGGGTATTCAGACCCCCCGGCAGCGGACGCCGATCGAAGACGGTAGCGTGATGACCACGGCGAGCCAATTCAGCGGCGCACGCCAGCGATGCCGGTCCTGCGCCAATCATTGCGAAACGGCCAGGATGACTGTCGCCTGTTGCAACCGGGGGCAAGGGTTCAGAAGACGCCAAAAACGCCTCCATTGCATGACGCTGCAATAGCCCAATCTGTATCGGCTGCCGGTTGTACCGATGCATCACGCAAGCGCCCTCACAGAGGACATTTACCGGGCATGCTCTTGAGCAGCTGAGGGCCAAAATATTCGACTCAAGAATCGTGTGAGCAGAGCCACGAAGATTGCCGGAAGCAATCTTTTTGATGAAGGTAGGGACATCGATGTGGGTGGGACACGCAGTGGCACAAGGTGCATCGAAACAATAGAGACAGCGATTCGCCTCTATCTTCGCTTCCTGCGGTCCGAGCGAGGGATAGAGGTCGGGAAACGCGGCCTCCACTGCGGGCTGCTGCTTCAAGGATGAAAGAGTTCCCATCTCGGTTCAAGCCTCCGCCCGGGACTACCGATTGCGAAACGTTGCCGAGACCAGAAAATCGACACGGTTCCGCCTGGCGGATTCTCGGGAAGTCCCACTGTTGTATCACCCTTGGGGCAGAAGGACCAGCCGGGACGCACAGTTTTCATCCTTATCGCATTAAGGAAGGGATACGACGGCTCTGAGAAAAACGGCTATCCGTGGTTTAGGCCGCGGATCGGACCACAATCTATAGTTCGGGCAGGGGCTGCGCGAGCAAGTTATGCGTTCGGAACCAGAACGATCTTGGCACTCTTGTCAGCGTGCTTCATTTCTTCATAGGCGCGCGGAGCATCTTTTAGCGGAATGCGATCTGTGATGAGCGAGCGAACATCGACAGCGCGCCGCGCTAATAGACTGATAGCCCCATCATAATCACGCATGCGATAGACTCGCGCGCTGGCTGTGCTCAGTTCCTTGAAGATGACCCCCTGGATGTCCACTTCCGGTGTGGATTTAGGAATTCCAACGAAGCTGATGTGACCGCGAACCGCACAGCAGGTGACCGCGTCACGGTAGGCGGCCGTTTGTCCAGTGGCCTCAAACACGAGATCGACGTACGGTTTGCCGAGGATGCGATTGAGGGCTTGGGGGGCAGTTTCTTCGCCCGGAACGATCACTGGAAATCCCAGATCTTCGATGAGCTTCCGGCGAAATGAGCTGACCTCAGAGACGACAACCTGGCCCGCACCGGCAGCGCGCAAGGTTTGTGCCAGCAGATTGCCGATCGGGCCGCCGCCCGTCACCAGGACAGAGTCCCCCAACCGGAGCGCCGATTCGTGGACGGCATGTACGGCCACCGCGAGCGGCTCGATGATGGGAGCTTCGTCATCGGGGATCGAGTCTGGAACCTCGACCAGTTGATCAGGCGCGACTTTCACCAGTTCGGCGAAGCCGCCATCCCGATCGACACCGACGAGCCCTAACTTTGCGCACACATGCGCGTTTCCCCGGAGGCACGGCTCGCATTTACCGCAGGAGATCAGGGGATAGACGGCAACCCGAGTACTCCTTTTCCATCTACTGTCCACCTTGGCGCCAATTACGTCGACACGGCCGAAAATCTCGTGTCCAGGAACGAATGGAGCCTGAGCACGCGGATGTTTTCCCGCATAGATCTGCATGTCCGACCCGCATATCCCGGTACCGCTCACCCGCACCAGAACATCGCGCTCGCCACAAACGGGCTCGGGCCATTCCGCGGCTTGAACGTTCTCTTTGCCGTAATAGACTGCTGCCTGCATGTTGTCCTTCCTGATCGTACTTGGCTCGGTATCGCCAAGAACGCGCGAATAGGCCCGCCAAACAGGTTAACGCAGATTCCTGTGGCGTTGCGCGAGCAAGTCCTGAAGCAGCCTCTCTTGAGGATAGAAGTCCTTCGCTGCGCGTTGGCCAGTGGTCGCGCGTTCAATTGAGGCGCACGTACCTTCGGGATGTCGAGTGATTCTCGGGATGGCGCAGAATGTACGCGGCGGGCGTACTCTTCGGACGAGTTTGGCGCAGGACTGGTTTCTCGGTTCCAGGATGCCTCGCAACAAAGCGTGAAGGCTATCCACGCGCCAACGCTTTAAGGGCTGCGGAGTCATTCGACGCTATTCTCCACGCGTCTCGTACTTGCGCGACCCGGTTGATAATCCTCTCAAAGCCTTCGCGAGAGTTCGCCGAAGAGGCGAGCAGGGTGTAACGAAACATCTCCGAGTAAAACTGCGAGAGCGTCCCGGCAACGTGGCTATCCACGTCGTAGCGGAGCCTGGATTGAAGATGCAAATAGATGTCGAGGGCCCGCTTCACCGACTGGCGCCGAGCACCAAGATCGTTGGCCTCGACGGCAACGATCGCTTGGCGCAGGAAGCGAATCGCCCCGTCATAGAGTGCGACCACCAACTCGATTGGGTTGGAGCTGGCCAGGGCATGCTGCTGATAGTCGAATCTCATGGATGGTACTGGTTGTACCCAGTAATCGCCGAATACATCACACTAACCTCACTGAGTAGTGTTGGAATCGCCTGCAGTGTTTGATTGGCAGAGTTCAGCTCGGCAGTAATTTTTGCCGTCTGCGTGGCGATGATTGAGTTTTCGTTTGTGATGCTGGCATTTAGAGCGCTCTCCTGCGCCGCGTTCGACTTCAGGGTCACATGAATCACGCCAGTTGACGAGGAGGAACTGAGCCCGGAGAGAACATTGCTGAAATTCATGCCTCCACTGCTGGCGCCTTGAAAGAAGTTCACTACTCCCTGATAGTTTTGGTTCAGTGCACTGTTGAGGGTGTCGGTATTGAGCGAGAGTGTTCCGTCGTTGTTGATGGTAATACCTAGCGCTCCAAAACCGTTGATACCCGACCCGGAGGTGGTGGTGTTGATCGCTGCGCCTAACTTTTCCTGCAGGAGCGCGATGGTCGAACTGCCGAAGAGCGGCTCCGGTTTTCCCGAAGAGTCGTTTCCTTCCTGCGCATTCACATCCTTGACCACAGTGTTATAAGCGTTGACAAAGCTTTGGACCGTGCCGGTGACCGCTGACGTGTTGTTGGTGATCTCCATCTGAACTTGAGTCGAGGGGTTGGCCTGGAGCAACTGGAAGGTTACTCCAGGGATTGCGTTGGTGACCGTGTTCGAGCCACTGGTCAGGCTCACTCCGTCCACTGTCAATTGGGCATCTGCACCCGCTTGCGCCTGCGTGAAATTCACCGCCGGCGTTCCACTCGCAGTCTGGTCAGTAAGACTGCCCGAAAGGGTAAGATTTCCAGCACTGCCGCTGGTCCCGCTTACCAGAGACAAGAAGGAGCCGGTGGAATCTGTGATCACATTCGCGGAAACACCAATTCCCGCGTTGTTGATCGCGGCAGCAAGAGAAGAGAGCGTGTTGTTGCTCGAATTGAGTTGGAAAGTCTGCGCCGCGCCCGAACCCACTTGCACTGAAAACGAGCCCGCAAGCGTATCCGTCGCCGCAATGCGAGTGCTCGACGTACTCCACGAGCTGGTGGTGGCCAACTTCGTCACGGAGATGGTATGGCTCCCGGCGACCGCCGAGGTACCCGCCGAGGTGATCGCGAGAATGCTGGGATCAGAGCTTGAACCCTCCTTCGACGCCAAGGCTCCCTGGAAGTTGGTCAACGCGCTGAATGCCGTCGATAAAGACGACAGATCCGTCCCAATCGTCGACAAAGCGGTGTCTTGTGCTTGAAGCGACGTAAGCTGGTTCTTCCAGGGAGTTTCAATTGCCTGATAGTTGGACATAATCTGGCTTACCGTTGTCGCGACATTAAACCCCTGCCCACCTGTAGGCGATCCAAAGCTAAGACCAACCGTTCCCATGCGTTGCTCCCCACTTGGCCTGTCTATCGGCAAACTCTAAGAAAACTCAACTCGCGGGATAAAAAAAATCGCGGCTGGAGGAGATCCAGCCGCGTAGAAAGCAGAGCATTCAGCCTCTGCCGGACTTTTGCTTTCACGATCCCTCGGGCACAATCAAATCCCGGCCAGACGCAATCGCTTCAACAGGCTGCTGAAAAACTAGTTTGCGGCGAACGAACCGTCTATTCCTTGGGGTGCTCCGATTCGGGTGATACATCTTCTTGCGCCTCGCTTGTTGCTTCGGCGCGTTTTTCCGCAGCCTGTTAGGCGAACTACTGCAGCAGCTTGAGCACCGCCTGCTGGCTGGAGTTGGCCTGTGCCAGAGCGCTGATGCCCGTCTGGGTCAGGATCTGTTCCTTTGACATGTTCGTGGTCGCTTGCCCATAGTCCGTGGCCGAGATCGCGTTCTGTGCCGCGACAAGGTTCACTTGTTGAGTGCTCTCCACATTCGAAACCGAGTTGAGAGTGTTGATCTGGGAACCGAGATAACCACGCTGCGCGGCTACATCGGAGGTCGCAATGTTCAAAGCTGCCAAAGCTGCCTGAGCAAAAGTGGCACTCGTAAGACTGGTCGTCGAGAGATCGATCTGATTGGTGGTGGAAGCCGTGGCCGTGTACGTGATGGTCGCCGGCACCGTGCCAGAAGCAGCGGTCAAGCTGACTTTTCCGTTGGCGTCGCCGACGCTCGAGGAAGTCAGCTTCGCAAAATAGAGCGAGTCGACCGAAGCGCCCGCGGTGGAGGAATCGCCGGTGTAGATCGCGACCGTGGCGCCAGTAAAGACGGCCTGCGAGTTATAGGTCGTGGTGCTGCCAATGTTATTGATTTCGGCCAGAATCGACTGGTACTCCTGATTGGCGGCAGCATCCTGGGTCGAGTTCAGGGTACCGTTGGAAGCCTCTGTCGCCAACGTGATAGCTTTGTTGAGCAGATTCGTGACCTGCGAGAGCGCACCATCGGCAACCTGCAGCAGTCCGACTCCCTGGTTGGCATTGGCGGCTGACTGGGTGAGCGCGGCGCTGTTCGCAGCCAGGCCGTTGGCGAGCGAGAGACCGGCGGGGTTATCGGCACCGGAATTGAGAATCGACCCGGAGGATAGCTGGGTCAGGGTAGTCTGCAGGCTGCTTTGGGTGCGAGTCAGGTTGTTCTCGGCATACAGCGCCGATATGTTGTTCAGGACTCCTAACATAAGGTTCTCTCCTTTTGGCTGGTGACTGGGTAGTTTGGTTCCGGCCTCTCGTTCCGGGTAGATCGGAAACTAGAAGGAACCGCGAACGGTTAGGTAATCGGCAACTTCGCAAAGAAATAAAGGATCGGCCACGAGGGATCGCGAAAATCGCGTGGAAGACGTCTTCTCCGGGAGCCCGCTTAGATCATGCAATCCGCTGCCGATAACATCGAAGAATCGTAGCGAAGGAAGCCAGCATGATTGAACTCACCCGGCTAAACGGCAATCCATTGGTTGTGAACTCCGATTTGATCAAATACATCGAATCCTCGCCGGATACCACCATCACGCTGGTAACCGGGGAGAAGATCGTTGTCCGTGAACCCTGCGCCGAGGTGACTGCGCGGTTTTTGGCGCATCGCACAAAGCTACTCGGGGACGTGGCCGCCGCGCAGGCACAGGGCTCAGGAGCTCAAGCATCGGCGGTCAGCGCCAATTCCGCGTACGCGGTTTCTTCTCGTTCAGAAAGCAAAACCGAAGAGAGCAACCCGCGATAAGCGGCGAGCAAGTGTTTGAGGAGTCGGACGTGGATAAGAGCAGCATTGCCGGAATTGCGGTTGCTATAGGTGGAATCGTGGCGGGGCTCATGCTCGAAGGCGGCAGCCTGCAGCAGATACTGCAGCCCACGGCGGCCATGATCGTGCTGGGGGGAACGCTGGGAGCGGTGATGCTGCAATACCCATTGAGCACAGTCCTGGCCGCGAGTAAGCAGTTGCTGAAGGTATTCACCGGAAGTGCGCCCGACGGCGAATTCGCATTGCGCCAACTCGTCGAATTCTCAAACAAAGCGCGCCGCAACGGCATCATCTCTCTCGATCAGAGTCTTGCCACTGTGCAGGACCCTTACATGAAGCAAGCGCTCACGCTGGCAATCGACGGCACCGATCCGGTCGAGCTCAGAAAGATCATGCAACTGGAGCTGGACAATCAAACCGAGTCAGAAGAACGGGTGCCGCAAGTTTTCGAATCGGCCGGGGGATTTGCCCCGACGATCGGTATCCTGGGCGCCGTGCTCGGTTTGATTCAAGTAATGCAGCACCTGGACAAGATCGATGAAGTGGGGCGTGGCATCGCTGTCGCCTTTGTCGCAACGATTTACGGAGTGGGCAGCGCCAATCTCCTGTTTCTGCCGTCTGCCGGCAAGCTGAAGATCCGCATTCATGAACAGCATTTGGTCAAGCAGATGGTCCTTGAAGGCGTGGTCTCGATTCTTGAAGGCCTTAACCCGCGGATGATGGAGCTCAAGCTGCGTACCTTCCTCGCGGAAAACAAAAACCCGAGCGAAGGAGCAGCGGCATGAGCCGCAAGAGGAGTCACGGTGGGCCCAACCACGAGCGCTGGCTGGTCTCCTACGCCGACTTTGTCACGATGATCTTCGCGCTGTTTGTTGTGCTCTTCGCCAGCGCGCGCTCCGACCGCCCGCGGCAGTCCGAGATGGCGGCAGCCATGCAGGCAGCTTTTTCCGAGCTGGGAATCTTCGCACCCTCAGCGAAGATTCCAGCTCTGACACCTCCGAATGCGGCGAGCACCATCTATGCGCTGCCCACGATAGCAGATGCCGCTCCCTTCGCCGGCACCGATGCGCAGCGTGCCGATCTGCTCGCACTGAAGAAGACTCTTGAATCCGCGCTCGCTCGCGAGATTCGCGAGCATACCGTGGCCCTGCGATTCTCACGGGATGGGCTAGTGATCTCCTTGCTCGAGATCGGATTTTTCGACAGCGGCTCGGCAACCCCGAAGCCAAGCTCTGCGCCTACCATTCAAAGAATTGCTTCGCAGTTGAGAATGTTACCGAACGAGCTTCGCATCGAGGGACATACGGATGACATACCGATCCGCAGCCCGCAGTTCGCTTCCAATTGGGAGCTCTCAACGGCGCGCGCGGCCACGTTAGCGCGAGCCTTCGTCGAGCAGTACAACTACCACCCGGAAAAATTGTCTGCTGCAGGTTACGCGGAGTACCGTCCATGTGCTCCCAATACCGACGAGCAAGGGCGCGCCCGGAACCGCAGAGTTGACCTAGTCGTGCTTCCCAGAGCCCGTTTCTAACGCAATCTTCAAAGTTGCTGTGGCAACAGCGCGCGATCCCAGCGGCAACCGCGGAAGCGCGCCATAGCTCGCTAAATTAGACAAGACCAATCTGCTTGGACCTATTCTGGCCCCCGGCTTGCGATTTTGCCAACGGCTGAACCTCTTAAAACGAAAGGAGAAGCAGATGGCCACAATTGGCCTTTCAATGATCGTCAAGAACGGGGGCGACGATTTGCGCCATTGCCTCAAAAGCGTGCGCTCCCTGGTCGATCAGATCGTGATCGCCGACACCGGCTCTACCGACAACACACGCGATACCGCTGCCGAGTTCGGAGCGACCGTGGTGCCCTTTCCCTGGAAAGATCATTATGCCGAAGCGCGCAATGCGGCCTTGGAGCCGCTGACAACAGATTGGGTTCTGGTACTCGACCCCGACGAAGAACTTACTCCGGAAGCAGCGAGTGCCATTCCGGAGCTACTGGACCGCAACACAGGAGTCGGCGGCTATCAACTGGTCATCCGTAACTACACGCGCGAGCGATTCACTTGCATCGCAGGCAGCCTCTCGCGGCCAAACCACGACAACGTCGCACGCGCTAAGGATGCTCCTTGCTACGTGGAACACCGTCTTTGCCGGCTTTTCCGGCGTCATCCTGCGATCTTTTTCTCGGGAAGAGTCCACGAACAAGTGGAGCCACAAATTTCCAGTTCCGGTCTTAGGCTTTGTGGATCCGACCTTCGCATCCTCCACTTCGGTCAGCTGGCAGACGCCTCCTATTTCGGGAAAAAGCAGGAATACTACCGGAAGGTCCTGCGCACCGCACTCGAGGAATCGCCCAATATGCAACATCTATGGATCCAATTGGGAATCGTCGAGCGGGAAGGTCTTCGAAATAGCGCAGCAGCGCTCGAGTGCTTCGAGAACGCTGTCCGGCTGAACCCGGGGGACGCGGATGCATGGGCGATGATCGGCACAATTCAACGGGAAAAGCAGCGTTTCGAGGAGGCCGTCCAAGCCTTCCAGAAAATTCCAGATCATGGAGATATGGCGGTGATCCGCGCCTGGTCCTTAGCTGACATTTTTCACGACACGGGGCGGCTCGAGGAGGCACGCGCAATGTACCTGCGCGCCCGCAAACTGACGCAGAAAGACGGCGATTCACTGGGCACGGAATTTCGCAGCGCCCTGGAGAGCAAGCTCGGCTACACGGAAGTGCGCCTCGGATTTCACAAATCCGGATTTCGCAGGCTACGCCGGGCGATCAAGCTAACGCCGAAGATGCTGGAGTGTCACGACCGGTTGGTGAAGGCATGTGTTCTGGTCCAGGACGACAATGACGCCGCGGACGCGGCCGAGGCGATTCTCCAACACTTCGCCAGCGAAAAGATCTTTTTGCGGGCCGCGGCCTTGCGGCTCAGAATCCAACAGCGCGAACGCGCCTGCAGGCTGCTCGAGGCGGCGGTACGCCTCTTCCCCGAATCCGATTCGTTGCGAAAGCTGCAATCA
>DASYBJ010000467.1:0-5511 GCA_036500845.1 Acidobacteriaceae bacterium
GATCTCCGGGCGCTGTGATTCCCGTCCACCGTCAGTGACCTGCAGTAGCTGGCTGTAGAGACGGCGAGCCTCGTCCTTTTGGCCAGCGTCCACTGCGGCTTGGGCCGCGCCTGCAAGTCCATTGAAGCGGTTGGGGCTCAGCTTTAAATCGGTCTTGTACTGGGTCAGCGCCTCAGCAGGGTGGCTCTCTGCAAGTAGCATATCGGCGTACATTTCACGCGCTGGGATATCGACCTCCGCCTGTCCCACGCGATCCTGTTCATCTGCGGAAGCGGAGAGTTTTGCCAGAGCATCGGTATCGCGATGATGCGCATAACTTTGCCAAGCTTGCATGCTCAAAAACGTTGCGTGAATCTCGGCTGAAATCGGTGAGCCCTCAGCTTCGACTGCCCTATAGATCGACTGCGCGCTCGCCACAGCTTGATCGGCCGCGCCAGCATCGCGTAAGTGGCCGGCGGCAATCGTCTGTGCCCACAGACGAAAATAACGAGATGAAACAAGTGGATGCGCCGGCTCAGGAATGGCAAGAACGTCCTTCCACTCGTGGCGTTCCAGATGATAAATGGACGGAAATTCAACTTGCACGTAAGTGGTGTACATATACATGCCGTCATTCTGGATGCCGGGGATCGCTGAGAGATGCTGGATCATAGGATTGGTATATTCGTAGATCTTTCGTGCCCGCACATCATCGCCGTCCTGCAGAAAGGCATAAAGCAGGAACTCATAAGCGTGCATCTCATGGGCGGCTCCGTCGAGGTGCTCTTTTGCGGCCAGTTCCGAAGCGTTGACCGAGTCCAGATTGGCCGCAATGTCTTCCTGCCACATACCAAGCCGCGCAAAGATGTGGCCAGGCATGTGAAGGGCGTGGGCCGAGGCGGGTGCGATGGCCGCGTATTTCTCAGCAGCGGGCAGGGCTTCGCGAGCAAGTTGTGGGTTGTCGCAGGTATGGATAATATAGTGCGCGAACCCCGGATGGTCTGGGTAGGCCTTGAAGCCAGGCATCAGTATGGTCAAAGCTTTGCGATCGGCCGCAATAGGATCTTTCGGATCAAGAGAGGCGGCTGCGGAAAGTGCAAGACCGTAGAAGGCTTGGGCTTCGACATCGCTGGGATATGTGGCGTGCAGCTCACCCATCGCATCTGCATATATACTGACCGCCGCTGCATTTCGTGCGGAGTCGGAGTGCAGGTAGCCGCTCAATGCGGTGACGTAGCGGCGTTCGCGGTCGGTCTTGGGGTGAAGCGCTGCCGCTTTGTCGATCTCCTCGATCCCTACCTTGCGTCGGTCCTCCGGCATGCCGTCCCAAAAGGGCCGCCACTGGGTCATAGCGAGACCCCATTGCGCCATGGCGCATGAGGGATCAGATTGAGTCACGGAAGCGAACTGCTTGCGAGCTTCTTCATACCAGAAGGAGTGGAGCATAGCGACGCCACGTTCAAATGGAGCCTGAACGGAGGCACTGCACGAGATGGGAAATTGCACGGTACCGAGCTTAACGAGAGCTTCGGGAGAGAGGCCTTCACCACCGTTGTGGTGGTGCTGTGCTATACAAACGGAAGTGATGCTAGCGATGCAAGTGGACAATAGAAGAAATCTGAACGTCATGAAAGTACCTCCTAGCCAATACAATCCAATCCTATAGTTCAAGCGCTAAAGAAGGCATAAACTACGACTCCTTGCGATGAGGTGACGACAGTATTTGTTGGCTTGACTTATCGACCGCTAAAGCAATAGCCGAGATAGTTATGGGTGATTAGATAAGTTGGATGAGATGGGGTATCCTCCAGTTTTTTGCGCAACGCACCGATAACGACGCGCAGATGGTAGTGGTGTTGCATCGACTCCTGGCCCCAGTGTGGCAACCAGAGCTCGATCTGCAGGTACTAGGGATAACACCGTCGCGCGGACAGGTCCGGTTCGGCTCGACTACTTATCTGCAGTTGCAGGTACGCGGCACACCACTTTCGAGTGACGGCTTGGACTACATTGTGCGCCAGGCTGTCAAAGCCGATGCTGAAGCGTGCCCGAATCTTCTCTCTAAACGGGTGACCCCGCATGTTCTGCGGCACACTTGGGTGAAAGCAAATGCTTGGCTTCACACCGCAGCAGAGTGAAGATGACGATTCTCCGGAAACACTGGATACGGCGCGGATCCACAAGAATTTGGAACGGCTCAAGTGGTATCTCTGGCATGGAAATGTATACCAGGCGTTGAAAAGAGTCGATTTCTGGTGTGGGATTTGGAAGATTCGGAAGACGAGAGCGAAACGGCGGCGAAACGGCTGACAGCAGTGCGGGAATTCGGGCACTACATCGAGGTCAATCGGAAGTCGATCCCGAATTACGGTGACCGCTATCGCCACAACGAAACCATCTCGACATCCTTTGTCGAATCTGCCGTCAATCAGATGGTCAGTAAGCGAATGGTCAAGCTCCAGCAAATGCGTTGGACAAAACGTAGGGCGCAAGCACCTGCTGTGGCATGGGAACACCGAGGAGGCTCTCGACCGGCAGGTCCACCTGGTGGTGGACCTGAGTCCCATCCGGGCGCACTCAGCCGCTGCGGAGAAGGTGGCCGACGGCATCACGGAGTTCGAAACTTATATACGCAGCAACCGCGACTTTATTCCGAACTTCGGCGAGCGCAGGCGGCAGGGTGAAAACGATCAGCACCGCATTTGTGGAATCGACGATCAACCAGGTAGTCAGCAGACGGTTTGTGAAGAAGCAACAGATGCAGTGGACGCTGCGCGGCGCCCACCTGTTGTTACAAACCAGGGCGAAAGTCCTCAACAACGAATTGGAGGAGATCTTTCGCCGGTGGTACCCGCGGTTTCGAGCGGAAGCCGCCTGACCCCCGACTTTTTGACGCACTCCGTTTTCAGGAACTCATGAATAGCCGTTGATCTGTTCTCGAGGTCAGTGGGAGATGGACTCTAGACGAATTACGGCGCTCGGAAGCGACGGAGGTGGCCCCGGCACTCAATACTCCTGAAGACAACGATCACCCGGCGGAGTATGCTGTCAGCATCCGCGCCTGATACGGACGCGAAATCCCAAATTGGAGAAAACCAGCATGATGACTATGGAGCGTACGCAGGAAATGCAGCGCTGTATGGACGACTGTTGTAGCTGCATGACGATGTGCGGCGAAACGATGATGGGGTGTATAAAAAGCGGCATGACCATGACTGCCGAGATGGTCTGCATGATGCAGGACTGCTCGGATATGTGCGACATGGCTATGAAATGCATGATGCGCATGAGCCCGATGTGCCCCAAGGTCTGCGGCATGTGCGCCGAGATGTGCATGAGCTGCGCGATGATGTGCGAGAAAATGGCAAAGGGCAACGAAACGATGATGCGTTGCGCCGAAATGTGCAGGCGTTGCGCCGAGTCTTGCACGAAGATGTCCAAAATGTCGATGGCAGCCTAGTTCCCGCCTTGGGATACAGGACTTGCCTTTCCGGGCCCTTGCAAACGTGACGCGAGGGATTCGCAGATAACTCCCGTCTTCCATGAGACGGGGCGGGTGTACGCCCCGCCCCAGCCTCGCAGATCGGCACCGGCCGCCGGAGGGCAACCGTTACCAATCCGCCTCGTAGCCGCGCTCACGCGGCATTTCCCAAACCACCTACCCGGCACGCATTATGAGTAAGTTGCCGGTGCGCTCCGCTGCTATCAACCTTTGCTCCTTGCGCTTTGTTCTTTCTGCGCGAATGGCTGCCAAAGCAGATCTGGCCGTCCCGCCACGGACTGCCGTAAATTGCCGGATGACCTGGCTTGAGCATAGCGCGCAGGCCGCTCCGATCGTTGCTTCAATAGGCCCGCGCAGGCAAACGCCGCAATACAGGTCACCGGTAGAAGGCGAAGCCCACGCCCCACGCTCAAGTCCCGTTGAGTTTTTTCGCATCAGGAAGTATTTCTGTTCGATCACCTGGCACACCTTTCTCCACCAAGACAAAAGGCCCACGAGCGGGTTTCTCGTGGGCCTTTAAACTGCTATGAAGATTCTTAAGGAATCCGGCTAACGATGCCGTTCACCTGCACAATCCTCCGCCCACGATGTGCACGAACAACACATCGAACAGAGAATCGAGGTGGAAAGAAGATTCACAACAAAATTGTACCATTACGCCGATTCCAGAGCTACTCCCGGTCTTCGATTCGCGAAGAAGACCACCCTACCGGGCCTCCAGGTCGTGGATAAGCCGATCTTGGACAAGTCGTATATGGTCCCGCATCGCTTTCCGCGCGGCTTGCCGGTCATCCTGTTTCAACGTATCGAGAATTCCGCTATGAGCGCCTGGGGGGCGGTGGTGGAGGAGAGGCTGTAAGTCTTGCAGCGGAACAGCCATATCTGGTTTTGGATATTGGAAACCACGCGGCAGAGTTCATAGTTTCCGCTCGCGTCCGCGATCAATCCGTGGAAGTGTGTGTCTTCCTCAATATGGCCCAGCTTATCCTTTGCTTTGAGCCATGCCCGCGTGCGGTCGATACTGCTGTCGAGCGCATCGATCAGCAATGGAGTCAGTTTTGCACTCCCTCGTGCGAATCCTCGCTAATGTCATGCACCGCGACGGCTGGTCCGTGCACTGTCTCGCCGAGGATGCGCGTACTCCGATCAGCCCTTCGTCGACGTGCGCGACGAATCCGCCCTGTTCATAGAAATTAACATCGTTGGCTGGCAGCGGAGGCCTCTTCCGCGGGCATTTCATCATCCATCAAGAGACAGGGTATCAACTATCTCGCGAGGTTAGGGCCATTGCATTCTTCATTCACTCACGACACGGTCGAGATGGTCGAGATGGTCGCCGAACCACGGGTACGTACGAAACATGCAGTTTGCACGCATTGTGGTGACCCCAATACTAGGCGTATTCCTCGGCGGCGCGTCACAGCTCACCTGCTCTCCTTATTCGGCTGTTACCCCTGGTCCTGCGAACTGTGCTGTCGGAATTTTTGGTCCCGGCAACGCTGGGACTGAATCATCGGAGCGGCTCAGACTGGTACGCTGGGCGCGATGCGGCCGTCTGTAGTGGCTTTCGAAGTCCCTCATTTCCCTTGCAGGGCTCACCCGCATCACATTCCCAACAGAGTGCACTACCGTCCCCGATCGCAATTTGTGCATAGCAGCAGTCACAATCGCTGCACTTGGTTCCTAATGGTGGCTGGGTCATAGTTCTTCCCTCCATAGGTCTCCACTTTCGCGCGAGCTTGTCCCTTTACGATGGGGCTCGAGAGGCAATCGTCGCAAGAAATAACCCGGCAAGCCTACCTTTCTTCCCAGGTCTGTGGGATGGCTGACAGGCCACCGCGCGTAACCTTTCATCGCTTCCCCCATGTATTGCCTGTGGGCCCAAACCCAACAACGCTGTCACCAAGGGCAATCTGCACGGCGGATTTTGACCAGTTTTCTCCCGGGCCCCATTCTGTTTGTAGGCAATTTCCACCTGCAGGCGAACGAACTTTGCAAAACACTGCATAGACCTAATCGAGCTCCTCAAA